>NZ_MPOR01000008.1:0-190550 GCF_001896155.1 Pseudomonas sp. FSL W5-0203
CGGCATCCCTGCCGGTTTACCCCCCAAATCACTGTCGAATTCCGGCCAGCGTGGTTTAACGGGGCGCCTAAGATCAAGATCAAAAGCAGGTCAAGATCAAGGGCGGCTCGCTTCGCATCGTGGTTACCGTTGAGCACTACAGCGTTGTGTAGATACACATGGCTATCGCAGGCAAGCCCGCTCCCACAGTTGGGTCGTGTGAGCACCGTCAGATCCCACATAGCTTGCGCAACAAATCGGTGTCCAAGTGGTGCTCCACCAAGTCCGCCAACCGCTCGATATCGCGCTCGCGCAAGCCGTGATAATCCACCTCTTGCACATCCTGCAACCCGGCCCAACGCAGCAACGCGCTGCACGCAGCCGGGGTCTCGAATAGGCCGTGCAGGTAGGTGCCTAGAATTTGCCCATCAGGGCTCTGCGCGCCATCGCTGCGGCCATCGTCCAGCAGGACCGCAGCGCTTGCCAAGGCAGCGCCGCAGGTCACCCCCGCATGGATTTCATAACCGCTGACGTCGGCATCTTCCAATACCAGACGCCCACGCACATTGCGCAGTTGTTTCTCTTGTTCCAGGGTGGTGCTGAACGCCAGCAACCCAAGGCCGGCACTGGAGCCCGCGAGCCCTTCCAGACCCAGCGGGTCATGGACCTGCTCGCCGAGCATCTGCAAGCCGCCGCAGATCCCCAGTACCTTGCCGCCATAACGCAGATGCCGCGCCACGGCGGTGTCCCAGCCATTGGCACGCAGATAGGCCAAGTCACTGCGCACGCTTTTCGAGCCCGGCAGGATGATCAGGTCAGCGGCAGGTATCGCCTGGCCCGGCCCGACGAACTGCAAGTCCACCTGGGGGTGCAAGCGCAGCGGGTCGAAGTCGGTATGGTTGCTGATGCGCGGCAGCACCGGCACCACCACCTTGAGCACCTGGGCGGCCTTGTCGATCTGGCGCTGGTCGATGCCGTCTTCCGCCTCCAGGTGCAGGTCCATCACGTAGGGCAGCACGCCGACGACCGGTTTGCCGGTGCGCGCTTCGAGCCAGTCCAGCCCTGGTTGCAGCAACGCGATATCGCCGCGAAAACGGTTGATGATGAAGCCCTTGACCCGCGCCTGTTCACTGGGCGACAGCAGCTCCAGGGTGCCGACCAGATGGGCAAACACGCCGCCGCGGTTGATGTCCGCGATCAACAGCACCGGGCAGTCCACCGCCTCGGCGAAGCCCATGTTGGCGATGTCATTGGCGCGCAGGTTGATTTCGGCCGGGGAGCCCGCACCTTCGACCATCACCACCGGGTAGGCCTGGCTCAAACGCGCGTGGGAGGCCAGCACCGCTTGCATCGCAATGGCTTTGTAGTCGTGATAGGCCACGGCATTCATGCTGGTGACCGCACGGCCATGGATGATCACTTGGGAGCCGGTGTCGCTGTTGGGCTTGAGCAATACCGGGTTCATGTCGGTATGGGGCGCCAGGTTGGCAGCCTGGGCCTGCACCGCCTGGGCGCGGCCGATCTCGCCGCCTTCGGCGGTCACCGCGCTGTTGAGCGCCATGTTCTGCGGTTTGAACGGTGCCACCGCGACGCCTTGGCGTACCAGCCAGCGACACAGCGCAGTCACCAGGGTGCTTTTACCGGCGTCGGAGGTGGTGCCCTGCACCATCAACGTGGTCATGTGGCGTCCTTGTAGGCGGCCAGGGCTTCATCAAGGCGCAGCCAGTCGGCGTCGGTGTCGGGCAGGCCCAAGCGCACGCTGCTGTTGTGCACGAACAGGCGCAGCAGGATGCCGCGTTGGGCCATGAATTCGTACAGCCGTTCAGCGTGGGGAGTAATCAACCACTGGAACAATGCGCAGCCGCCGTGCGGTTGAAGCCCACGGCGCTCAAGCAACTCGAACAGACGCTGGCCGGCTGCGATGCAACGACTGCGCTGGCGCGCATGCCCGTCGGTGTCGCGCAGGCACACTTGGCCCAACACCCGCGTCGGCCCACTGACGGCCCAGGGCCCGACCTGTTCGGCCAACAGCTTGAGCAACTTGCGCTCGGCCAGCACAAAGCCCAGGCGCACGCCGGCCAAGCCGAAGAACTTGCCGAATGAGCGCAGTACGATCAAGCCGACCTGATCGGCATGGCTGGCCAGGCTCAAGTCCGGGGTCACGTCAATGAACGCCTCGTCCACCACCAGCCAGCCACCGCGCTGGGCCAACCGCGCATGCCAGTCCAGCAGGCGTTGCGGGCTCAGGCTCAAGCCCGTGGGGTTGTTGGGGTTGACCACGACCAGCACGTCGAGGCTGTCGAGAAAGAAGTCGACTTCCTGCTCCTGCACTTCGCGCACCACATAACCGGCGCGGCGCCAGGCTTCGGCGTGTTCGGCGTAACAGGGCGAAAGCACGCCGACCTTGCCGGAACGACGCAAGCGCGGCAGCAGTTGGATCGCGGCCTGAGAGCCCGGCACCGGCAACAATGGGCCGGCGCCGTAGTACTCGCTGGCAGCCTTTTCCAATCCGTCGTCGGTTTCCGGCAAACGCGCCCAGGCACGCAAGGGAATCTCGGGAATCGGCCACGGCCAGGGCGCCAGGCCGCTGGACAGGTCGAGCCAATCCGCTTCGGCAATGCCGTACTCAATCGCGGCCTTACGCAGCCGACCACCATGTTCAAGCATAGATTTGCGCCCCCACGCACAGGACCAGCAGCCACAGCCATACGCCGCGCTGCACCAGTTGCCAGCCGCGATCAATGGAATCGGCGTCGGCCGGCGGGCCTTCGCCCAATGGCGGGCGCTGATGCACCTCGCCGTGATAAATCGCCGCGCCGCCGAGCTCCACACCCAAGGCACCGGCCCCTGCCGCCATCACCGGGCCGGCGTTGGGGCTGTCCCAAGTCGGGCCCTGAGTGCGCCAGCATTTGAGCGCCAGGCGGGTTTTACCCAATAACGCGTAGGTTAAAGCCACCAAGCGCGCAGGAATATAGTTGAGCACATCATCGATCCTGGCGGCTGCCCAACCGAAGCGCTCAAAGCGCTCATTGCGATAGCCCCACATGGCGTCCAGGGTGTTGCTCAGACGATAGAGCACCACGCCCGGCACACCGGCCACCACAAACCAGAACAACGCGGCGAATACCGCATCGCTGCCGTTCTCCAGCACCGATTCGGTGGCTGCGCGGGCCACTTCAGTACGGTCCAGTTCACTGGTCTGACGGCTGACCAGGTAACTCACACGTGTACGCGCCTCGTCCAGGTCATCACGGCGCAGGGCCTGGGCCACTGGTATCACGTGCTCGCCCAGGCTGCGCATGCCCAGGGCGCAGTACAACGCCAGGATCTCCAGCAGCCAGCCGATATAAGGCGCCCACGACAACGCCGTGGCCAGCAGGGTCAGCGGCACCACCGCAATAAACCACGCGGTCACACCATGGCTGCGCCAGCCACGCCCGCCAGTATTGAAACGTTGCTCGATGCGCCCGGCGAAATTGCCAAACGCCACCAGCGGATGCCAGCGCCTGGGCTCACCGAGCAGCGCATCCAGCGCCACCGCAGCCACACACAGCAAGGCCACACTCATTGACTCACTCCCCACGTGTTTTCATACAGCATGTCACTCAGCGGTCGCGGATCGGCCCAGCCTTCAAGCTGCAACATCGGTGCCGGGTAAAACTCGGCCACCGGCCCCAGGCACAACACTGCAAGGGGTTTTGCGCCGGGTGGCAAACCCAGCAACTCGGCCAGGGCCTGGGGGTCGAACAGCGAAACCCAGCCCATGCCCAACCCTTCCACGCGCGCCGCCAGCCACAGGTTCTGGATGGCGCAGGAGAGCGAGGCCATGTCCATTTCCGGCAGGGTGCGGCGCCCGAAGATGTGGCGCTCGCGATCGTCCATCAAGGCGGCGACCAATACCTCGGCACAATCGTTGATGCCTTCGACCTTGAGCTTCATGAACGCATCGGAGCGCTCGCCCAATGCTTCGGCGGTGCGTACGCGCTCTTCTTCTACCAACTGTTGAATCTGGCTGCGCAACGAGCGATCGCTGATGCGGATAAAACGCCACGGCTGCATCAGGCCGACGCTGGGCGCCTGGTGCGCAGCGTGGAGCAGGCGCTGCAGCAGTTCAGGCGCGACGCTGCCACCGCGGAAGTGGCGCATGTCGCGGCGTTCGGCGATGGCGCGGTAGACGGCTTCGCGGTCGGCTTGGGGGAATGCGTTGTCAGTCATGGCCTCTTCGCGAGCAAGCCCGCTCCCACATTGGATTGGTTTGCAACTGGGTCAACTGTGGGAGCTGGCTTGCCTGCGATAGCGGTCTCAAGGTCGGGCGCAAACAACGCGGCCACCGCGCCAGGATTCGACGGAAAATAAAAGTGCACATAGGAGGCGGTCAAACGACCCTGTCGGTAAACCGCTTCGGCACCGCGCCCGCCGTTAGGGCTCAGGCCACGGGCAATCGGCGCCCATTCGGTACTAGTCAGGGAATGGTGATAGGTATGCCCACGCAAGGTCCCCTCCGGCAGCTCGACGCTTTGCAGCGCCAGGGCCGCGAGTTTCTTCTGCATCACCGCATCACCTTGCAACAAGCCAACCAGTTCGGCGCGCTCACCCTCCACATCGGTCAACGAGTCGAGCAGATAGAGCATGCCACCGCATTCGGCGAGCAGCGGTTTGCCAGCGGCGTGATGAGCACGAATGGCGTCCAGCATCGAGGTATTGGCCGACAATGCCTGGTGGTGCAGTTCCGGATACCCGCCGGGCAAATAGAGGCTGTCCGCTTCAGGCAATTGGCGATCATGGATCGGTGAGAAGAACTTCAGCTCCGCGCCCATTGCCCGCAACAGATCCAGGCTGGCGCCGTAAGTAAAAGCAAAGGCTTCGTCACGGGCCACGGCAATCCGCACACCGGCCAGCAAGGGTTCGGTTTCGATCACGTGCGGCGCGGCAAAGGTCACCGGCGGCGGCAGGGCCACTTCGCAACTGCTGCCCAACGCCTGGGCGGCGGCATCCAGGCGTATATCAAGGTCATTCAGTTCGCTGGCTTGCACCAGGCCCAGGTGGCGGCTGGGCAGTTCGATGCCGGTCTCGCGGGACAATGCACCGTACCAACGCAAGCCCTCAGTGAGGCTGCCTTCAAGCAATTGCGCATGGCGCAGGGTGCCGACGCGATTGGCCAGCACGCCGGCGAATGGCAGGTCGGGCTGATAGCGCGCCAGCCCCAGGGCCAGGGCGCCGAACGTCTGGGCCATAGCCGTGCCATCGATCACGCCCAGCACCGGTACACCGAAGTGCCGCGCCAAGTCAGCGCTGGAAGGCGTGCCGTCGAACAGGCCCATCACGCCTTCGATGAGGATCAGGTCGGCCTCCCCCGCGGCCTCCCAGAGCAGGCGGCGGCTTTCCTGCTCGCCCACCATCCACATGTCCAACTGGTACACCGGCGCGCCACTGGCACGCTCGTGGATCATCGGGTCGAGAAAGTCCGGCCCGCATTTGAACACGCGCACCTTGCGCCCCAGGTTGCGGTGCAAACGCGCCAACGCGGCGGTGACCGTGGTTTTGCCCTGGCCGGACGCCGGAGCGGCGATCAGTACGGCCGGGCAATGACGGGGCTGATTCAAAGTTCGACGCCTTTCTGTGCCTTGATACCGGCCTGGAACGCGTGCTTGAGCATGCCCATTTCGGTGACGGTGTCGCCCATTTCGATGAGCTCAGGCTTGGCGCCACGGCCGGTGACCACCACATGCTGCATGGGCGGGCGGGCTTGCAGGTCGCTGAGTACCTGGTCCAGGTCAAGATAACCGTGCTTGAGGGCGATGTTCAGTTCATCCAGCACCACCAAGCCGATGGAAGGGTCATTCAACATGGCCCGGGACACTGCCCAAGCCGCTTCGGCAGCGGCGATATCGCGCTGGCGATCCTGGGTTTCCCAGGTGAAACCTTCGCCCATCACGTGAAAGCGCACCTGCTCGGGGAAGCGGCGAAAAAACAATTCTTCGCCGGTGCTGTTACGCCCCTTGATGAACTGCACCACACCGCACTGCATGCCATGGCCCATGGCCCGGGCCAACATGCCGAACGCCGAACTGCTCTTGCCTTTGCCGTTGCCAGTCAGCACCAGCAGCAGGCCGCACTCGTTGGGCGAATTGGCGATGCGCTCGTCAATCACGGCTTTTTTGCGCAGCATGCGCGCCAGGTGGCGTTCGTCGCGGTCGGGGGAATCAGTCATGGCAGCTCTCCGTTGGGGCTGGACAAAAACGGCGGGCAGGAAAAAGAAACAACAGACAGCCAAGCATCGCCCACCGTGATGCTGTTGGATGATCCAGGCCGGTCTCCGGGCTCATGAGTGGCGCTTTTGATAGCAAGCAGCCGAGGGCGCGCCTTCCCATATCGCACGCGACACAGTGGCAAACAGCACCGTCTTGACTCATTTACCGTTGCGGGGGCAGCGCCGGAATCGCGGCAGCACTGTGTACAAGTGCGCTCGCTCACCGGCTTCCCTGTTTCACTCCGTCGACGCGTACGCCACAGAGCACCTGGAACAAGCCGCGAAGGTTAGTGGGTTGGGGGTGGAGCGTCAATTAAAGCTGGCCTTGTACTTGAACCATCCGCCGTTCGTGCTTCTCTACCCCTACAGGTATCAAGGAGAAAACCATGCCTAAAACCCGACTTGCCCTACTGATCATGTTCGCCGGTAGCCTCGCTGCGTGCGGCGAAAGCTCGACCCTGCAGGTCGCCGACGGCACCGGGCCCTCGCCCCGGCTGCCGGAGCCGAACAAGACGTTGATCCCCACCGTCAATATCGCCCCGGCCATCGGCTGGCCCAAAGGCGCCAAGCCCGTCGCCGCCGCCGGCACCCAAGTGGCCGCATTCGCCGAAGGCCTGGACCACCCGCGCTGGCTCTACGTGCTGCCCAACGGCGACGTGCTGGTCGCCGAGACCAATGCACCGCCCAAGCCGGACGATGCCAAAGGCGTGCGCGGCTGGGTGATGGAAAAAGTCATGGACCGCGCTGGCGCCGGCGTGCCGAGCCCGAACCGCATTACCTTGCTGCGCGATGCCGACCATGACGGTGTGGCAGAAACTCGTACGGTGTTCCTGGAGAACCTCAACTCGCCGTTTGGCATGGCCTTGGTGGGCAACGACCTGTACGTGGCCGATTCGGATAAGTTGCTGCGCTTCCCCTATCAGCCAGGTGAAACCGCGATCACCTCCCCAGGCACCAAGGTGGTGGATTTACCCGGTGGCCCTTTGAACCACCACTGGACCAAAAATGTGGTGGCCAGCCAGGACGGCAGCAAGCTGTACGTGAGCGTCGGCTCCAACAGCAACGTCGGCGAAAACGGCCTGGAAGCCGAACAGGGTCGCGCCGCCATTTGGGAAGTCGACCGCGCCAGCGGCCAACACCGCATTTTTGCCTCCGGCCTGCGCAACCCCAACGGCATGGCCTGGGAACCCCAGAGCGGCAAGCTGTGGACGGCAGTCAACGAGCGCGATGAAATCGGCAGTGACCTGGTGCCGGATTACATCACCTCGGTCAAGGATGGCGGCTTCTACGGCTGGCCTTTCAGTTATTACGGCCAGCATGTAGATGTGCGTGTGACCCCGCAGAACCTGGACATGGTCGCCAAGGCCATCGCTCCCGACTATGCGGTAGGCCCCCATAGTGCCTCGCTGGGGTTGACCTTCGCCGAGGGCAGCAAACTGCCGGCCCCCTTCAGTAATGGCGCATTTATCGGCCAGCATGGCTCCTGGAACCGCAAGCCGCACAGTGGCTATAAGGTGATTTTCGTCCCCTTCGAAGGGGGCCAGCCGAAAGGGCAACCGGTGGATGTGCTGACGGGGTTTCTTGATAGCGATGAGAAAGCCATGGGCCGGCCGGTCGGCGTGGTGATAGATCAGCAGGGGGATTTGCTGGTGGCCGATGATGTGGGCAATAAGGTTTGGCGGGTGTCGGCTGTTAAGTAAATAACCACATACCCATGTGGGAGCGGGCTTGCCCGCGATTACGGTGGCCCAGCCAACTAAGCCGTTGACTGACACACTGCATTCGCGGGCAAGCCCGCTCCCACATTTTGGAGTTTTATTGATTCAGGGGTTACGCGCCAGATTCCCTGGCAACACGCGCTTGGCACTCAGGTAGGCATTCTGCCAATACGCTTTGGATAGCGTATCCAGCTTCACCGTACCGCCGGTCTGCGGTGCATGCACGAAGCGCCCTTCGCCCACATAGATGCCCGCATGGCTGACCCGCGAACCGCCACCGGTGGCGAAGAACAGCAGATCGCCGGTTTGCAGGTTTTGTTCGCTGACGTCCTGGGCACGCATCACGATCAATTCACGGGTGGTGCGCGGCAATGAGATGCCGGCAGCGTCGCGAAATACAAAGCCGATCAAGCCACTGCAATCGAACCCCGAGTCCGGTGTGTTGCCGCCCCAGCGATATGGCGTGCCGACCAGGCCCAGCGCACGAAAGAGCACGTCTTCGGCAGCAGGCGAGAAATTTTGGGTGGCATAGTTGAACACCGGCTTAGGCTTGACCGCGACGGGCGCGGGCGGCGGTGTACGACTGGCGCAGGCGCTGAGCAGCGCGGCGCAAACAATAAGCATCAGGCGGGCCGAGGTCGACATGTGCAGAACAATCCTGGTCTGGATGCGGCTTTCGCTGCCGAACGTTGAAAACCAGAACGCGCAAGCAAAGCTCGCGCGAACGGATGACAACAATGTCCAGGGATTCTAGCGCTTACACGTCAAACTTCAAGTATCACTTTAACTTTACTTACTAGCGGTAACCGTAGTCGGAGCCATGGCGAGTGCACGCTTGGCTTCGATGAAGGTTTTGCTCCAGTAGCTGTCACCGAGGTTATCGACCCGAACACCACCACTGCGGCGGCTGCTGGAGTGAATAAACTGGTTATCGCCCAGGTAGATACCGGCGTGGCTGACACGACCGCGACCACTGGTACTAAAGAAAAGCAGATCACCGGGCTTGAGGTTGTTTCGCGCGACCAACGGTGCATTCACGTTGATCATCTCGCGCGTAGAGCGCGGCAGATTCATGCCAGCTTCTTCACGAAACAGGTAGCCAATGAACCCACTGCAATCAAAACCGGCTTCCGAGGTGCCGCCGAAACGGTAACGGGTACCGATCAAGGACATGCCGCGCTCAAGGATGCTGTCGGCCAGAAGAGGCAGTTGGTAAGGCTTGCTGTCAGAGAACTCGGCGAGTTCTTTTTCGGTTGCCACCTCTTCTTCATAAACAGAAGCAGACTGTGCAGCAACGAACTTTGCCTGATTTTGAACCTGTGGTTTTTGCTGTTCTGCCACCTGCTGAGGGTGGGAGGCGCAACCAAACAACAGGGTAACGAGTGCGAGAGGCACGAGGGGTGCGAAGCGATTTAGCATGGGCACGACCGTGGCTGATGTGTAAAGAAGCCGAGACTATGCCCTCTATCACATCGATTTGCAAATTCAATCGCGATCTATGTGACTTATCGTTTCGACTATGCCATCTAAGCCGTGATTCCATTTCTCGCTTCAGTTGCGTAGCCCTTCGGGCTCAAACGCAGGTTTTCTGACGCCTTGAAAATGCCGTTACACGGAAAATCAAGACCTTACCAGCCCAAGGTTTCTTTCAGGAAAGGGATCGTCAATTTTCTTTGTGCCTGCAAGGAAGCCTGGTCGAGTTGCTCAAGCAAATCGAACAGCGCGCTCATGCTGCGGGTGCCACGGGTGAGGATAAAGTGCCCGACTTCGTCGGTCAGGTGCAGGCCACGACGGGAAGCGCGCAGTTGCAGCGCACGCAGCTTGTCCTCATCGGATAATGGGCGCATCTGGAAGATCAACGCCAGGGTCAGGCGCGACTTGAGGTCAGCCAGCTTTACCGGCAGTTCACGCGGCGAGGTGGACGCAGCGATCAGCAAGCGCCGGCCGCTGTCGCGCAGGCGGTTGAACAGATGAAACAGCGCCTCTTCCCACTCCGGCTTGCCGGCCACTGCCTGCAGGTCGTCGAGACACACCAGTTCATATTGCTCAAGGTTATCGAAGATGCCGATCCCGCGGTCCATCAATTCGGCCAAGGGCAGGTAGACCGCCGGCTCGCCCGTCTGCTCGAAACGCAGGCATGCGGCCTGCAGCAGGTGGGTACGCCCCACGCCATGCTTGCCCCACAGATAGATCAGGCTTTCAGTCCACCCGGCGTCGGCTTCGCAAAGCCGCTCCACATAGCCGAGTGCAGCGGCATTGGCGCCTGGGTAGTAATTGATAAAGGTAGCGTCATCACGCAGACGCACACCTAGGGGCAGCTGAATCGGTTTCATGCTGACTGAACGGCTCCCATCGAACCGTTAGTGGCCTCTATGTAAAGTTTGCAAAGTTTATACCCGTGACGCCGGGCGCACAATGCAGCAGACCACAAGCAAAATCAAAGGTTTGCGTTAACCCGGGGGTTTTACGCAGTTTGTTTGACGCACCCCGGCGCCAGAAACAACAAACCCGGCCAGGGCCGGGTTTGTGACACCGCGATTACAACTCGGGCTCATCCACCCCGGTATACACGTCCGAATCCTTGTACAGGTCGTGCACATGGCGCACCAGCACCATGATCACCGCCGCCACCGGCAGCGCCAACAGGATGCCGGTAAAGCCGAACAGCTCGCCACCCGCCAAAATCGCAAAGATCACTGCCACCGGGTGCAGGCCGATCCGATCGCCCACCAGCAGTGGCGTCAGCACCATGCCTTCCAAGGCCTGGCCCACCATGAACACTGCGACAATCCCCAGCATCGGGTACAGGTCGCCGCCGAACTGGAACAGCCCGGCCACCAGCGCCGCACCGATGCCGATCACAAAGCCCATGTACGGCACGATGGCAGCCAAGCCCGCGATCAAGCCGATCAACAGCCCCAGCTCCAGGCCGATCGCCATCAGGCCAGCAGCGTAAATCACCCCCAGGGCCAGCATCACCAGCAACTGGCCACGCACGAACGCACCCAATACCTCATGACACTCCGCTGCCAGGGAAACAACACGCTCTTCGCGGTCACGAGGCAGCAGACTGCGGATCTTGGCCATCATGATGTCCCAGTCTCGCAGCAGGTAGAACGCCACCACCGGGATCAGCACCAGGTTGGTCAACCAGCCGATCAGCGCCAGGCTCGACGCAGTCGCCTGGCTGAGCACCACCGTGACGATATCGGTGGTCTTGTCCATATGCTCGCTGATAGCTGCCTTGACCTTGTCGAACTTCCAGAAGCCATCGGCCAGCCCGAACTTGGACTGGGCCCACGGCATTGCCGTGTGCTGCAACCAGTCGAGCATCTGCGGCGCCAGCTCATAGAGGCGAAACAGCTGCTTGGCCAACATCGGCACCAATATCAACACCAGCGCCGTGATGATCAACGTGAACAGCGCAAACACCGTGATCACGCCCCAGGTGCGCGACATGCCGACTTTTTCCAGGCGATCCACTACGGGATCGAACAGATAGGCGAGCAGTAGCGCCACCAGGAACGGCGTCAGGATCGAATGCAGCAAGAACACAAAACCGCACAGCAGGACAATCCCGCCAAGCCACACCCAACGACGCGTATCCGCCATAAACCACTCCATCTGTTTTTTACGCCCTTCTTCTATATAGAAGGAGGAACACTATTTACCAACGAAAACGCAGTTGCGCCTGGGGCTCAGGTGCAACAGCCGGTTGCGTGCCATCGATCACGGCTGGCTGGGCCGGGGCTTCGCCAGCAGGAATTTCCTGCAGCTTGGCCAGGCTCAGTTGGGTGCGCAGTTGTTCGGCGCTGCCATTGACGCGATACACGATCCGGGTGCCATCCACTAACTGCGGCTGGCCGCCAAAGGGCTCCAGCAAACGGCCCAGGGCGGCGTAGCGCTCCAGGTTCATGCCTTGCACTTCAAGCAGTTGCTCACTGCTCACCCCTGGCTTGACCGCAAAGCGCGGCGCCAGCTTTTGGCTGACCGCCAGCAATACCGCGTCGGCAAGCGCGGCAGTGTCAGCGCCTTGAGCGGTACCCTCCTCAGCCTTGTCGCCCAGCCACAAGCGCCATTTTGCCTGCCACTGGCTACCCTCCTGACGCGCATGCACTGCCAGCAACGCATCGGCACCGTAACGCTCGGAGGCTGCGCGCAAAGGCGTGGCGTCCGGGCTTTCAAGGTTCGGCGCGGTGGCGACTACCTGTTCATCCAGGTCTCCCAGCGGCAAGCGCAGCGGCAGACCCCGGTGTTGCGCGGCCCGGCGCAGGGCCTGGGCAACGGCCTGGCCATCGCCGACCAGGCTGCTGCCTTCAGTTGAATCGTTCAGCCACCAACCCAGGATCGATGGCCGGTTGCTGCCCCAGATCGACAGGCCCGCATCCCGCAAGGCGCGGTCGGTGCTGACCGGGTCGAAGTCCACTTGCAGGCTTTCTGGCGGGCCGGCGTCGTAGCCGTACTGGCTGATGATTTGTTGCGGGTCTTTGCGGATCGCCGCCAGGCCAGGGCCATCGGCGGCCTTGGCGTCGCCGGTCAGGCGGATCACGAGGGTCTGCACAGCACGCTGGGTGGCTTGGTCGCGCTCTTGGGGCGACTGGCTGCTGACTGGTTCAAGTACTTGATAGAGGCCATTGAGGGTTTCGGCATGACTCGCCAGGCTGACCAACGACAAGCAGCCTACAAAGAAGAATTTACACAGACGCATGGAAGATTCCCGAACGACAAATTTAGCGGTTGGAACAGACCGCGTGATCTCGGTTTGGCAAGGCTGTGACACAGCGACCGGTAAAACATTCACAAGGTCCCGGTAAGTTTTCATACTGTCATAACGCTAGCGAGCTCAAGGCTATACCTTAATACGCACGATTACCGGCCCGATTTGCATTTTTTTGAACTCATATGCCCTGCCCGTCGGCCCGAGGATGGCCGCTGCCCCTCAAGCCTGATAAAATCGCGCGCCTTCGCAGACCGTCAACGGCAGGGCACTTTCCAAAAGCCCCCGCCCGCCCGGTCGTTACCCAGAAATCCCCCCTAAAGGCCTGGATCATGAGCAAGCAACCCTCCCTGAGCTACAAGGACGCCGGTGTAGACATCGACGCCGGTGAAGCATTGGTCGAACGCATCAAGAGCGTCGCCAAGCGCACTGCGCGCCCTGAAGTCATGGGTGGCCTGGGCGGTTTTGGCGCCCTCTGCGAAATCCCGGCCGGCTACAAGCAGCCTGTACTGGTGTCCGGCACCGACGGCGTGGGCACCAAGCTGCGTCTGGCCCTGAACCTGAACAAGCACGACAGCATCGGCATCGATCTGGTCGCCATGTGCGTCAACGACCTGGTGGTGTGCGGCGCCGAGCCGTTGTTCTTCCTCGACTACTACGCCACCGGCAAGCTCAATGTCGAGACCGCGACCCAGGTCGTAACCGGCATCGGTGCTGGCTGCGAACTGTCGGGTTGCTCCCTGGTCGGCGGTGAAACCGCTGAAATGCCAGGCATGTACGAAGGCGAAGACTACGACCTGGCCGGCTTCTGTGTCGGTGTGGTGGAAAAAGCCGAGATCATCGACGGCTCCAAAGTAGCTGCTGGTGACGCCCTGCTCGCCCTGCCATCGTCCGGCCCGCACTCCAACGGCTACTCGCTGATCCGCAAGATCATCGAAGTGTCCGGCGCCGACATCGAGAACATCCAGCTCGACGGCAAGCCACTGACCGACCTGCTGATGGCGCCGACCCGCATCTACGTCAAGCCACTGCTCAAGCTGATCAAGGACACCGGCGCCGTCAAGGCCATGGCCCACATTACCGGTGGCGGCCTGCTGGACAACATCCCGCGCGTACTGCCAAAAGGCGCCCAGGCGATTGTCGACGTGGCCAGCTGGCAGCGCCCGGCTGTCTTCGATTGGCTGCAGGAAAAAGGCAACGTCAACGAAACCGAAATGCACCGCGTGCTCAACTGCGGCGTGGGCATGGTGATCTGCGTTGCGCAGGAACACGTTGAAACCGCACTGAACGTGCTGCGTGAAGCCGGCGAGCAACCTTGGGTCATTGGCCAGATCGCCACTGCCGCCGAAGGCGCAGCCCAGGTTGAACTGAAGAACCTCAAGGCTCACTGATGCCCCAGACCTGTGATGTCGTGGTGCTGCTTTCCGGCACCGGCAGTAACTTGCAGGCCCTGATCGACAGCACGCGCACCGGCGACAGCCCGGTGCGCATCGCTGCGGTGATTTCCAACCGCAGCGACGCCTACGGTCTGCAACGCGCCCGTGACGCGGGCATCGATACTCGCTCCCTGGATCACAAGGCGTTCGACGGTCGCGAGGCCTTCGACAGCGCCTTGATCGAACTGATCGACGCCTTCAACCCCAAACTCGTGGTCCTTGCCGGTTTCATGCGCATCCTCAGCGCAGATTTCGTCCGGCACTACGAAGGACGCCTGCTCAATATCCACCCTTCCCTGCTGCCCAAGTACAAAGGCATGCACACCCACCAGCGCGCCCTCGACGCCGGCGACAGTGAGCATGGCTGCAGCGTGCACTTTGTGACCGAGGAACTCGATGGCGGGCCTCTGGTCGTACAGGCAGTGGTTCCGGTAGAGTCAGGCGACTCGGCGCAGACGCTTGCGCAACGGGTTCATACCCAGGAACACAGGATTTACCCGCTGGCTGTTCGCTGGTTTGCCGAAGGACGGTTGATTCTTGGCGACCAGGGTGCATTATTGGACGGCCAGTTACTCGCGGCCAGCGGCCACTTGATTCGAACCTAGGAGATTTTATGCGTCGCGCCCTGCTTTTCGCTTTTGCGCTGTTCGCTTTGCCTGCCGTACAAGCGGCAGACCTTCACCCCTTCTCCGTCAGCTACACCGCCGACTGGAAACAACTGCCCATGAGCGGTTCGGCTGAACGCAGCCTGAGCAAGAATGGCGACGGTACCTGGACCTTGAATTTCAAGGCCTCGATGATGATTGCCAGCTTGACCGAAACCAGCGTGATCCTGTTCGACAAGGACACCCTGCAACCCAAGAGCTACAGCTTCGAACGCGGCGGCCTGGGCAAGGCGAAGAAGATCAACCTGGACTTCGACCAGAGCGCTAAAAAAGTCACCGGCTTTGAAAACAAAGACCCGGTCAATGTCACTCTCGAAAGCGGCATGCTCGACAAGTCCACCTACCAGCTTGCTCTGCAACGCGATGTTGCCGCCGGCAAGAAGAGCATGAGCTACCGCGTGGTTGAGGGTACTGATACCGATACCTACGACTTCCGCGTGATCGGCTCGGAAAAGGTCCAGACCAAGGTCGGTTCGATCGACGCGATCAAGGTCGAGCGCGTGCGCGACCCGTCGCAGAGCAAGCGCATCACCCAGATGTGGTTTGCCAAGGACCAGGGCGGCATCCTGGTTGCCCTGCGTCAGGTCGAGACTGACGGCAAGGAATACAACATCATGCTGCAGGATGGCACCGTTGACGGTAAGGCTGTCAAAGGCAGCTGATTGCTGATGCACCGGAAAAGAGCCTCGCTGAATGCGGGGCTTTTTTTTGCCTGGGATTTTTAGGGGACGCCACTCCCGCTATCGCATGCAAGCCAGCTCCCACAGTGGAATGCATTCCAAGGTGGGAGCTGGCTTGCCTGCGATAGCGGTGCCGAGGTCAACCTAGCCGACCTGAACATGAAACTTTTGTCATAAAGCCGCTGCGCTGGCGACGCAATGCCTTAGTTTACAAGGCCTGCAGCATTGTTGCGTTCCCCGCAATGAATTATTGCGCGCAAAATCAGTTTACTTAGCAAGCTAACAAATCATATAACAGAGGCCTGCGACGACTTGCCGCAGATCAACCAGAGATTGGAGCAAGCAGATGACTGTAAAAGTAACTGAACGCGACGATGAACATATGTCCCATGAAGCAGTAGGCCACGGGATTCACATCTGGGATGTCCATCAGCAAGACGTATTGGTCGGCATGTTTCACAACGAGAGCGACGCCCACAACTATAAAAACGAGCTCGAAACTCTCGAACTGCAACGCCAGGCAAAAAGCTCCTGAAGCTCTGAAATCATGTGGACGCCCGGCCCACGCAGCCGGGCCGTTTACGAGAAACCGCGCCTTTGGAGCGCGGTTTTTTTGTCAATAATCGCCATAAATTAATGTAACAAAAACACACACAAATAATGATTCTCGATATCATTCGTTCGCTTTTCATTCAGGCTCACGAATCAGGGAATCAATTAGATGCATGGAAATAGCAGCAAGCCAGAAAACGCGTTACTGGAACGCTGGAGCGAAGCACTTGCCACTGCGCAATTTCAGGCCAGCCACGTCAGCCTCCAAGCCCTGATCAATACGCTGGCACCCGCCGCCGAACGTAGCTTCCAACGCCTGATCCAAGCTTTGTTTCGTGAAAGCCTGCTGGCCCCCAGCACCCTCCTTTATGACGAACAGGGGCATTGCTCGCTGACACTACCTTGCCAAGCCCGACTACGTTTCGAACATTTGCGTCCTGGCCGCATGGCAAGCTGGGACCTGCGCGGCGAAGTCATCCTGTTGCGCGAAGGCCAGCCCGAACAGAAAATCCAATTTCCCTCACAATTGTTGACGTTACTTAACGCCAGCCTTGAGTCGCCTGCTGACCGGGAAGTGCTCAACCGCCTCAACGTCGAGATCGACGACAGCTTCATCAACGACACCTTGTGCCTAGCCTTCCATGAGCAATGGACGCTCAAGCTGCATGCGTCCATGGACCCGGTGTATCAAGACAATCTCCTCAGTCATCTCAAGAACAGCCCGAGCGTTATCAACCCGACTTCCGTGCTTGAACAATGGGGAACACTGGGTCACCCATGGCACCCCAACTACAAGACCAAGCTAGGCCTGAATACCGAGCAAGTCATCGACTACTCGCCGGAATTCGAAGCACGCTTTCCGGTATTGCTGTGCGCGCTGCATCGCCAATTTGCCCATGTCGAAAAGTTGGCCGGTACCGCCGATTACTGGCAGTGGTGGAGCGAGCACTTCCCGCAAGCGGCACAGCAATTGACCGCAGTCCTGCAAGCACAGGGCCTTCAGGCAGGCGATTATCTGCCATTGCCCGCCCACCCTTGGCAGGCACGCCAGGAACTGCCCCAACTGTTCGCCAACGAAATCGGCGACAAACTGCTGGTGCTGACCGATATCGTCGCGTTTACCGCCCACCCCACCATGTCATTCAGAACCGTATTGCCTGAAGGGCGTTGCGATGCGCCTATGGTCAAACTGCCCGTGTCGCTGCGACTGACCAGCGTGCAGCGCACCGTCTCACCGCGCTCGGCGCGCATGGGCCCACGGATCAGCCATTTGCTGCTGGCCATCCTGGAGCGCGAGCCTGCGATTGGGAAAATCCTCAGCATCGTTCCCGAGCGTATTGGTGTGCATTTCAAGCCACAGCCGGCCAATGACGAGCACTCCCGCCACCTGGCGGTGCTCTATCGCGACAATCCCCATAGCCAGCTCCAGCCCGGGGAAATGGCCGTGCCGGTGGGCAGCCTGTTTGCCATTGATCAACACGGCCAGCCGCTGCTGCGCCAATGGGTGCGCCTGAGCCAAGGCAAGGATGACGCGGCGGCCATGCTCGCCTTCTTCCATGAGTACGCGGCGATCAGTGTGCCGGCGCTGCTGGGCATGTATTTGCGCTACGGCGTTGCATTCGAGGCCCATCAGCAGAACTCCTTTATGGTCATGGCCGCAGGCGGGCAATTGAGCCGCCTGCTGTTACGCGATTTCGGCGATATCCGTATCGACCGCAAAACCTTGCACGCCCACGGCCTGGACATTGAACTGCACGACCCGAAGATGACGCTGTACGACGACGCAGGTTTCGTAAGGGACAAGCTGCTGCACACCGTATTCATGTGCCATCTGGGCGAGCTCATCCTGCTTGCCGCGCGCCACTTCGACATCCCCCAGGCGCTGCTCTGGAATGAACTGTCGGCTCAGGTCAGCCAGTGTTTTGACGACCTGCGCTCGCAGGTTGATCCGCAGCGCTGGGCCACCGAGCGCGAAGCACTGCTGGAGCACGCGTGGCCGGCCAAGTCGTTCATGCGCATGCGTCTGCTGGAGAGTCATGCCGATATCGTCGGGCGCCTGCCCAACCCGTTGAGCGCGGCCGCCAATGCCGACTAACAACACAGCGCTGCGGCTGCTGGTGGTGATTCAGTTGGTGTCGATGGGGGCGATGGAAATGAGCGGACCGTTCTGGCCGCTGCAAATCCAGACGCTGTTGGGCGTTGCCAATGCTCAGTACACCGGCCTGCTGTCTTCGCTGGTGTATGCCGGGCCGATGATGGCAGCGATGATCCTCACGCCCATGTGGGGGAAGCTGGGCGACCGTACCGGCCATAAGCCCATGATCATCCGCGCGTTGCTGGCACTGGCGGTGTGTCAGGCGCTGGCTGCGATAACGCCTGATCCGTGGTGGCTGGTGGTCATCCGCGTGGTGCAAGGTGCGTTGGCCGGCTTCATTGCAGCTGCCCAAGCCTACGCACTGGCCTGCTGCGGCGACGGCGGACGGGGTCACATTCTTGCCAGGCTGCAATCAGCCACTGCCGTAGGCTCCCTGGCCGGGCCGGTATTGGGCGGCTGGCTCATGGACATATCCGGTTTCGCATTGCTGTGCTACAGCGCCACCGCCGTCTGCCTATTGTGCGCGATAATCAGCGCGTTCTTGCCCAGCGACTCACCACGATCCAGACCTGCCCGCCCATCGAAGCCTGTCGCACTGCCCAAAGGCTGGCTTGGCGCGATGTTGGGAATCATCGTATTGATCCAGGCAGCCAGGATGATGCCGCAACCGTTTTACGCTTTATATGTTGCCGAGGTTTTGCAGGCGCCCGCGTGGCTGATCGGCGCCAGCTATGGCGCCAGCGCCTTGACCCTAGCACTGTCTGCGCCGTTATGGGGCCGCCTGTTCGATCGACATCAGCCAGCACATACGCTGCGCATCATCGAATGGGTCACCTGGGCCTGCGCCCTCACGCTGGCCTGCACGGCGCTGGCCAGTGAATGGTTGGGGTTCATCGCCAGCCGGTTGCTGTGGGGCGTGTGGCAGGGAGCTTTGCTGCCCGTGGCCTACACGCTGATCGCCAATACCGTCGCGTCCAGCCAGCAGGGTTTTGCCCTGGGCATGGGTAACAGCGCCGCCAAAGCAGGTGCGCTGTGCGGCGCCTTGATAGGCGGTATCGGCATGGGGTGGGTGGGCCTGGCGCACAGCTTCTGGCTGGTCGCACTGACCTATGCATTGGCCGCCGTGAGTATCCGCGCGATCCGTTCATATACGCGAGCGCCTGAGACACCCGATTTTTCTGTCAATACTTCTAATAACTCTGAGACAAACCCATGAATAAATCGCAATTGGCCGTTCTGCTGCCGCTTCTCGGCTCGATGAGTGCGCCCGCCTGGGCCGATCAGACAGAACAGACACAGGCAGCCCCGACCAGCCTGCAATTACAGGCAACAGTCGTATCGGCCACGCGCAGCGAAACCAGCATTGCGCAGATTCCAGGCTCAGTGCAGGTGATCAATGAAGCGCAAATCCGCCAGCAGACCGGGGCAGGACGTCGGGTCGCCGATATCCTCGGCCAACTGGTGCCTGGCATTGCCCCTTCCAGCGGCGGCATGAGCAACTTCGGCCAGACGCTTCGCGGGCGTAATACCCTGATCCTGATCGATGGGGTTTCACAAAACGCCACGCGCGATAACTTCCGCCAGCTCAACAGCGTGGCACCGGAAAGCATCGAGCGTATCGAAGTGATCTCCGGTGCCAGCAGTGTCTACGGCGCAGGCGCATCGGGCGGCATCATCAACATCATCACCAAACGCAACCAAGGTGAAGACCTGGCGTTCAGCAGCAAGATCGGCATGACCGCCGGTAACAACCTCAGCCACAAGGGGTTCGCTTACCAGGCGTTCCAAAGCGCCACCGGGCGCAAGGGCCCGGTGGACTGGTACCTCTCGGGCAACACCGTGCAGCGCAACGATCAGTTCGACGGTAATGGCAAGCGCATTCCCCAGGACACGTCCCAGGGCAGCAACATGGACACCGATACCTACGACCTGCAAGGTCGCTTCGGCTATGAGCTTGATGACGACAAGAAGATCAGCCTGTCGCTGCAAGACTACAAGGACGAACAAGACACCCGCTACACCAAGAACCCCCGCATCACCAGCAACGCAGTCGCCGTAAAAGGCCTGGACCTGGGCGACCAACCCTACACCCACAACCAGGCGGTCAACCTCAACTACGCCGACAAGGATTTCTACGGCCAGGGCCTGCAGATCGAAAGCTACTGGCGGCGGGCCGACGCCCTGTTCTTTCCAGACCTGTCCCGAGGCCGGGCAGGCGTGTCAGATAACAACAGCGTGCAGGACGTCTACGGCCTGCGTGCGGCGATCGAGACCCAGATGCCGGACATCGGCCCGGCAACGGGCAACCTGGTATGGGGCGCGGACTACGACCATGAAACCTCACGCCAGCGTGGCGACCAATACCGGGTCAATGGCCTGACCTACACGAAAACCGGTACCACGTTCGAACTGGGTCCAGATATCGAGACCACCACCAAAGCCATCTTTGGCCAGCTCTCCTACGACATCGACAACTGGACCTTGCGCGGTGGCGTACGTCGCGAATGGATTGAGAGTAAAGTCTCCGACAGCATCGCGTATGGCGAAATCGTCCAGACCGGCAACCGCGCGACACTGCCCGGTGGCACGCTCAAATACGATGACACGCTGTATAACCTCGGTGCGGTGTACCACCTGACCGACAACCAGGATGTGTTCGTCAACTTCAGCCAGGGCTTTTCCCTACCGGATATCCAGCGCTTCCTGCGTGACGTGAACAGCAAATACGATATCCAGGACCTCAATGCCCAGGCCTTGAAAGTCGATAGTTACGAGCTGGGCTGGCGTGGCGACTGGGACAAGTGGCAGGCCAGTGTCACCGCGTACGAAAACACCTCGGATGTCACGCAGTTCTATGATGCCAATGATCGTGTGCTGCGCCTGATCAATCAGAAAGAACGCGTGCGTGGCGTCGAAACCGGCCTGACCTATAACATCAGCGACCGATGGTCCGTCGGCGGTACTTACGCTTACGCCAAAGGCGAGACCCAGCAGAACGGCAAGTGGATCGACCTGCCTGCCACCCGCATCTCCCCCGCCAAGACCACAGCCTTTGTCGGCTATGAGCGTGACGACTACAGCCTGCGCTTGCAGGGTATGCGCCTGGCCAATTATGACGCGGCGGCCAAAGACAACAACGGCCGCGATATCCAGGGCTACACCCTGGTCGACCTGCTGGGCTCGGTAAGGCTACCGGTAGGCCGCCTCGAAGGTGCGGTGTACAACCTCACCAACCGCAACTACCAGAACATGTTCGCCCAGGCCAACGCCCGCGCACCGTACCCGAATGCCGAGGGTCGTACCTTCAGCCTGAGTTACGCAGTGGATTGGTAACCGGCTGGTGCTGCACGCTTAAAACACAAACCCCGCCTTTTGGCGGGGTTTGTCATTTCCAGCGGCTTACCACATCAGATCATCAGGGATCTGGTAAGCGGCGTACGGATCGTCTTCATCCGGCACCTGGCTTTCGGTGAGGATGTTGAGCTGCACGATACGCTCCGGAGCGCGCTCCTGGATTTTGAGCGCCGCTTCGCGCGGGATCACCTCGTAGCCGCCACCGTGGTGCACGATCGCCAGGGAGCCGTTGCTCAGCTTGTTGCGCATCAGCGTGTTGACCGACAGGCGCTTGACCTTCTTGTCATCCACGAAGTTGTAGTAGTCCTCGGTGGTCAGCTTGGGCAGGCGCGAGGTCTCGATCAGTTGCTTGACCTGGGCGGTACGCGCCTTGGCCTCGGCTTTTTCCTGCTGCTGACGGTTCAGCTCCTGGTCACGCTTGACCTTCTCGGCGTGTGCCTCAGCGGCCAGGCGCGCCTGGGTATCATCGACTTCGGCCTGGCCCTTGTGGACCAGGCGCTGCTGTTTCTGTTTCTCTTTGCCGACCTGCTTGGCCTGCTTTTGGTTGACCAGACCTGCTTTGAGCAACTGGTCGCGAAGGGAAAGGCTCATGGTGCTTACTCACTTAGGCAACTGCTCAACCGCAGCTGGACACATTCTTTTCCTGGCGTTTGGCTTCGCCCCAGAGGGCGTCCAACTCTTCGAGGGTGCAATCTTCTATGGGTTGGTGTGTATCGCGCAATGCCTGTTCGATAAATCGGAAACGTCGTTCGAACTTGGCATTGGCACCGCGCAAGGCGGTTTCCGGGTCGACCTTGAGGTGACGGGCCAGGTTGACCGCGGCAAACAGCAGGTCGCCGACTTCATCGGCGATGGCTGCCGAGTCGTTATCGGCCATGGCTTCGAGCACTTCGTCCAACTCTTCGCGCACGTTATCCACCACCGGCAACGCGGACGGCCAGTCGAAACCGACCTGGCTGGCGCGCTTTTGCAATTTGGCCGCACGGGATAACGACGGTAAGGCGGTGGGCACATCATCGAGCAGGGAGAGTTGCTCGGGAGCGTCGGACTTTTCTGCGCGCTCCTCAGCTTTG
This sequence comes from Pseudomonas sp. FSL W5-0203, assembly GCF_001896155.1. Classification (NCBI taxonomy): domain Bacteria; kingdom Pseudomonadati; phylum Pseudomonadota; class Gammaproteobacteria; order Pseudomonadales; family Pseudomonadaceae; genus Pseudomonas; species Pseudomonas sp. FSL W5-0203. Next base: position 22,520 of record NZ_MPOR01000008.1, read on the forward strand.
ATCTGCTCCCAGCGTTCCTTGACCTGTTCTTCGCTCAACTGCGGGATATCCAGCGGTGCGTACAGGTCGCCGGTTGGGAACACGTGAGGATGCCGGCGAATCAACTTACGGGTGATGCCGTCGATCACGCCGGCAAATTCGAAGCGCCCTTCTTCCCACGCCAGTTGGCTGTAATACACCACTTGGAACAGCAGGTCGCCCAACTCACCTTGCAGGTGATCGAAATCGCCGCGCTCGATGGCGTCGGCCACTTCATAGGCCTCCTCCAGCGTGTGCGGGACGATGGTCGCGTAGGTTTGCTTGATGTCCCACGGGCAGCCGTATTGCGGGTCGCGCAGGCGGCTCATCAGGTGCAGCAGGTCTTCGAGTGAATACATCGTATCTCTTTCCGCTGAAAATCCAATGTGGGAGCTGGCTTGCCTGCGATGCTCGCGACTCGGTGCTTCAGTTAAACCGAGGTGATGCTATCGCAGGCAAGCCAGCTCCCACATGAAGCAGCTAACACAATTCAGTTCGCGCCCATCCAGCTATTCATGGGGTGCGGTTGCGCCGGGTTTCGATGATGTTCGGCAACTGGGAAATGCGCCCCAGCAACCGTCCCAGTGCGTCTAACCCCGGAATCTCGATGGTCAGGGACATCAACGCAGTGTTGTCTTCCTTGTTCGAACGGGTGTTGACCGCCAGCACGTTGATCCGCTCGTTGAGCAGCACTTGCGAGACGTCACGCAGCAAGCCGGAACGGTCGTAGGCACGGATGATAATGTCCACCGGATACGTGAGCACCGGCACCGGCCCCCAGCTGACCTGGATGATCCGCTCCGGTTCGCGCCCGCCCAACTGCAGCACCGAGGCGCAGTCCTGGCGGTGAATGCTCACGCCACGGCCCTGGGTGATGTAGCCGACGATGGCGTCGCCCGGCAACGGCTGGCAGCAGCCGGCCATTTGCGTCATCAGGTTGCCCACGCCCTGGATCTGGATATCGCCACGCTTGCCCGGCTTGTAGCCAGTGGCTTTGCGCGGGATCAGCTCCAGCTGTTCGTTGCCGCGCTCAGGCTCGACCAGTTGCTGGGCCAGGTTGACCAGTTGCGCCAGGCGCAGGTCGCCCGCGCCGAGGGCGGCAAACATGTCTTCGGCGATCTTCATGTTGGCCTTTTCGGCCAGCTTGTCGAAGTCCACCTGAGGCAGGCCCAGGCGCGCCAGTTCGCGTTCAAGCAAGGTCTTGCCGGCGGCGACGTTCTGGTCACGGGCCTGTAGCTTGAACCAGTGGACGATCTTCGCCCGCGCCCGCGAAGTGGTGATGTAACCCAGGTTCGGGTTCAGCCAGTCGCGGCTCGGCGTACCGTGCTTGCTGGTGATGATCTCGACCTGTTCACCGGTTTGCAGGCTGTAGTTGAGCGGCACGATGCGCCCGTTGATCTTGGCGCCGCGGCAGTTATGCCCGATTTCGGTGTGCACGCGGTAGGCAAAGTCCAGCGGCGTGGCGCCCTTGGGCAAGTCGATGGCGTGGCCGTCAGGCGTGAAGATATAGACCCGGTCCGGCTCGATATCCACCCGCAGTTGCTCGGCCAGGCCGCCGATGTCGCCGAGTTCTTCGTGCCATTCCAGCACTTGGCGCAGCCAGGAGATCTTCTCTTCGTACTGGTTGGACCCGGCCTTGACGTCGGTGCCCTTGTAGCGCCAGTGCGCGCACACCCCCAGCTCGGCCTCTTCGTGCATGGCGTGGGTGCGGATCTGCACTTCCAGCACCTTGCCTTCAGGGCCGATCACGGCGGTGTGCAGCGAGCGGTAGCCGTTTTCCTTGGGGTTGGCGATATAGTCGTCAAATTCCTTGGGGATGTGGCGCCACAGGGTGTGGACGATACCCAGCGCGGTGTAGCAGTCGCGCATTTCCGGCACCAGCACGCGCACCGCACGCACGTCGTAGATCTGGCTGAAGGCCAGGCCCTTGCGCTGCATTTTGCGCCAGATGGAATAGATGTGCTTGGCGCGGCCGCTGATGTCCGCGTCCACGCCGGTGGCCTGCAGCTCCGAACGCAACTGGCCCATCACGTCGCTGATAAAGCGCTCGCGGTCCAGGCGCCGCTCGTGCAGCAACGTGGCGATCTGTTTGTATTGGTCGGGTTCCAGGTAGCGGAAGGACAAATCCTCCAGCTCCCACTTGATATGGCCGATGCCCAGGCGATGGGCCAGTGGCGCGTAGATGTCGAAGACTTCGCGGGCCACACGGTTGCGCTTTTCGTCATCGGCGGTCTTCACCGCACGGATCGCGCAGGTACGCTCGGCCAGCTTGATCAGGGCGACGCGTACGTCGTCGACCATCGCTACCAGCATTTTGCGCAGGTTCTCTACCTGGCCCTGGGTGCCCAGCACCATCGACTGCCGCGGGCTGAGGCTGGCGCTAATGGCCGCCATGCGCAGCACGCCGTCGATCAGCTTGGCCACCACCGAACCGAAACGCTGGCCAACGGTGGCCAACGGAATATGCCCTTCGCGTACGCCGCGATAGAGCACGGCGGCGATCAGCGAATCCTGGTCCAGCTTGAGATCGGCCAGGATCTCGGCGATTTCCAGGCCAGTGCGAAAACTTGAAGTGCCTTCGGCCCACAGGTTCTTGGCCGCATTGTCTTGCTGTTCAGACTCACGAGCGAACTCGCAGGCTGCTTTCAAGGCTTCACGGTCCAGTGCCGGGTCGACACTGACGGCATGATCCAGCCATGCCTCGAGATTGATACTGCCGTCGGTGTTGATCGGCTGGTGTGCTCTCACCTGTACCATCTTGCTTACCTTCCCTACGACGCACCTTCGATGCGCCAAAATCATCGCCGACTTTACTGCGAGCTCCGTGGCAGTGTTCAGGCCCTGGAGAACGCAGGCCAGTCGGATTAAACGGGCATCCTAGCCCGCTTCAAATAACGCCATGGCCTCGACATGCGCGGTCTGCGGAAACATGTCGAGGATCCCGGCACGCTTTAGCCGGTAGCCTTGCTTGACCAACTCAACCGTGTCCCGCGCCAGCGTGGCTGGGTTGCAGGACACATACACCAGGCGCTTGGCCCCCAAGGCGGCGAGTTTGCGCACAACCTCCAGGGCACCATCGCGGGGTGGGTCCAAGAGTACCGCAGAAAAGCCCTGTTTGGCCCATTCTGCGTCGGTCAAAGGCTGGGACAAATCGGCCTGAAAAAACTGTGCGTTATGCAAATGGTTGCTGACGGCATTGAGGGCCGCACGGTCCACCATGGCCTGTACGCCCTCCACCGCCACCACTTCGCGTACGTGGCGAGCCAGTGGCAGGGCGAAATTGCCCAGGCCGCAAAACAGGTCCAGTACCCGTTCGTCGGCTTGTGGCGCGAGCCATTGCAGGGCTTGGGCGACCATCGCCTGGTTGACCCCGGCGTTGACCTGCACAAAGTCGCCCGGACGGTACGCCAGCTCCAGATCCCACGCCTCCAAACGGAAGCCCAGGGCCTGACCCGGCTCGACGGACTCCGGCTGCCCTTCCCCGTGCAGCCACAATTGGGCGTCATGGAAGGTGCAGAATTCCTTGAGGATCTGCAGGTCAGCCTCGGACAACGGCGCCATATGCCGCAGCAACACGGCGATGGACGAACCGCTGAACAACTCGACATGCCCCAACGCCTGCGGTTTGCTCAAGCGACGCAGCATCGCTGGCAAACGCTGCATGATCGGTTGCAAGGCCTGTACCAGCACCGGGCAATCATCGATAGCGACGATGTCCTGACTGGCCACGGCGCGAAAACCCACTTCGAGTTGCTTCGCCTTGGCGTCCCAACGCACGGCTACGCGGGCGCGGCGCCGATAACCGAACTCCGGCCCGCTCAACGGCGCGGCCCACTCTTGCGGTTCGACACCTGCCACCCGCGACAGTTGCTCGGCGAGCATGCGCTGTTTCAGGGCAAGTTGCTGGTCATGAGGCAGATGCTGCACGCTGCAGCCGCCACAGCGGCCAACATGAGCGCAGGGCGCAGGGCGCCGCAGCTCACTCGCCTGGAACACCCGCTCGGTGCGCGCCTCGACCACTTTGCCATGGGCGCCCAACACCCGTGCTTCCACCTCTTCGCCGGCCAACGCACCAGTCACAAACCAGGTGCGGCCTTCAAAGAACACGATGCCTCGGCCATCATTGGCCAGGCGCTCGATGGTCAGGCGTTGTTTCTTGCCCACCGGGATCTGCGGGGCCCGGCTGCCGCCCGTTGGCTGGAAGCGCAAGCCTCTCTCGTGCTTGGCCATCAGTTGGGTTCGTCGAAAATGCCGGTCGACAGGTAACGGTCGCCTCGGTCACAGATGATCGCGACGATCACCGCGTTTTCCACTTCTTTGGACAAGCGCAACATACCGGCCACGGCGCCACCGGAGGACACGCCGCAGAAGATGCCTTCTTCACGAGCCAGGCGGCGCGTGGTGTCTTCGGCTTCGCGCTGGGCCATGTCGATGATGCGGTCTACCCGCGTGGCGTTGTAGATCTTCGGCAAATATTCTTCGGGCCAACGACGAATACCCGGGATGGCCGCGCCTTCCATCGGTTGCAGGCCGACGATCTGAATCGCTGGGTTCTGCTCCTTGAGGTAGCGCGAGTTGCCCATGATGGTACCGGTGGTGCCCATGGAGCTGACGAAGTGGGTGATGGTGCCCTGGGTCTGGCGCCAGATCTCCGGGCCGGTGCTGGTGTAGTGCGCCTCGGGGTTGTCGCCGTTGGCGAACTGATCGAGCACCACGCCACGGCCTTCGGCGGCCATGCGCTCGGCAAGATCGCGGGCGCCTTCCATGCCTTCTTCCTGAGTCACCAGGATCAGTTGGGCACCATAGGCGGTCATCGCCGCCTTGCGCTCGGCACTGCCGTTGTCGGGCATGATCAGCACCATCTTGTAACCCTTGATCGCTGCGGCCATGGCCAGGGCGATCCCGGTGTTACCGGAGGTGGCTTCGATCAGGGTGTCGCCGGGTTTGATCTGCCCACGCAACTCGGCGCGGGCGATCATCGACAGTGCCGGGCGGTCTTTGACGGAGCCGGCCGGGTTGTTGCCCTCGAGTTTGAGCAACAGGGTATTGCTGGTTTCACCCGCCATGCGTTGCAAGCGGACCAGGGGCGTGTTGCCGACACAATCGGCGATTGTTGGGTACTGCAAGGTCATGGCGTATTCGCAATCCAGACTGCGGGGCGCACATCATACCGGGAAAGGCCGGCGGGCCATATCACGCAAAGTGTGGTGCTTATGGCTTAAAGGCATAAGCCGGGTTTATGTCGGGTCGCCATGGTTGCGCTGGAATACTTCATCGCCCATCGCAGCAATCTGCCCTTCGATCAGCGCTTCAAAGGGTTTGAGCAGTGGCTCAAACGACGTCGGCGCTTCCAATACCTGCAACGCTTGCGTGATCGCTTCGACCGTCGACAAGGCGCCAGGCCCCGGCGCCTTGCGCAAGCGATAGCGGGAAACGCCGCCTTCGGCCAATGTCACCCGGGGCAACGCCGCCAGCAAGGGGTTGAGGTGCAGCAGTTTGCGCGCCTTGCGCCAGGTGCCATCGGGAACCACCAACAGCAGTGGCTGATCGTCAGGTGCGTAGGCGTGCAGCGGCTCGGCTTCATCCGCCGGAAACAACAGGCGTGCCCGATAGCCAGGCGGGTTCAATAGCGTCGCCAGGTCATCAAACACCTCCCCCACCACCAACTGCGCGTTGTTCAGGCCCAACGCCGCCAGCCGCGCAGTATTGAGCGCATGGCCGACCTCGCTCGGGTGCTGCAACACCAACACGCGGGTGCGGCTGTCGAGGTGGGGGATCAGCGCACACAGGCAGTGCGTGGTCGGGCGCAGGCAGCGCGGGCAATGGGGTCGGGACATGGTGTGTTCAGGCCTGGTTGAGCTGGGTCTTGAGCAAATCGCGGAAGGTCTGGATCAGGGGCTCGCGGCTGCGGCCACGGCGCATGATCAGCGAAAACGGCGCCTGGTAGCCGAAGGTGGCCGGCAGCAAAACGCGCAGGTCGCCCTTGTCAGCCCAGGCCTGGGCGTAGTGTTCGGGCAGGTAGCCAATATAAGCGCCCGACAGCACCAGAATCAGTTGCGCCTCCATACTTTCCACCGTGGCAGCGCTGTGCTTGAAGCCGTGGCGCGCCAGCTCGGCCTGGCTCCAGTAACCTCGCCCGACCATGCGTTGCTGGGTGATCACTTGTTCCGGGATGCGCCGCTCGTTGAACAATGGGTGCCGGTTGCTGCAATACAACCAGTGCTGTTCGCGGTACAGCGGCATGTAGACCAGCCCGCTCATGCGGTTGGAGAACGCACCGATGGCCAGGTCCAGGCGATTGTCCTGGACCCCCAGTTGCAATTCGTAGGGGCTCATCACCGACAGGTGTAAATGCACCGCCGGGTGCTCCAGGCTGTAGGCGCCAATCACTTCGGCGAACGGCAAGGCCTTGTCGCTGACGGTGGAGTCGAGCACCCCGAGCTTGAGGGTGCCGCGCAATTCGCCTTTCAACGCAGCGGCGTATTGCTCGAAACCTTCGAGTTCGCCCAACAGGCGCAGGGTTTCCTGATGAAACAGCTCGCCCTTGCTGGTCAGGCTGAAGCCGCCACGGCCACGATGGCACAGCACCAGGCCCAAGGCTGACTCGAGTTGGCTCATGTAGGTGCTGATGGCCGACGTCGACAGGTTGAGCTCGTGCTGGGCGTTGGCAAACCCTTGGTGGCGCACGACGCTGACGAAGATGCGCAGGAGTTTCAGGTCGGGCAAGGCGTTGGCCATGGGGGCTCCAGGGGGGGCACACTAAATTGTGGGCGCTGGCTTGCCTGCTCCCACATTTGAATGGAGTTTACCCCAGGCTTTAGTTTAGAAAAATCTGAACTAAGTATTTGCCTCTGCCGATTCTTCCTAAGCCAGGCTTTTCGCAGAATCGGCCATCAATAAACAAAACAACGATGAGGCAATCCCGTGGACAAGATTTTCCACCAACCACTGGGCGGCAACGAAATGCCGCGCTTCGCCGGCATCGCCACCATGATGCGTCTTCCCCACCTGCAAACCGCCAAGGGCCTGGACGCCGCCTTCGTCGGCGTGCCTCTGGATATCGGCACCTCGCTGCGCGCCGGTACGCGCTTCGGCCCACGGGAAATCCGTGCCGAGTCGGTGATGATCCGCCCCTATAACATGGCCACCGGCGCTGCCCCCTTCGACTCATTGTCGGTGGCCGATATCGGTGACGTGGCGATCAATACCTTTAACCTGCTCGACGCGGTGCGCATCATCGAAGAAGCCTACGACGAGATCCTCGAGCACAACGTCATCCCCCTGACCCTGGGTGGCGACCACACCATCACCCTGCCGATCCTGCGGGCGATCCACAAAAAACATGGCAAGGTCGGGCTGGTGCACATCGACGCCCACGCCGACGTCAACGACCATATGTTCGGCGAGAAAATTGCCCACGGCACCACCTTCCGCCGCGCCGTGGAAGAGGGCTTGCTCGATTGCGACCGCGTGGTGCAGATCGGCCTGCGCGCCCAGGGGTATACCGCCGAAGACTTCAACTGGAGCCGCAAGCAAGGCTTCCGTGTGGTCCAGGCCGAAGAATGCTGGCATCACTCCCTCGCGCCGCTGATGGCCGAAGTGCGGGAAAAAGTCGGCGGCGGCCCGGTGTATCTGAGCTTTGACATCGACGGCATCGACCCCGCCTGGGCGCCCGGCACCGGCACCCCTGAAATCGGCGGGCTGACCACCATCCAGGCCATCGAAATCATCCGTGGCTGCCAGGGCCTCGATCTGATTGGTTGCGACCTGGTAGAAGTTTCGCCGCCTTACGACACCACCGGCAATACCTCGTTGCTGGGCGCCAACTTGCTGTACGAGATGCTCTGCGTACTGCCTGGCGTCGCGCATCGCTGATAAGGCGAATGCGCTGAGAACAATAAAAACCGCGTCTTCACACTCACAACCAAGGGGATCGCACAGATCCCCGACAACGATGTACCTGACTTTCGCTCGCGTGTTTACCGAGCCAGCTGCCGCCTGATCGCCCATAAAAAATATAATCGGAGAACCGCCGTCATGGCTTTGGATTTATTCGTCGTACTCATCTACGCCGCCGGCATGCTGGTGCTCGGCTACTACGGCATGCGTCGCGCCAAAACCCACGAAGACTACCTGGTCGCCGGCCGTAACCTCGGCCCGTCACTGTACATGGGCACCATGGCCGCTACGGTGCTGGGCGGTGCCTCCACCGTCGGTACCGTGCGCCTGGGGTATGTGCATGGTATTTCGGGTTTCTGGCTGTGCGCCGCGCTCGGCGCGGGCATCATTGCCCTGAACCTGTTCCTGGCTAAGCCGCTGTTGAAGCTGAAAATCTTCACCGTCACCCAGGTCCTGGAAAAACGCTACAACCCCATGGCCCGCCAGGCCAGCGCGGTGATCATGCTGGCCTACGCGCTGATGATCGGCGTGACCTCGATCCTGGCCATTGGCACCGTGCTGCAAGTGCTGTTTGACCTGCCGTTCTGGATGTCGGTACTGGTGGGCGGCGGCGTGGTGGTGGTGTATTCGACCATCGGTGGCATGTGGTCGCTGACCCTCACTGATATTGTGCAATTCGTGATCAAGACCGTCGGCCTGATGTTCATCCTGTTGCCGATCTGCCTGTACCGCGTCGGTGGCTGGGATGAACTGGTGGCCAAACTGCCGGCGTCGAACTTCAGCTTCACCGCTATCGGCTGGGACACGATCATCACCTACTTCATGATCTACTTCTTTGGCATCCTGATCGGCCAGGATATCTGGCAACGGGTCTTCACCGCCCGTGACGAAAAGGTCGCCCAGTACGCAGGCACTTTCGCCGGCTTCTATTGCATCCTGTACGGCCTGGCCTGTGCGCTGATCGGCATGGCTGCCCATGTGCTGATCCCGGACCTGGACAACGTCAACAATGCCTTCGCCGCGATCGTCAAAGCTTCGCTGCCAGACGGCATTCGCGGCCTGGTCATCGCCGCCGCGCTGGCCGCCATGATGTCTACCGCCAGCGCCGGCCTGCTCGCCGCCTCCACTGTGTTGACCGAAGACCTGCTGCCCCGCCTGCGCGGCGGCAAGGCGTCGAGCCTGCGCATCAACCGGCTGTTCACCCTGTTGACCGGCATTGCCGTGCTGGGTATCGCATTGGTGGTGAACGATGTGATCAGCGCGCTGACGCTGGCCTATAACCTGTTGGTGGGCGGTATGTTGGTACCCTTGATCGGCGCGATCTTCTGGAAGCGCGCGACCACCTCGGGCGCAATCACGTCCATGAGCCTGGGCTTTGTGACCGCGCTGGTGTTTATGTTCAAGGATGGGCTGGATGCAAACACGCCGATCTACTACAGCCTGGCAGTGGCGCTGGTGAGCTTTGTACTGGTGAGTTTGCTGTCGCGTCGGCCGGCCAAGGTGGCGGCTGCGGTGGTTTGAGCTATAACAGGGATGAGGATATTTTCTTCAGCGGGCGCGACGTCGGAGGTCGCGCCCGTTTTTTTCGCCTAGCGCAATACAACTGTGGGAGCGGGCTTGCTCGCGAAAGCGGTGTGTCATTCAACCTTTCCGTTGGCTGATACACCGCTTTCGCGAGCAAGCCCGCTCCCACATTTTTTAGCGGCGACGGGGCCGACGTTGCTCGTCATCCGTGCGAATCGGCACCGGTTGCAGCGGAGGCTCGATCAAGCCCAACGCAACGCCAAGGTCGTGGAGCCAGTTTTGGATTTTCTCTTTCATGATTGCCCCCTTTGAGGGTAGTGCTGGCCGGCGTGAGTTCTGTCGCCGTTTCCTACAGTGATAGTAGCCCTAAGTCCTAGGTAATGCTTGAAGGAAACCACAACGAACTATTACTGAATTGATCCGAATCCTGACGGATCGTTCAAGCAATCGCGCGAGTGTCTTGCACGCACAGTGGGTTGCCGTCTTGCTGCAGGTCGATCCATGCATTGAGGTTAGCGCCGAGCATACCCTTTCGCCACATCAGCCAGGTGGTCGCAGTGGCAAAAGGCCCGGTCAGCGGATGAACGGACACGCTGTCCTTGCCGGGAAGGCTTGCGAGCATGGATTCAGACATCAACGCCACGCCGGAACCTGCGATCACGCAAGCGAGCATGCCTTGGTAGGACTCGATCTCGATCGCCCGCCCCATCGCCACTCGCTCATGGGAAAACCAGGTTTCCAGGCGCGTGCGGTAGGCGCAACTGCGCCGGAACGTGAACACCGCACGGCCCGCCACATCCTGGGGGCCACGCACCGGCGGATGATCGGCCTCGCAAATCAGCACCAGGCGCTCTTCGCACAGCGGTACGCCATCCAGGGTGGTGATGGTCAACGGGCCGTCGACGAAGGCTGCGTCCAGGCGCCCGGTAATCAGCCCTTCCAGCAACTCCCCACTGGGTGCCGACTGCACCTGAAGGTTCACCATGGGGTAAGTCTTGTGATAGCGCGCCAGCAGCTTCGGCAAATGAACTGCGGCGGTGCTGTACATGCTGCCCAATACGAAATCACCGGCCGGTTGCCCGCCTTGTACGGCGCCGTGGGCTTCATCATGCAGCGCCAGCAGGCGAGTGCTGTAGTCCAGCAGTACCTTGCCCGCCGGAGAAAGCTGCAAACGCTGGCGCTCGCGCACGAACAGGTCGACACCCAATTGCTCTTCCATTTGTTTAAGCCGGGTCGACAGGTTGGACGGCACGCGGTGCAGGCGCTCGGCGGCACGGGTAATGGAGCCCTCTTCCGCCACAGCCTGGAAAATGCGCAATTGACTGAACTCCATTACTTTCTCCAAAACTGAACAAGTTACTCACTATTATTCAATTTTACAGAAAGTCAATCCGTCTTAGCCTGCAAGGCATTCGCTTCTTTGCAGGAAACCTGAACATGTCCCCGCTGATTCGTTTACTCGCCAGCTCCGTCGCCCTGATGATGGCCATGGGCATTGGCCGCTTCGCCCTGACTCCGCAAATGCCGCATTTGCTCAGTGAAGGCCAGATCGACCTGACCGGCGCCGGCCTGCTCGCTGCCGCCAATTACCTGGGTTATTTCGTCGGCGCGGTGGACTCGATCTTTGCCCGTAGCCATCAGCATGTGCGCGGGCGCCTCTACGGCGGGTTGTGGCTGTGCGTATTGCTGACCCTGGCGTCCTACTGGGCTAACGGGTTCTGGCCGCACTTGTTGCTGCGCTTTGGCACCGGGGTCGCCAGTGCCTGGGCCCTGGTGATGATTACCAGCCTGAGCCAGCCACTGGCGACTGCCGCCGGCCGCCCGCGCCTGGGTGCGTTGGTGTTTGCCGGGCCGGGGTTGGGGATTGTGCTGACGGGGCTGCTGGCGTTGGTTTCCAACCTATTAGGGCAACGCTCTGCCACGCTGTGGTTGCTCTACGGGACGGTAGCGCTGGTGATGCTGCTGGCGATCCTGCCGTTTTTACCCAAGCCGGCCGTCACTGTTACCCAGGTCTCCAGCGCGGGGAGCAACGGCAGCATCGCGCACCTGTGCTGGATTTATTTCCTGTACGGCCTGGGCTACATCATCCCGGCGACTTTTCTGTCGCAGATGGCCAGCGCTCAATTCAACGGGGCCTGGCAGGCCGATCTGTTCTGGCCCTGCTTTGGCCTGGCGGCCGCGCTGGGAGTGGGGGTGGCCAGCCTGCGCCGCAAGCACCCGAACACCACCCGTCGCTGGCTGATGGCGACTTTATGGCTGCAAGCGGCCGGGGTATTTGCCTGCCTGCTTGGCAATGGCTGGGGCTTGGCGCTGGGCGTGTTGCTGTGCGGTGCGCCATTTTTGGCCTGCATGCAGTTGGTGATGGCGCGATTAAGGGAGGTCGCACCCCATGGCTACCAACGCAGCACGGGGCTGCTGACCGCCAGCTTCGCCGTCGGCCAATTGAGCGGGCCACTATTGGCGTCGGTCAGCAGCCACCTCAGTGGCGGCCTGCAACCGGCGTTGGTCGCTGCCGGTACCGGGTTGTTATTAGCCGGTTCAGTACTGATCAACCGCCCTCTACCGCCGCAGCCGATTTGCACACAAGTGGCCAGCGGTGCAGCAAATGGCGGTTAGGCACGTGCCCCACGCCATGTCCATCAGCGCCAACCCGGCGGACCAGCCTTGAAGCGTGGCCCAGTTGCTCAGGTCATAGGTGCCATAGGCCACCAAGCCAAGCAAGGCGCCCAAACGCGCAGCGCGCTGCCAACTGGCGCTGGGCAAGATCACCAACACCACGCAACCGAGGACATACAGGAGATAGAACAATATCGCAGGCAACAGGCGTGGCTGATCAAGCATCAGCGTGCCGAGCAGGGATTTATAGGTGGAGCCCATGAGCACGCCAAGCCAGAGGCCGTCGAGGACCAGGAAGGCGAGCAAGGTGCCGAGGTAGGCATACAACAACTTTCTGGACATGAGCAAGCCCTACTGTGAAGGCAAGCTTGTTGTGGCGAGCAAGCTTGCTTGCGTTGGGGTGCGAAGCGCCCCCAAAAAAGCTTGCGACTGCTACGCAGTCGAGCGGGAGCAAGCTCCCTCGCCACAACAAGCTCGCTCCTACAGGAGAGCGAAGCGTACTCAGCTTAGTTCAATGCGATCGGCGTGAATCACGATCTGGCCCTGCTTGTAGAGCGCACCAATGGCCTTCTTGAAGTTGCCCTTGCTCACGCCGAACAAGTTGCTGATCACCGCCGGGTCGCTTTTGTCGCTGACCGGCAGGGTGCCGTTGTTGTCGCGCAACTTGGCGAGGATCTTCGAGTTCAGGCTGGAGGCCGCTTCCTGGCCCACCGGTTGCAGGCTCAGGCTGATGTTGCCATCGGCGCGGATCTCTTTGATGAAACCCTTCTCTTCCTTGCCCGGACGCAGGAACTTGAACACTTCGTTCTTGTGGATCAGGCCCCAGTGCTTGTTGTTGATGATCGCCTTGAAGCCCATGTCGGTGGCTTCGGCAACCAGCAGGTCGACTTCCTGGCCCACCTGGTAGTTGGCTGGCGTCTTGTCCAGGTAACGGTCAAGGCGAGCGGTGGCGGTGATGCGCTTGGTGTGCTTGTCGAGGTAGACGTGCACCACGCAATACTCACCTGCGGTCAGCTGGCGTTTTTCTTCCGAATACGGCAGCAGCAGATCCTTGGGCAAACCCCAATCAAGGAATACGCCAATGCTGTTGACTTCCACAACTTTCAAACTGGCGAATTCACCGACTTGAACTTTGGGTTTTTCGGTGGTGGCGATAAGTTTGTCATCGCTGTCCAGATAAATGAAAACGTTGAGCCAGTCTTCATCTTCACTGGGAATATCTTTAGGGATATACCGATTAGGCAAGAGGATTTCCCCATCTTGCGCACCATCGAGGTACAAACCAAAGTTAGTGTGCTTGACCACTTGCAAGCTGTTGTAGCGCCCGACTAAAGCCATTTCCAATACCCTCATTGCGTGGGCGGCATTCTACCCGAGTTGGGCCCTGCACGCGCGCGCGCCTGAAAAATCGCGGGCTGGCATGGCGTTCCAATGGCAGCGCCCCACTCGTCTGATCGTTCGGTTCACTTTGAGCAGGCCATCAGCGGGCCACCCGGCCTGTGGTTTCCAGCTAAAACAGTAAGTTAGCGCTTTATTTCGGCGTTGAACTTCGGCTATTTCCAGCGCTGGATATTAATCCTGAGGGATATTTGCCAAGCAATTGTCAAGTATTTCCTGTACGATGCCTGGCCAAGTTAATTTTCTACAGGTTAGTGGCCGCCATGCGTGTAAAAGCATCCAACAGCAAAGCAAAGCCAGCTCCCGCCGTTGAAACCAGCGAATCGATCAATAGCCAGATTGCTGCGTTCCTCAAGTCCGGCGGCGAAATCCAGCAAATTGCCAAGGGCGTGAGCGGCCAGACTTTCGGCCCGTCCAAGCAGATCAGCCTGGGCAAGAAGTAATAGTCATACCCTCGCACTGCATCTGGTCCCTAAGCGTCTTGCCTTCAAGGCGCTAGGACTAGAGTTGCAACCCCCTCCTCACACCTTCAATACGCAGCTAATCGACGAACGGGCCTCAACGCCAGGCATTCGCCGGTATCCTTGCACACGTCTAGCACGGGCATCCGCCTGAATCTTTCCGTTACTGCTCCTCGCTTTTCATGGAGTGAAGCATGCTTAAACGCTGTATTTTCGTGGTCAGCCTCCTGGTCGCCAGCCCTTTGGCCCAAGCGCATATCTTCCAGCGTGAACTGGGTGACTTCGACCTGAAATTAGGCACCACCCCCAGCCGCACCATGGCCCAGGGCCTGGTCAAGCCGACCGCCCCTGGCAGCGACTCGTTCCACGGTGGCCTGGACCTTACCCACGACAGCGGCCTGTATTTCGGCCAGTTTTCCCCAAACATGGGCCTGTCGTCGGCCAATAACCTTGAAGTCGACTCCTACATGGGCTTCAAGCGTCCGTTCGACCAGACCCTGGGCTACGAAGTCGGCTTGATCCACTACAGCTACCCCAAGGTCAGCCCCCTCGACAGCCAGGAGTTCTACGGCGGGCTGAACCTGTTGGGCAACCGCTTTGGCGTGTCCTTCAGCAACGACCCCGACCGCCAGGACAGTACCCTGTTTGCCGACCTGGGCGGTACCCAGCCTTTCGGCATCGGCGTCAGCATGAAGTACACCACCCATCAACTGGGCACACCGGTCTCGGTAGAGAACGGCGCCATCAGCAGTTTCAGCGATTGGTCGGTGCAGTTTTCCCGGGCCTGGAAAGGCATTGACCTGGACCTGATCTACAGCGGCTCCAGCCTCAGCGGCAGTGACTGCTCGGCCTACTCCGGACACAACTCGCAATGTGATGGGCTGTTGACCTTGAAGGCCGCGCGGTCGTTTTATTGATGGGCTGAACTGTCGCACCCCGCGCAGGTTCACATGCATTAACGCCCTCCATGCAAGGACCTGCCCATGTTGCGCCGGCTCAAACTCCTGATGGTACTGCTGACCCTGAGCCTGGTGCTCGCCGGCTGCAATCGCGTGGGCCTGGCCTACCGTAACCTCGACGTGATCATCCCCTGGACCCTCAACGACTACCTGGACATGAATGCCGGGCAAAAGAGCTGGTTCAACGACACCCTCAAGGAACACCTGGCCTGGCACTGCACCACGCAATTGCCTGGCTACCTGGACTGGCTCGACCGCCTGCAGCAGATGGTCGACAGTAACCAGGTCACCGACGCCGCATTGCAAACCCGTACTGTCGAAGCCAAACAGGCAATTGCCGAGATTGCTCGGGAAATCACGCCCTCAGCTGTGCAATTGCTGCAAGGCCTGGACGATCAGCAGGTCAAAGACATGAGCGATGCTCTGGCCAAGGACCTGCGCAAGCGCCAGGACGAATACCTCAAGCCACCACTGGCTCAACAAATCAAGGAACGCGCCGAGCGTATGAGCAAGCGCCTGGACGCCTGGATCGGCCCGTTGAGCCCAGGCCAGCAAAACCGCGTCACGGCCTGGTCGGCCGAGTTGGGCGCGCAAAACCAAGCGTGGATCGGCAACCGCGCCCATTGGCAGGCGCAATTTATCGAGGCGCTGCAACAACGCCACAATGCCGATTTCCCGCAGAAAATCCAGCAACTGCTGGTGGATCGCGAAAGCCTGTGGACCCCGCAATACCGCGCCGCCTACGCACAGACCGAAGCCGCCGCGCGCGGCTTGCTCGTGGACGTGATGGCCCAAAGCTCCCCAGCGCAGCGCCTGAAACTCACCCAAAAAATCGACAAGGTCCGCAGCGACTTCCAGGCGCTTAAATGCCTGAAAAGCGCACAGTCTTAGTCAGGCGCCAAGGTGCCCAGCCAGGCCACCAGGCCAAGGATGAGCACCACAGCGCCAAACTCCAGGGCCATGCTGCGCCGTAACGCACGGATCGCCACGTTATAATCGCCCGCCGCGATAGATTGTTGCAGAAGCGGCGTCAGGTGAAAGCGATTGAGCGCCGCCAAGGCCAGCATCACGCCGAACAACCCCAGCTTCAGGCATAGCAGCACCGCGTAGACTCCGCCGTTGATGCCCCCCAGATTCGGCCCGACAACAAACAGATAATTGGCAACGCCAGTGCCGATCAGCACCAAGACAAATCCCGCGCCAATGCGCTCAAAGCCTGCCAATGCGCTGGCCAGAACCTGCACTCGATCATCCTGTGGCAACGGCGCAGGCATCAACAACAAACCGAATGCCGCCAACGCCCCCACCCAACCCGCCGCTGCCAACAGGTGTGCACTGTCGCTGACGATATGCCACACACCTTGCACGCCTTCGTGCATTACGCCGTGCCCTGTCCACACCAGGGTGGCCAACGCCACGCCAGCCGACAGCGTGGCCAGCGCCAGATGAGTGCTCAGTGCCGCCAGGACCAGCGCCGCGATACGCACCCACCACGTCAGCCCCAAGTCGGTCTGCCACAGCATCATCTGCACATGCGGCCATAGCGCCTGCCAATCAGTGGCGCCGCTCATGGATTGGGTCATGACCAATAGCGACGCCACCGAAAACGCCAGCCCCAAGCCGCCCGTCAATCCCATCCATGCCCTTAGATTGAGCCATCTACGTTGCTCAGCGTGCAGACCATAAAGGCCGAACAGTCCCAATCCAAATAGCATCATCAGGTCGAGATAGAGCGCGAAGCGCAATGCGATGGAGATCAGCTCACTCATGGCTGCACGCTGAACACCACATTACCGGTGATCGGATGTGTATCGGACGACACGGCACGCCAATCCACCCGATAGCTGCCGGTGGTAAGTGCGGAGACCGGCTTGATCAACATCACCTTGGGGTCGCTGCTCGCCGACACGCTGGCCTTCACCGGCATCGGCGAATTGGGCATGCCCGGCATGTCGGTCATGATCAACTTGGCCCCGGAAAACTGGGTCAGCAGGTTTTCTGAGAAATGCAATTCAATCACTGCGGGAGCGGCGCCCTGTGCGCCTGCCGCCGGAATGGATGACAGCAGCTTGGGGTGGGCCGAAGCGGGCAGGCTAAGACTTAAACCTACCCACAGCGCAGCACCCAGCAGCGTGGTTTTCAACATAGACATGCAAGACTCCAGGCCGCGCCAGGCGGCGAATAATAAAAAGGGAAACCCGTCAGAACCACAAGCGCACGCCGACGACCCAGCGCAGTTGATTGATGTCTTCGTCTTCGTCCCGTGCGTATTGCGCGGTCTGGCCATAAGTGCGGTTCCAGCTGAGACCGACATATGGCGCAAACTCGCGGCGAACTTCGTAGCGCAAGCGCAGGCCCAGTTCACTTTCCGCCAAGCCCGAACCAACGCCGCGTTGCGGATCGTTCTGCGCATAGAAGTTGAGTTCGGCGGTCGGCTGCAGGATCAGGCGATTGGTGAGCAGAATGTCGTAGTCACCCTCAAGGCGTGCGGCGGTATGCCCCGATTCGCCGACAAACAACGTGGCTTCGGCCTCGAAGTTGTAGAGCGCCATGCCTTGTAGGCCAAAGGCCGCCCAGCTCTGGCTAGCACCGGGCTTGAAGTCCTGGCGCACGCCGCCGACCACATCCCACCACGGGCTGATTGCGTGCCCCCATAACGCTTGGGCTTCGGCGCTTTCAGTGCGGCCGGCGCTGCGTTCGCCTTCACTGCGTAGCCACAACCGGTCGATGTCACCGCCGACCCAACCCTTGATGTCCCAAGTCTGCGCGTTGCCGTCGCCGCCCTGCCATTCCAACTGGTTGACGAGTAGCATCGAGTTGACGCCGCTGTCGTGCACCTGATGCCCTCCCGGCGCGTTGTAGACCGCTGCACGGTCTGCGTCGGTCAGCGCCGGAATCGGCGTACGGCTTTGCGCCAGCGCTGGCGTCGCCGGGCTCATGCCCTGAAGTTCATCCTCGGCCGCCAACGCCCATGGGGCGAACCCCAGCGTGGCGAAAGCGATGCAAAGGGACGAGACGCAACGGTTCATGCTCGCTTCCTTATTCATGCACGCGCACCTCGCGGAACATGCCCATTTCCATGTGGTACAGCAGGTGGCAGTGATAGGCCCAGCGCCCCAAGGCATCGGCGGTGACGCGGTAACTGCGACGGGAGCCCGGTGGCATGTCGATGGTGTGTTTGCGCACCAGGAACTGGCCGTTTTCGTCCTCCAGGTCGCTCCATAAGCCATGCAGGTGAATCGGGTGGGCCATCATGGTGTCGTTGACCAGCACCACCCGCACGCGCTCGCCATAAGTCAGTTGCAAGGGCTCGGCATCGGAAAACTTCACGCCATTGAACGACCAGGCGAACTTTTCCATATGCCCGGTGAGATGCAATTCGACGGTGCGGGAGGGGTCGCGGCCATCGGGGTCTTCGAAGGTACTGCGCAGGTCGGCATAGGTGAGCACCCGGCGGCCATTGTGGCGCAGGCCGATTCCAGGGTCGTCCAGCTTGGGCACCGGGTTCATCGCCTGCATGTCTACCAGCGCGTTGTTCTGCTCGCTGGCGGGGTGTTTCTGCATGGCCATCGCGCCCATGGCACTGTGATCCATGCCTTCCATGCCCGGCATATCGGCCATGGCACCGTGGTCCATGCCGCCCATGCCCATGTCCTCCATGGTCAGCCACGGGCGCGGATCAAGCAGTGGAACTGAGGCGGTCGCTCCCATCTGCCGGGCGAGGGTGCCACGGGCATAGCCTGTGCGGTCCATGGACTGAGCAAACAGGGTGTAAGCCTCTGCCACAGGCTCGACCAGCACGTCGTAGGTTTCCGCCACGGCGATACGGAACTCGTCGACACTTACCGGCTTTACCGGCTGACCATCCGCGGCGATGACGGTCATTTTCAACCCTGGAATGCGCACATCAAAATAGGTCATCGCCGAGCCATTGATAAAACGCAGGCGAATCGTTTCCCCCGCCTTGAACACTCCGGTCCAGTTCTGTCCAGGCGGCTGGCCGTTGAGCAAGTAGGTGTAGGTCTCGCCGCTGACGTCCGCAAGGTCGGTGGGGTTCATCTTCATTTGCGCCCACATCAGCCGGTCGGCAGCCGTGGCCGACCAGCCCTGCTTGCCCACATCCCGGATAAAATCG
Source organism: Pseudomonas sp. FSL W5-0203 (assembly GCF_001896155.1). Taxonomy (NCBI): domain Bacteria; kingdom Pseudomonadati; phylum Pseudomonadota; class Gammaproteobacteria; order Pseudomonadales; family Pseudomonadaceae; genus Pseudomonas; species Pseudomonas sp. FSL W5-0203. The sequence goes on from NZ_MPOR01000008.1 coordinate 41,530, forward strand.
CCCAGGGTGGGTTTGTGCAGGTTGTAGTAATCGGACTGCTTCTTGAGGGTTTTCATCAGGGCGACGGGGTCTTCGTCGGTCCAGTCCGACAGCATCACCACGTAATCGCGCTGGTAGCTATAAGGCTCGGGTTCCTTGGGATCGATAACCAGCGGACCGTACACGCCCTGCTGCTCCTGAAGCCCGGAATGGCTGTGGTACCAGTAGGTGCCGTGCTGCTTGACCTTGAACTGGTAAACGTAAAGGCCGCCCGGTTCGATGCCCTTGAAGCTCAGGCCGGGCACGCCGTCCATGGTCGATGGCAACAGGATGCCGTGCCAGTGGATCGAAGTGGGCTCGCCAAGGCGGTTTTTCACGCGCAGGGTCACGGTGTCGCCCTCCCGCCAGCGTAACAGCGGGCCGGGCAGGCTGCCGTTGACGGTCAACGCGGTGCGCGGTTGGCCTGTCAGGTTGACCGGGGTCTGGTCAATAAACAGGTCAAACTCGCTGCCGGCGAGCACCGTGGGCTGGCCGGGGCTGATCAGTGCCCACACAGGGGGGCGCCAAAGCCCGAGCCCGCCCAACAGGCCGCCTGCGGCCAGGCCTTTGACGAATGTGCGTCTGGAGGTTGTGGAGTGCATGCCGATTCAAGTCCGTGAGTTGAATGGCAGCAGATTAGGAGTCGCCGGCTGTCAGCAACCTTAGCGGCAGATTACCGATTCGACAGGTTCACCCGGCACCCTCAGGGGCGCCGGGGGCATAAGAGGATCAGGCGATCTGGGCTTTTGAGGCCACTTCCGCGAACGTTGCCGGATCAAGCGCATCCGCTTGTTCATCCAACACCTGACGCGGATGATCATTGCCCGGAATCGAACTGTCGATCAGCGCCAGCAATTGCGCCCCCAGCGCCGTCAGGATGAAGTTCTCGCCATTGCCGCCCTCTTCCTCAGGCCGCGACTCAATAAAGCCACGCTTGAACAGCAGCGCCTCGTAGTCGGCAGCGGTCTTCTTCAGCGCGTCCAGGTTGCCAGTGTCCTCGCCGGCCGTCGCCTTCTCGGCCGCTTCCTGTTCGGCGTATTTGCGCGGGGCAAAGCTGCCCTCGCCGTTCTGCACTTCATGCAGCAGACGTTCGATCAGATCCCAATTGTAAGTCGTCATCCTGATTCCTCCTGCAGGCCGATGGAGTTAGCCCGTCTTAGGGAGTGACACGTTCCGGCACGGGCCGTTCAACCAAACGGACGGGCGTCATTTCTCTGAACTTTGCAGAGGTTTGCCACCTCAACTGCACATCACTGCCAAGGAAGTCCGACCATGAAAACCTTGATGAAGCTGACTCTCGCCGCCACGCTGATAAGCGCCCTGCCCGCCTGGGGCTGCACGCCCGAGGAGGCCACGACCAAGCGGGAGGAACTGGCCAAGGAAGTGACCAAGCTCACCGAGCAGAACCCGACCAAGGCCAAGGAGATGAATGACCAGTTACAGAAGATGGACCTGGATACCGAAAGCGCCGAGTTTCCCGACAAGTGCCAGTTGATCGATGCGCGGCTCAAGGAGCTCAGAGAAGCTGCGGGGAAGCGTTGAGCACAGCGCGACGCTGATGGCGAAAAAAAACCGGACATCGTCCGGTTTTTTTAGGCCCGCCTGCTTATTCGGCAGCCGGAGCTTCTGGCTTGCGGCGCTTGAGCGGGGCCATGCCGTCCTTGCTGACGAGCGACAGGTTGTCGGTCTTCGGCCGGTTGGCGATCTTGCGCTTGGTCGGTGACTTGGCGGCGGTTTTTTTCTTGTCGCCCTTGGCGTCGGTCTTTTTCTTCTTCACGCCAACGGCCTTGCCCGACGCCTTGACCTTCTTCGGCCCGGTGTACGTGCCTTTGACTTCCTTGATGGTGCGGCGCTCGAACGACTGCTTCAGGTAGCGTTCGATGCTCGACATCAGGTTCCAGTCGCCGTGGCAGATCAGCGAGATGGCCAGGCCATCGTTGCCGGCCCGTCCGGTACGGCCGATGCGGTGCACGTATTCGTCGCCGCTGCGGGGCATGTCGAAGTTGATCACCAGGTCCAGGCCGTCCACGTCGAGGCCGCGCGCGGCAACGTCGGTGGCCACCAGGATCTTCACGCCGCCCGCCTTGAGACGGTCGATGGCCAGCTTGCGGTCCTTCTGGTCTTTCTCGCCGTGCAGTACGAACGCCTTGTATTCCTGCGCAACCAGGCGCCCGTAGATACGGTCGGCGGCGGCACGGGTGTTGGTGAACACGATGGCCTTCTGGTAGGTCTCGTTGGCCAGCAACCAGTTCAGGATCTGTTCTTTATGCACGTTATGGTCAGCGGTAACGATCTGCTGACGCGTGGTGGCGTTCAGGTCGCTGACGTTGTTGACCTGCAAGTGCTCAGGGTTGTTCAGCACCTTGGCGACCATGTCGCGCAGGGTCGAACCACCGGTGGTGGCGGAGAACAGCATGGTCTGCTGGCGGTTGACGCACTCGCCGACCAGACGTTGCACATCATCGGCAAAGCCCATGTCGAGCATGCGGTCGGCTTCGTCGAGCACCAGCACTTCGACTTCCTTGAGATCAAGGTTGCCAGCGTTGAGTTGCTCGATCATGCGCCCTGGGGTGCCGATCAGGATGTCCGGCACCTTGCGCAGCATCGCGGCCTGGACCTTGAAGTCTTCGCCACCGGTGATGATGCCGGACTTGATGAAGGTGAACTGCGAAAAGCGTTCGACTTCCTTCAGGGTTTGCTGGGCCAGCTCGCGGGTCGGCAGCAGGATCAGGGTCTTGATGCTGACGCGCACCTTGGCCGGGCCGATCAGGCGGTTAAGTACCGGCAGGACGAAAGCGGCGGTCTTGCCGCTGCCGGTTTGCGCCGTCACCCGCAGGTCACGCCCTTGCAGCGCGAGCGGGATGGCCGCTGCTTGCACAGGCGTAGGCTCGACAAATTTAAGCTCGGCCACGGCTTTAAGCAGGCGTTCGTGCAGGGCGAATTGGGAAAACACGGGTGCTACCTCGAAGAAATACAAATATCAGCTGCATAGGTTACCGGTTTCGGGCGCCCAAACCGAGTTTCTTTACGCGAACGGGGCTAATCAGCTGCTTTTTTGTCAGCGATTTTGTCCAGAGCGTCAACTTTGTTGCACTTAAATGCTCTAATCGCCCCGTGTTGTCTTACAGAAGAATCGGTTCACGCATGGATATCAAACAGCTCTGGCTCAACGTCCAAGACCTTTGGGGCGCCCTAGATGAACACCCGGTCCTGCATTCCAGCCTCGGCTTGCTGGTGTTGCTGGTGGTGGCATTGGTGGTGGGACGGGTCGCCCGTTACCTCATCCTGCACGCGGTCAAATTGCTCGGCCGGCAGCCGGCCCTGCACTGGCTGAACGACCTGCGGCATAACAAAGTCTTCCATCGCCTGGCGCAAATGACGCCGTCGCTGGTGGTCCAGTTCGGTCTGTACCTGGTGCCGGACCTGAGCAAGACCGCCATCCTGTTCATCGGCAACGTCGCCCTGGCGATCAGCATTCTGTTCATGGTTTTGGCCATGAGTGCCCTGCTCAACGCGCTGCTGGATATCTACGCACGCACCGAACACGCACGCACCCGCTCGATCAAGGGCTATGTGCAATTGGCGAAAATGGTGCTGTTCGTGTTCGGCGCGATCATCATCGTCGCCACCCTGATCGACCGCTCGCCACTGTTGCTGCTCTCAGGCCTGGGTGCGATGTCGGCGGTGATTCTGTTGGTGTACAAGGACACCCTGCTGTCGTTCGTCGCCAGTGTGCAATTGACCAGCAACGACATGCTGCGCGTCGGTGACTGGATCGAAATGCCCCAGGTCGGGGCCGATGGCGATGTGGTGGATATCACGCTGCACACGGTGAAGGTGCAGAACTTCGACAAGACCATCGTCTCCATCCCCACCTGGCGCCTGATGTCCGAGTCGTTCAAGAACTGGCGTGGCATGCAGGCCTCCGGTGGGCGCCGTATCAAGCGCAGCCTGTACATCGACGCCAGCGGCGTACGCTTCCTGAACGATGAGGAAGAAGTGCGCATGACCCAGGTGCACTTGCTCAGCGGCTACATCAGCCGCAAACAGGCCGAACTCAAGGCCTGGAACGAGGCCCAGGGCCACAGCGCGCAACTGTCGGCCAACCGTCGGCGCATGACCAACCTCGGCACCTTCCGCGCCTACGCCCTGGCGTACCTGCAAAGCCACCCGGACATCCAGCCGAACATGACCTGCATGGTGCGCCAGATGCAAACCACCGCCCAGGGCGTGCCGCTGGAGATCTACTGCTTTACCCGCACCACGGCGTGGGGCGATTACGAGCGGATCCAGGGCGATATCTTCGATTATCTATTGGCAGTGTTGCCGGAGTTCGGGCTGAGCCTGTATCAACAGCCGAGCGGCAACGACCTGCGGGCCGGCGTGCTGCCTGCATTGGCCGGGGCCACTCAGGTACACGTGGCCGAAACGGCATGAGGTGATGCACGCGGGATTACGGCAGTGATGCCGTAATCTCCTTGCGGCACACCTCAAGCACTTCATCGGCCAGGGCGGAATCATCCGGGCACGCCCGCGACAACATGATTGCGCCGATGGCATGGGCCATGCTGTCGAGCATTTTCGCCCGCACGTCTTCTTTTGGCCCGTCATGAGCCGCGTTGTACTTTGCCTCCAGGGCCTGCAGGGTATTTTCCAAACCCTCGGCAAAGGTCGCCTTCAGCGTGTCCGACTGACGGGCGGCATCGGCACACAACGCCGCCAATGTGCATCCGCCGCCGCGATGGTCGCGGTGCTGCCTGGACAGGTAAACCTCGAAAAACTGCTCCACCTCCCTCTCCGCGCTGTCGGCCAGTGACTGCGCCAGGCTGTTAGCGGCTGCTTCCGCCATCAAGTCCGCCTTGGAACCGAAGTGCTTGTAAAAGCCGCCTTGGGTAAAACCGGCCGCAGCCATCAACTCGGCCACGCCCACCCCATCGAAACCCCGCTCGCGAAACAACTCGGAAGCTGTCGCGACGATATGGGCCCGATTGCTCTGTGACTGCGCCTTGGTGATCTTCATGTCTGTGGTCCTGACAGCGTGCGAGATAGGCATATTACTATGATGTCGATCATAATCAAAACCGTTGACAGCTTTGATTATGATCGACATCATAAAACCTCCTCGCACTCACAGAGCATCACACCATGAGTACTTCCAACACCGTTCTGATCACTGGCGCTTCGACCGGCATTGGCGCCGCCTACGCCGAACGCTTTGCCGCACGCGGCCACGACCTCGTACTGGTCGCCCGTGACATCACGCGCCTGGAAGCGCTCGCTGCCCGACTGCGCGAACAGCATGCCGTCAGCATTGATATCCTCCCCGCCGACCTGACCCAGACCGCTGACCTGGCAGCAGTTGAAGCGCGCCTGCGCGAGGACGCCAACATTGGCACCCTGGTCAACAATGCCGGCGCCGCGCAGTCTGGCGGTTTTATCGAACAGTCCACCGACAGCGTCGCGCAGTTGGTCGCCCTCAACACCACTGCACTGGTGCGCCTGGCCAGTGCCATCGCCCCGCGCCTGGCGGCAGCGGGCAACGGCGCTATCATCAACATTGGCTCGGTAGTGGGCCTGGCCCCGGAATTCGGCATGACGGTATACGGCGCGACCAAGGCGTTCGTGCTGTTCCTGTCTCAGGGCATGAGCCTGGAGCTGGCGCCCAAAGGCGTGTACGTGCAAGCCGTGCTGCCCGCCGCCACGCGTACCGAGATCTGGGAGCGGGCGGGCATTGACATCAACACCCTCACGGACGTGATGGAAGTGGGCGATCTGGTGGACGCGGCGTTGGTGGGTTTTGATCGCCGCGAGCCGGTGACCATTCCGCCGTTGCAGGACGGCGCCCGTTGGGACGCGTTGCAGGCTGCGCGGCAAGGCTTGCTGGCACAGATCAAGCAGTCCCAGGTTGCCGAGCGTTACCTGGCCAACGCCTGAACAACCGGTAGCAGGCGTGCTGCGCGCCTGCCCCTTCTCACCGAAGCAACGAGCGTTGAACCATGAAGGCATTTTCCATCGAACGGTACGGCAAACAGCCCGGCCGCCTCACCGAGGCCCCCGCGCCTGTTGTGGGTGAGCATGACGTGCTGGTTCAGGTGCGGGCCAGCAGCGTCAATGTGCTGGATGCAAAGATCGCCAAGGGCGAATTCAAACTGATCCTGCCCTATGCGTTGCCGTTGACACTGGGCAATGACCTGGCCGGCGTGGTGCTCAGCGTCGGCGCGGCGGTACGACGCTTCAAGCCGGGGGACGAAGTCTACGCTCGCCCGCCCCAGCAACGTATCGGCACCTTCGCCGAGCGGATTGCCGTGCACGAAGACGCACTGGCGCGCAAACCCGACAACATCACCATGGAGCAAGCCGCGGCCCTGCCCCTGGTCGCGCTCACGGCGTGGCAGGTGCTGGTGGAAACCGCGAAGCTGAAGAAAGGCCAGAAAGTGTTCATTCATGCGGGCTCAGGCGGGGTGGGCAGTATCGCCATCCAGTTGGCCAAGCATTTGGGCGCTTTTGTCGCGACCACCACCAGCACCGCCAATGTGGAGTGGGTCAAAGCGTTGGGCGCAGATGTGGTGGTCGACTACAAACAGCAAGCCTTCGAGACCGTGCTGCGGGATTACGATGTGGTGCTGAACAGCCTCGGCCCGGATGCGCTGGCCAAGTCACTGAAGATTCTCAAGCCCGGCGGTCAGCTCATCTCCATCTCCGGCCCACCGACGCCCGCCTTCGCCCGCGCCCAGAACCTGCCCTGGTTATTGGGCCTGGTCATGGGTGTGTTGAGCAGCAGTATCCGCAGGAAAGCGCGCAAGCAAGGCGTGAGCTATGACTTTGTCTTCATGCGGGCCAGTGGCGCGCAACTGGATGAAATCACCACGCTGGTCGAGTCGGGGATTATCCGGCCGGTCATCGACCGAACCTTCCCTTTCGAATCCACAGCCGCGGCCCTGGACTACGTCGAACAAGGCCGTGCCAAAGGCAAAGTGGTGATCACGATGGAGACGGCACCGCCCGACGCACACCCAGCCGGCTGATCCACACCGCCCCCAGAATCACCAGACCGCCCAGGGCCAAACGACCCAGCGGTTCGTGCTGGTTCCAGATCAGCAGGTTCAGCAGCAACCCCACCGGCACATGCAGGTTGTTCATCACCGCCAGGGTGCCGCCATTGACCAGGCAGGCGCCCTTGTTCCACCAGTACATGCCCAGCGCGGTACTGACCACTCCGAGGAACACCAGCACGCCCCATTGCAGCGGCGCTTGCGGCAGGAAGTCAGCCTTGGCGAACAGCAGGAACGCCGGCAACACCACCATCAAGGCGCCCAGGTAGAAATAACCGAAACGCCGGAAGTGCGGCTGGTCACTGGGATAACGCGCCACCAGGTGCTTGTACATGACTTGCCCGGCGGCGTAGGTGAAATTGGCCAATTGCAGCAGCAAGAACCCCATCAGGAAATGCGGGGTGATCTGATCGAAACGAATCACCGCCGCACCGCCCACCGCCACCAGGGCCGCCACCAGCGCCCAGGGATTGAAGCGGCGATTAAGCGCGTCCTCGATCAGGGTCACATGCAGCGGCGTGAGGATGGTGAACAGCAGCACTTCCGGCACCGTCAGCACGCGAAAGCTCAGGTACAGACATACGTAGGTCACGCCGAACTGCAATGCACCGATCACCAACATGCCGCGCATGAACGCGGGCTCCACCGAGCGCCAGCGCGTCAGCGGAATAAAGATCAGCCCGGCCAGCACCACGCGCACCAGCACCGCAAAGTAACTGTCGACGTGACCGGCGAGGTATTCGCCAATCAAGCTGAAGGAAAATGCCTGAATCAGGGTGACAACCAGTAGATAGCCCATGCGCGCCTCGTTTCGAATGGGCGCGACATTAAAGCTTTTTGGTTTTTGAAGAAACTCGGCGCAAAAAAAACCCGACCTCGCTAAAGCGGCAGTCGGGCGGGAGCACTCAGGAGCAAAAGTGCAAAGGGAGGTTCGATACGCGTACTTGAAGGGTTTGCGTGGCGCTATATAAGCAGCACGGGATTATCTGACGATTAACGCCTCAGGCGACCTGGGCCAGTTGCGCCTTGGCATGATTGACGCCCTTCTCCTGGAAGTCGCCGCCCAGGTTGACGCCTTCGGCGTGAATGAAGGTAACGTCATGAATGCCGATAAATGCCATGACCTGGCGCAGGTACGGTTCCTGGTGATCCGAGGTGGCGCCAGTGTGGATACCACCGCGTGCGGTGAGCACGATAGCGCGCTTGCCGGTCAACAGACCCTGGGGCCCGGTGGCGGTGTATTTAAAGGTCACACCCGCCCGCAACACGTGATCCAGCCAGGCTTTAAGGGTGCTCGGAATGGCGAAGTTGTACATCGGCGCGGCCAGCACCAACACGTCGGCGGCCAGCAGTTCGTCAGTTAACTCGTTGGAGCGGTCCAGGGACACCTGTTCGTCGTCGTTACGCTGCTCCGCCGGTTTCATCCAGCCGCCCAGCAGGTTGGCATCCAGATGGGGTACCGGATTGAGCGCTACGTCGCGCACGGTGATGCGGTCTGCCGGATGGGCGACTTGCCATTGGCTGATGAACTGTTGGGTGAGCTGGCGGGAAATGGAATCCTGCTGGCGCGCACTGCTTTCGATGATCAGGACATTGGACATGGCTTCGTAGGCTCCATCGGTAATTGCTGTAAGTCGATGGAGAGAAGGTTAACCAGGGCCTATTCGATAAAAAAGCGCAAAAAACTGCTACAACCCATCTAGAAATTTGTTTATAAGCGGAGTATTCCTGTGAGCACGCTCCGCTGTTGCTTTATTTTGGCGCGCAGTCCAGGGCAATACGCATCTTGATGATGGCGCGGTTGAACTTGACCGTGGTGTTAGTGCTTTTGCCAGCAGGCACGGTCACGGTACGACGGCGTGGCGATTCCGGGCCGTTGGTAAAGGTGACCTTGCACACCGCGTCCTGGGCGCCGTAGTTGTTCAGCTGGATCGAACTGATGTCGCCGTCCACATCGGAGGCGGTGTAATCAATGCTCACGCCATCGATCTTTTTCGTCACGTCGATAGGATAGGCAAACGCGCTCATCGGCAGCAGCGCCAGCAACACACAACACAATTTTCTCATTCGGCAGTCTCCAATAAGGACCGCCAGCTTAGGACAAGAGGAGCTCATCTTGAAAGCGCCCCGCGTTACCCTCGATCAATGGCGCACCTTGCAAGCCGTGGTCGACCATGGCGGCTTTGCCCAAGCCGCCGAAGCGCTGCATCGTTCGCAATCTTCAGTGAGCTACACCGTGGCGCGCATGCAGGACCAACTCGGCGTCCCCTTGCTGCGTATCGACGGGCGCAAGGCGGTGCTGACCGAGGCCGGTGAGGTGCTGCTGCGCCGATCCCGCCAACTGGTGAAAAACGCCAGCCAGCTGGAAGACCTCGCTCATCATATGGAACAGGGCTGGGAAGCCGAAGTGCGCTTGGTGGTGGACGCCGCCTACCCCAGCGCACGTCTCGTTCGCGCATTAACCGCCTTTATGCCGCAAAGCCGTGGCTGCCGGGTGCGCCTGCGCGAAGAAGTACTGTCCGGCGTCGAAGAGTTGCTGCTCGACGGCATGGCGGACCTGGCCATTTGCGGTTTTATCATCCCGGGCTACCTGGGCACGGAAATGAGCGATGTGGAGTTCGTCGCCGTGGCCCACCCCGATCACTCGCTGCATCGCCTCAACCGTGAGCTGAGTTTCCACGACCTGGAGAGCCAGATGCAGGTGGTGATCCGTGACTCCGGCCGCCAACAACCGCGCGACGTCGGCTGGCTCGGCGCCGAACAGCGCTGGACCGTCGGCAGCCTCGCTACCGCGGCCACCTTCGTCGCCAGCGGCCTGGGCTTTGCCTGGCTGCCCCGGCACATGATCGAGCGCGAACTCAAGGAGGGCGTGCTCAAGCAGCTTCCCCTGGAAAAAGGTGGCAGTCGCAACCCGACGTTTTACCTGTACTCCAACAAAGACAAACCCTTGGGGCCCGCCACGCAGATTCTCGTGGAATTGCTGCGCACCTTTGACACCGCTCCCCTGGACGCGCCCTTCGCCGCTCCTCAACAAGCCTGAAACGGAGTTCATCCATGGCCTGGTTCGACCATGAAGGCTGCAGCCTGCATTACGAGGAATACGGCCATGGCAACCCCCTGATCCTGATTCACGGCCTGGGCTCCAGCAGCCAGGATTGGGAACTGCAAGTACCGGTACTCGCCCGGCACTACCGCCTGATCGTGGTTGACGTGCGCGGCCATGGTCGCTCGGACAAACCCCGGGAGCGCTACAGCATCAAAGGGTTTACCTTCGACCTGGTCGCCCTGATCGAACACCTCGACCTGCCAGCGGCCCACGTGGTGGGTTTATCCATGGGCGGCATGATCGCCTTCCAACTGGCGGTGGATGAACCCCGGCGGGTCAAGAGCCTGTGCATCGTCAACAGCACGCCTGAGGTCAAGGTGCGCAGTGCCGATGACTATTGGCAGTGGGCCAAACGCTGGACCCTGGCCCGTGTGCTCAGCCTGGGCACCATCGGCAAGGCCCTGGGCGATCGGCTGTTCCCCAAACCTGAGCAGGCCGACCTGCGCCGCAAGATGGCCGAGCGCTGGGCAAGAAACGACAAACGTGCTTATCTCGCCAGCTTCGACGCCATTGTGGGCTGGGGCGTGCAGGAACAACTGTCGAGAATTGCCTGTCCAACCCTGGTCATCAGCGCCGACCATGACTACACCCCCGTGGCGCAGAAAGAAATCTATGTAAAACTGCTGCCCGATGCGCGGCTGGTGGTCATCGAAGATTCCCGCCATGCCACGCCCTTGGATCAACCCGAGGTCTTTAACGCGACCTTGCTCGACTTTCTAAAGACCGTCGAAACCACTACCCAGGATCACTGACCCATGCTGAAAAAAATCGCCTTCTTTGCCGGTTCCGCCTTGTTTGCTGCCAACCTGATGGCAGCTGAGCCGGCCAAGGCGCCACATGTTTTGCTCGACACCACCAACGGCCAGATTGAAATCGAACTGGACCCGGTCAAGGCGCCGATCAGCACCAAGAACTTCCTGGCCTATGTCGACAAGGGCTTCTACACCAATACGATCTTTCACCGCGTGATCCCGGGCTTCATGGTCCAGGGCGGCGGGTTCACCCAGCAAATGTCACAAAAGCCGACCGAAGCACCGATCAAGAACGAAGCCAGCAATGGCCTGCATAACGTGCGTGGCACCTTGTCCATGGCTCGCACCAATGACCCGAACTCGGCCACCAGCCAATTCTTCATCAACGTGGCTGACAATGCCTTCCTCGACCCGGGCCGCGATGCCGGTTATGCCGTGTTCGCCAAAGTGGTCAAGGGCATGGACGTGGTCGACATCATCGTCAACTCCCAGACCACCACCAAGCAAGGCATGCAGAACGTGCCTATCGATCCTGTGATCATCAAGTCGGCCAAGCGCATCGACTGAGGTCCGCAGGCAGCTTTGCACGGTGCCCGCATGGCACCGTGCACCTTTGAAAGGAGAGCCCGCCCGGCGGGCGTCAAACCTAATGCTCTATCGTCGTTTTGAACAGCTGATCGATATTTTCCGCGACGCCCCCAGCGCGGCCCCTCCCGAAAAAGTCCTGCCGTTCTATCTCTATTACCTGCGCCAGGTGTGGCCGTGCTTCGCCGCGCTGCTGGTGGTGGGACTGGTCGGCGCCCTGATCGAAGTCGCGTTGTTCAGCTACCTGAGCCGCATCATCGACCTGGCCCAGGGCACGCCACCGGCGAATTTCTTCCAGATCCACAGCGCCGAGCTGATCTGGATGGCCGTGGTGGCCCTGTTGTTGCGCCCGCTCTTCAACGGCCTGCATGACTTGCTGGTGCACCAGACCATCAACCCCGGCATGACCAGCCTGATTCGCTGGCAGAACCACAGCTACGTGCTCAAGCAGAGCCTGAATTTCTTCCAGAACGACTTTGCCGGGCGCATCGCCCAGCGGATCATGCAAACCGGCAACTCCTTGCGTGACTCGGCGGTGGCGACCGCAGAAGCTATCTGGCACGTGTCGATCTACGCCATCAGTGCCCTGGTGTTGTTTGCCGAGGCCGACTGGCGGCTGATGATTCCGCTGATTACCTGGATCGTTTGCTACAGCCTGGCCTTGCGTTACTTCGTGCCTCGGGTGAAAGAACGCTCGGTGGTCTCCTCGGAGGCGCGCTCCAAGTTGATGGGCCGAATTGTTGACGGCTATACCAATATCACCACCTTGAAGCTGTTCGCCCATACCCGGAATGAACAGGAATACGCCAAGCAAGCGATCATCGAGCAGACCGAAAAAACCCAACTGGCCGCCCGGGTGCTCACCGGCATGGACACCGTAATCTGTATTCTGAACGGCCTGCTGATCGTCACCACCACCGGCCTGGCCCTGTGGCTGTGGACACAGTCGCTGATTTCCGTGGGCGCGATTGCCCTGGCCACAGGCCTAGTGATCCGCATCGTCAACATGTCCGGCTGGATCATGTGGGTGGTCAACGGCATCTTCGAAAACATCGGTATCGTGCAGGACGGCCTGAAGACCATCGCCCAGCCACTGGCCGTGGTCGATCGTGAAAACGCTCCGCGCCTGACGGTGCCCCACGGCCAGGTGCGCTTCGAGCAGGTGGACTTCCACTACGGCAAGAAGAGCGGAATCATTGGCGGCCTCAACCTTGAGATCAAGGCCGGGGAAAAGATCGGCTTGATCGGCCCGTCCGGCGCGGGCAAGTCGACGCTGGTCAACCTGCTGCTGCGCCTGTACGACCTGCAGGGCGGACGCATTCTCATCGACGGCCAGGACATCGCCGAGGTCGCCCAGGAAAGCCTGCGCGCACAAATCGGCATGATCACCCAAGACACCTCGTTGCTGCACCGCTCGATCCGCGACAACCTGCTGTATGGCAAGCCCGACGCGACTGACGAGGAACTCTTGGCGGCGGTGCACAAGGCCCGCGCCGATGAGTTCATCCCACTGCTGTCGGATTCCGAGGGCCGCACCGGGCTGGATGCCCATGTGGGTGAGCGCGGCGTGAAACTCTCCGGCGGGCAACGCCAGCGTATCGCTATCGCACGCGTGCTGCTCAAGGACGCGCCGATCCTGATCATGGACGAAGCCACCTCTGCGCTGGACTCGGAAGTGGAAGCGGCGATCCAGGAGAGCCTGGAAACCCTGATGCAGGGCAAGACGGTGATTGCGATTGCGCACCGGTTGTCGACCATCGTACGAATGGACCGCCTGGTGGTGCTGGAAAAAGGCCAGATCGCCGAGAGCGGCAGCCATTCCGAGTTGCTGGCATACGGCGGGCTTTATTCGCGGTTATGGCAGCATCAGACCGGGGGTTTTGTCGGCATAGACTGATTTCGCTGGGTAAAGCCCCGCTCAATTCCGAACAATTCTGACAGCTTTCTCTATCTGGCTGGTCTTGCGACACAATCCTGCTGTACTGCAATCAGGCCCCAGGAGGGCCCTGATTTAAGGCGGCAGGGAAGCCACACAGACCGTTAATCAGATAGAGCAATCTAAGGAAGTGTTCATGTCACTGTTCAAACGTTCCGTAACGGAAGGACTGGGTACGTTTTGGCTGGTGTTGGGTGGCTGCGGGAGTGCGGTGTTGGCCGCAGCGTTCCCCAACGTCGGCATCGGCCTGCTCGGTGTGTCCCTGGCTTTTGGGCTCACGGTGCTGACCATGGCATTTGCCATCGGGCATATCAGCGGCTGCCACCTTAACCCGGCCGTCTCGGTGGGGTTGGTGGTGGGCGGCAGATTCCCGGCCAGGGAGTTGCCGGCCTACATCGTGTCGCAAGTGATCGGTGGCGCCATCGCCGCCGCACTGCTGTACTTCATCGCCAGCGGCAAGCCTGGGTTCGAGCTAGCGTCCGGGCTGGCAAGCAATGGTTATGGCGAGCATTCACCCGGAGGTTATTCAATGGCGGCAGGCTTTGTCTGTGAGCTGGTGATGACGGCGATGTTCGTGCTGATCATCCTTGGCGCCACCGACCGTCGAGCCCCGGCAGGCTTCGCGCCCATCGCCATTGGCCTGGGGCTGACGCTGATCCACCTGATCTCCATCCCGGTGACCAACACCTCGGTCAACCCGGCCCGCAGCACAGGGCCTGCGTTGATTGTCGGCGGCTGGGCGCTGCAACAATTGTGGCTGTTCTGGCTCGCGCCGATCCTCGGCGCGGTGATCGGCGGCATTACGTACCGATGGTTGGGTGCAGAAAAAACAGCTTGACCCAATCCCTGTAGGAGCGAGCTTGCTCGCTCCTACAGGGTGTTTCACGTGCCGTCAGAGTGCCGATAAGGCAGGGCCGCCCTCGCCTCTTCGGCATACGCCAGAACCCCCACCCGCTCTCGCTCAAGAAAATCCTCCACGGCACTCTTCAACCCCGGGTGGCGCAAGTAGTGCCATGACCGCGTAATCACCGGCTCAAACCCGCGAATCAATTTGTGCTCCCCCTGGGCACCCGCATCGAAGCGTTGCAGGCCGTGGGCGATGGCGTAGTCCATGCCTTGGTAGAAACAGGTCTCGAAATGCAGGCGGTCGAATTCCGCCAGGCAGCCCCAGTAGCGGCCATAGAAGCTGTCGCCGCCAAGCAGGCTGAAGGCCATGGCCACCGGGCGCGTGCCTTGTTTGGCCAAGACTACGCGGATGGCTGCGGGCATGCGCTCAGCCAGCAGGCTGAAAAATGCGCGGGTCAGGTAGGGCGATTGCCGACGCACCGCGTAGGTGTTGGCGTAGCAGGCGTAGACAAAATCCCACTGGGCTTCGCTCAGCTCATGGCCTTGCAACCACTCGAACTCGATACCCTGCCCTGCCACTTGTTCACGTTCTTTGCGCATCTGTTTGCGCTTGCGTGAACTCAGCGCGTCGAGGAAATCCTGGAAGTCGCGGTAGCCTCGGTTCTGCCAATGAAACTGGCAACCCAAGCGTTGCAACCAGCCGGGGTGTTGGGCCATGGCTTGATCGGCGAGGGCATCGGTAAAGTTGATATGGGCGCTCGACAGGCCTTCGATCTGCAGATAACCCGGCAGGCTATTGAGCAACTCAAAAGCGTCGGCGGCACTGGCAGCCAATACCCGCGGCCCACCGACCGGGCTGAACGGCACGGCCGTCAGCAACTTGGGGTAATAGTCGATGCCGGCGCGCTCGCAGGCGTCGGCCCAACCGTGATCGAACACGTACTCGCCATAAGAATGCCATTTGCGATAACCCGGCAATGCCGCCATCAACCGGTCGCCTTCCCAGTGCAGCAAGTGCTCCGTCTGCCAGCCCGAATGCGGGCCGATGCTGGCGCTGTCTTCCAGCGCACTCAGAAACCCATGCTGCATAAACGGCTGGGCCTGTGGCATCAGGGCATCCCACGTGTGCGCAGCGATATCGGACAAGCTGTCCAGGCGTTGCAGCGGCATCGGCATCCTCATTGTTTCTTGGCATGAAAACCTGGCGAGTATCGCTGATCACAGCCGCGCGCACATCCTCAAAACACGCGGACAGGGCTCAAAACCCTTAGTTCCGTAGCGTAACGATTTGTCATCTAGATGAAATCACTTAGCCACTACTCCGTCATAAACGGTCGCGATACTGACGCCAGTTTTTAGAGCGTCCGGGTCTACCGGGCGACATTTTTTCCGTCCGTCATGGGTCGGTTGTGTCCTGGAGGGTGTTGCCCTCCCTCCTCACTTTCGGAGATTGATATGCGTCTTGCTTCCACTAAAACTGCGGCGGTCCTGTGTGGCGGCCTGTTGCTGGCACTGAGCGTTCCGGCCAGCGCTGCAGTCGACGCTAAATTGCTCGACATGCTCAAGGCCAACGGCCAGATCACCGCGGCGCAGTACACCGAACTGCAAATGGAACTGGCCAGAGATCAGAAAGAGCAGCAGATCGCACGCCAGGCTCAACAAGAGACCAACGAGCAGATCGCGGCCACCGCGAAAAAAACCAACGAGCTGAGCAGCTTCGACCAGAAATTGGCTTGGGCAGCCAAGACCCAGTTCAAGGGTGACGTGCGCTTCCGCCAGGAAACCATAAAGATCGACGGCGAACCCAACAACGGTGGGCGTGACAAGGACCGTCAACGCATTCGTGCCCGCCTGGGTGCCTACACCGAAATCAACCCGCAGGTGGACACCGGTATCCGTATCGCCACCGGCGGCGGCGATGATGCACGCTCCACCAACCAGGACCAGGATGGCTACTTCGATAAGAAGTCGATCTGGCTGGACCTCGGCTACATCGACTACCACCCGGACCAGATCAAGAACCTGCACGTGATCGGCGGCAAGATGCTGCAGCCGTGGGTGAACATGGGCGATGTGATCTGGGATAGCGACATCAACCCTGAAGGCCTGGCCGTCACCTACAAATACCCACTGGGTAGCAGCGCGGAGCTGTTCGGTAGCCTGGGTAACTACAACCTCAAGGACAACGTCGACGGTGACGGCGTGCAATTTCGCCATGACCTGCGCCTGACGTCCGGCCAGTTGGGTACGCGTTTCTCGGTCACCGACAACCTGAAAATGACCTTGGGCGGCAGCATCTACGCCTACAAGAACGACGAAGACAGCCGCTGCACAACCACCACCACGCCTTGCGCATTGGCGGTCAACGGCAACTCGGCCAACAATGAATTCCGCTTGTACGAAGGCTTTGCGCAAGCAGACATCGGTGGCCTGGCCGTGCCGCTGTCGTTCTACGGCCAGTACGTGAAAAACAACGATGCGGTGACCGACCAGGACACCGCCTGGTTGCTGGGTGCCAAGTCCAAGGTGTTCGGTTTGAACCTGGACTACAACTACCGCGACGTTCAACGTAATGCCGTCGTCGGCGCCTTCACCGATTCGGACTTCGCCAACGGCACCACCGGCTCGCGCGGTCACAAGATGAAAGTCAGCTACGACATCGACAAGAACTTCGCCATCGGCGCCACCTACTTCCTGACCAAGGCTGACTTTGCCAGCCGGACCCAGCGCGATGCCGACACCAACACCTTGCAGTTGGATGCTGAAGCCAAGTTCTAACGCTTAACATGTAGGAGCGAGCAAGCTCGCTCCTACATGGTGTCTTTAAGCCGCTCGGCGGCCAGTTGTTCGGCCAGCGCATCAACCCCCTCCACCGGCTCCTGCGGCATACGCTTGAGCGTTGCCTGCATCAGGCGCATCTGACGGATAAAGCGCCGGCAGTTCGGGCAGAACATCAAGTGATGACGCACCAGCAGACGCTCCCGAAAGGTCAATTGCCCATCGAGGTAGTCACTGGAACGCGCTACTTGTTCTTTACAGGTCAACATTCGCCCGTTTCCTCAAAATGCTCTACCGTGGCGAAGACTTTAAGCCGCGCTCGATGCAACAGCACACGGACATTGGAGAGTGAAAGGGTCAGAAGATTACAGATTTCTTCCAATTCCAGGCCCTGGCGTTCACGCAGTACCAGCACACTGCTTTGCAATTCGGACAAACTCAGAATCGTATGCTCCAGGCACTTGCGCAATTCATCTTCGGTCAGCAGCGCTTCCGGGGTGTCCTGGTGCCAAGCGTAAGGGGCGACAGCCCAATGGCCATCATCCGGGCTGAAGCGGTCATCGCCGATAGTGCCGTGAGGCGAGGGTAAATCGTCGAGAAGGACTTCCCGACGATTTTGTTTGTAACGGCTCTTTGCGGAATTGGCAGTGATCGTCAATAACCATGTCTTGAGGCTAGATCGCCCTTCGAACTTGGCCAGGTTGCGCACCACCGAGAGCCAGGCATCTTGCACCACCTCATCGGCATGGCGCTGGCCGACGATGGCATACGCCACTGCCCGCATCGCACTCTGGTACGTGTTGACCAAATCCTTATAAGCCCGCTGCTCACCCTTGAGCAGGCGTTCAAGCAGGTGCGCATCGTCCGCTGCGGCCATCGTTTACCTCAATCTTGCCGTGGAAATACGCTCAATGTGGGAGCTGGCTTGCCTGCGATCCAGACAACTCGGTGATTCAGGCACACCGAGCCGATGCCTTCACAGGCAAGCCAGCTCCCACAGTTGACCGCGTCCGGCCACATACTCAGCGTTTGCGCAGGATCACACTGCCAATCGAATACCCGGCGCCAAAGGAGCTGAGTACGGCAACCGCGCCCTTGGGCAGGTCATCCTGATAAGTGTGGAACGCAATCACCGAGCCGGCCGAGCTCGTATTGGCGTAAGTATCGAGGATCACCGGTGCTTCTTCTACTGACGCGTCGCGCCCCAGCAGTTTCTTCACGATCAGATGGTTCATGCTCAGGTTGGCCTGGTGCAGCCAGAAACGCTTCACATCAGTAACACTCAGCTGGTTTTCTGCCAGGTGCTCGCCGATCAATTCGGCCACCATCGGGCAGACATCACGGAACACCTTGCGGCCTTCCTGCACGAACAGCTTGTCGGGGGCGCCGATGCCCTCTTCCGCCGTGCGATTGAGGAAGCCAAAGTTGTTGCGGATGTTGTTGGAGAACTTGGTCAGCAGCTTGGTACTCACCACGTCGAACTGATGTTCGGACGTCGCCAGGTCAGCACGCTCCAGGATCACCGCCGTGGCAGCATCACCGAAGATGAAGTGGCTGTCACGGTCACGAAAGTTCAGGTGGCCGGTGCAGACTTCCGGGTTGACCATCAGGATCGCCCGGGCCTGGCCCAACTGGATGCTGTTGGCCGCGTTCTGGATGCCGAAGGTGGCCGAGGAACACGCCACGTTCATGTCGAAACCGAAACCCTGGATACCCAAGGCTTCCTGGACTTCAATGGCGATCGCCGGGTAGGCGCGTTGCAGGTTGGAGCAGGCGACAATCACGCCGTCGATGTCGGCGGCGGTCTTGCCGGCGCGCTGCAGGGCTTGTTCGGCGGCACCGATGGCCATCTGGCAAAGCACCGACCATTCGTCGTTGCTGCGCTCGGGCAGGCGCGGAGCCATGCGCTGTGGATCGAGGATGCCGTCCTTGTCCATCACAAAACGGCTCTTGATGCCGGATGCCTTTTCAATGAATGCCGCGCTCGACTCGGTCAGCGCCTGCACATCGCCACGTTCGATAGCGGCGGCGTTGTCGGCGTTGAACTGTTGTACGTAGGCATTGAAAGACTGCACCAGCTCTTCGTTGGAAATGCTGTTGGCCGGGGTGTACAGGCCAGTGCCGCTGATGACGACGTTATGCACGGTCGTTCCTCTAAATCTGTCAGGCAGAAGATATTGGTACCGTCGTACCAAAATTAAAGTCGTTTGATGTCATCCAGCGGGCATCAAACTGGCAATGCTTTTATTCAATCTTGTGACCGCGAAGTTTGCCACAACACCGGGGATTTGGCGCTATAGGCCAAACAAACACCTTGCGGCAAGGGCTTCAGGGCTCTACCTGGCTCCACTGCTTGCTCAGGCGTTTATCGGAAATCGGCACTTTGGTACCCAACTGCTGGGCAAACAGCGACACCCGGTACTCCTCCAGCCACCAGCGGTACAGCTCCAACTGCGGGTCGCGCTTGCCTTCCTGGGTATGTTTGTTCACGCGGTTCTGGTACTGCGCCCACAGGCCGCCCAATTCGCTGCTCCACACGCGGTCCTTTTGCACCTGGCTCGGCAGTTTTTCCAGGCGCAGTTCGATAGCCTTGAGGAAACGCGGCAGTTCCTTGAACCACTGGGCCGGGGTTTCCCGCACAAAACCTGGATACACCAGGTTGCTCAGTTGCTGCTTGATATCGTTCAAGGCCACGGCCTGGGCCAGGTCGATCTTGCCCTTGAAGCGTTTTTGCAGGCCGTGCCAAAGTTTCAGCACTTCCAGGGTCAGGCGCGCCAGGCGTTCGGCGTGCTCAGTCCAACTGCCGCGCTTGCGTTCAGCCAAGGCCGCCAGGCCAGCGCCATCGCGTGGCAGGCTGGCTTCGCCTTCAAGTACACAGGTATCGAGGCTGGCCAGCAGGATGTCTTCCACCAGCGCGTCGATTCGCCCCAGTTCACGGTACATCAACCCCAGTTCGGTCAGGCCCGGCAATTTGCCGCGCAGGAATTTCGCCGGCTCCGCCAATTGCTGCATCAGCAGGCGCTGCAAGGCGCGACGGTGCTGGAACTCGGCTTCGGCAGCGGTGGAGAAGCGCCCCTCCTTGACCGTGCCGTTCTCTTCCACCAGTGCCGGATACACCGTCATCGACAGGCCGGCGATGTTCTGCTGGGTTTTTTCCGCCACCGCCGCAAACACCTTGGCCTCTACCGGCTGCTGGCTTTTCGCGGTTTGCGGCACCGCCAAGGCGGCCTGGCTGGCTTCGGCGAACCGTGCGGTCAGCTCGGCCAGGTCACGGCCTTCGCCGAGGAACTTGCCCTGGCCGTCGACCACTTCCAGGTTCATCTTCAGGTGGTTTTCCACCTGTTGCGCCGCCTCGGCCCACGCCTCATCGCTGACCCGCGCACCGGTCATGCGCAGCAATTCACGCCCCAGCGCCTGGGGCAGCGAGCCCTGGCCGAATTCGATGCGTTGCAGCGCGGCCTTGACGAAGTCCGGCACCGGCACGAAGTTTTTGCGCAGCGCCTTGGGCAAGTTGCGCACCAGAGCGATGCACTTGGCTTCGATCAACCCCGGCACCAGCCACTCCAGGCGCTCGGCTGGCAACGCCGGCAACAACGGCGCCGGCACCCGCAGGGTCACGCCGTCACGGGGGTGGTTGGGTTCGAAGTGGTAACTCAAGGCCAGGGCCAGGTCGCCCAGGTGCAAGGTGTCCGGGTAATGCGCGGCGGTGACTTCACTGGCCTCGCGGGCCAGTACGTCTTCTTCACGCATGATCAGCAGTTGCGGGTCTTTCTGGCTGTTGACCTTGTACCAACTGTCAAAGGTGGCGGTCTGGTGAATCTCTGCGGGCAGGCGCGCATCGTAGAAGGCGTACAGGGTTTCTTCGTCGGCCAGGATGTCGCGACGGCGGGCCTTGGCTTCCAGCTCGTCGAGTTGCTCCAGCAGTTTCTGGTTGGCCGTCAGGCACTTGGCCCGGGACTGAATCTCGCCGCGCACCAGGCCTTCACGGATAAACAACTCACGGGACACCACCGGGTCAATCGGCCCGTAATGCACCGGCCGACGCCCTACCACGATCAGCCCGAACAGGGTGATCTGCTCAAAGGCCACCACCTGGCCGCGCTTCTTCTCCCAATGGGGTTCGAAGTGGTTTTTCTTGATCAGATGCCCCGCCAGCGGCTCGATCCAGTCGGCATCGATCTTCGCCACCATGCGTGCATAGAGCTTGGTGGTTTCCACCAGTTCGGCGGTCATCAGCCATTGCGGGCGCTTCTTGCCGATGCCCGACGACGGGTGAATCCAGAAGCGACGCTGGCGCGCCCCGAGGTAATCGCCGTCTTCGGTCTTCTGGCCGATCTGGCTGAGCAGGCCGGACAGTACCGCTTTATGCAGCTTCGGATAGTCGGCGGGCTCTTTGTTGAGGCTCAGCTGCATGTCGCGGCAGATCAGGCTCAATTGACGATGGGAGTCGCGCCACTCGCGCAGGCGCAAGTAATTGAGGAAGTTTTTGCGGCACCAGTTGCGCAACGGGCTGGCGGTCAGTTCCTGGCGCTGCTCCTCGAAACCGCGCCACAGGTTGACCAACCCGGCGAAGTCCGAATCCGGGTCTTTCCACTGTGCGTGGGCTTGGTCGGCCGCTTGTTGACGCTCTGGTGGGCGCTCGCGCGGGTCCTGGATCGACATGGCGCTGGCGACGATCAACACTTCCTGCAAACTGCCGAGCTTGGCCGCTTCCAGCAACATGCGGCCCATGCGCGGGTCCACCGGCAAGCGGGCGAGCTGGCGGCCCAACGGCGTGAGCTGGCTGTTGCGGTCGACCGCCGAGAGTTCTTGCAGCAGGTTGAAACCGTCGCTGATGGCCTTGCCATCCGGCGGTTCGATAAACGGGAAATCGGTGATCTCGCCCAGGCGCAGGTGCAGCATCTGCAGGATCACGGCCGCGAGGTTGGTGCGCAGAATTTCCGGGTCGGTAAATTCCGGGCGCCCGATAAAATCTTCTTCGCTGTACAAGCGCACGCAAATACCCGGTTCAACCCGGCCGCAACGGCCTTTACGCTGGTTGGCGCTGGCCTGGGAAATCGCCTCGATGGGCAGGCGCTGCACCTTGGCGCGGTAGCTGTAGCGGCTGATGCGTGCCGTGCCGCTGTCGATCACATAGCGAATGCCCGGCACCGTCAGCGAGGTTTCCGCAACGTTGGTCGCCAGTACCACGCGCCGGCCTGGGTGGGACTGGAAAATGCGCTGTTGCTCGGCCGGTGACAGCCGTGCGTACAACGGCAAAATCTCGGTGTGCTTGAGCTGGGCCTTGCGCAGCATGTCGGCCGCATCACGAATCTCGCGCTCGCCGGGCAGGAACACCAACACGTCGCCAGGGCTGCGCCGTTCGCTGCGCTCATAGGCGGCGATTTCATCGAGGGTGGCGAGGATCGCCTGGTCGACGGTCAGGTCGTCCTCGACGCGGTTGCCCTCCTCGTCCTGTTCCAGGGTGAGGGGGCGATACCAGGTGTCCACCGGGAAGGTACGGCCCGACACCTCGACTATTGGCGCATCGTCGAAGTGCTTGGAAAAGCGCTCCAGGTCGATGGTCGCCGAGGTGATGATAACCTTCAGGTCGGGGCGGCGCGGCAACAGGGTCTTGAGGTAGCCGAGCAGGAAGTCGATGTTCAGGCTGCGTTCGTGGGCTTCGTCGACGATGATCGTGTCGTAGCGCTCGAGGTAACGGGCGTTCTGGGTTTCGGCCAGCAGGATGCCGTCGGTCATCAGCTTGATCAGGGTGTTGGAGTCACTCTGGTCTTCGAAGCGCACTTGGTAACCGACCAGCGCACCCAATGGCGTGGCCAGCTCTTCAGCGACACGGCTGGCGACACTGCGCGCTGCGATCCGGCGTGGCTGGGTGTGGCCGATCAGACCGTACTGGCCGCGACCGATTTCCAGGCAGATTTTCGGCAACTGGGTGGTCTTGCCCGAACCGGTCTCACCGGCAATGATCAGCACCTGGTGCTTGAGCAGCGCGTCCTTGATCTCATCGCGCTTGGCGGCAATCGGCAGGCTGTCGTCGTAGCGGATCACCGGCAGGCTGGCGCGCCGCGCCGTGACCTGGGCGCACGATGCCTGCATGCGCGCCACCCACTGCGCCAGCTTGTCCTCATCGGGCTTCTTGCGCAGCTCAAGCAACTGCCGGCGCAAGCGGTGGCGGTCGGCGAGCATGGCGTGATCGAGGGCTTTGAGCAGTTGGTCGAGGGTGGGTGCTTGGTCTGTCATCAGCTATTTCGACGGTCATCTATTTATGCACGGCCGGCAAGTGTGGCAGAAAAGCAGCCCATCTGGCAGGCAGTTGAGCTTCAACGGGTGTAAACCGAACCAAAATGTGGGAGCGGGCTTGCTCGCGAAAGCGGTGTGTCAGTCACAGATGTATCAACTGAACCACCGTATTCGCGAGCACGCCCGCTCCCACAGGGGCAATAGGTTATAGCGGGTCTTTGCGGCGGTAGGGGAATACGTCGATCACCTTACCGGCACGAATCGCGTCCTGCAGGCCCTTCCAGTAATCGGCGTTGTACAACTCGCCATGCAACTCGTCGAACAACTTGCGCTGGCCGGCGTCGGCAAACAGGAACGGCGGGAATTCCTCGGGGAACACATCCAGCGGGCCGATGGAGTACCAGGGCTCGGAGGCCATTTCATCCTCGGGGGTGCGCGGCGCGGGGATATGGCGGAAGTTGGCTTCGGTGAGAAAGCAGATTTCGTCGTAGTCGTAGAACACCACGCGGCCGTGGCGGGTGACGCCAAAGTTTTTCAGCAGCATGTCGCCGGGGAAGATATTCGCTGCCGCCAGTTGCTTGATCGCCAGGCCGTAATCCTCCAATGCTTCGCGCACCTGGGCGGGGTTGGCGTTGTCGAGGTAGAGGTTGAGCGGGGTCATGCGTCGCTCGGTCCAGCAGTGGCGGATAAGCACGGTATCGCCCTCCACTTCGACAGTACCGGCGGCGACTTCCAGCAGCTCGGCCAGGCACTCGGGCTCGAACTTGCTCAAGGGGAAGCGGAAGTCGGCGAACTCCTGGGTGTCGGCCATGCGCCCTACCCGGTCGACGCTTTTCACCAGGCGGTACTTTTCGATCACCGTGGCGCGGTTGACGTTTTTCGACGGCGAGAAGCGGTCCTTGATGATCTTGAACACCGTATTGAAACCCGGCAGCGTAAACACGCTCATGACCATGCCGCGCACGCCGGGGGCCATGATGAACTGGTCATCGGTGGTGGCCAGGTGGTTGATCAGCGCGCGGTAGAACTCGGATTTGCCGTGCTTGTAGAAACCGATGGAGGTGTACAGCTCGGCAATGTGCTTGCCCGGCAGAATGCGCTTGAGAAAGCCAATGAATTCCGCTGGCACGGGCACGTCGACCATGAAATAGGAACGGGTGAACGAGAAGATGATCGACACGTCGGCTTCGTCGGTGATCAACGCATCGATCTGAATGCCACGCCCTTCGCGGTGCAGCAGCGGAATCACCAACGGCCATTGTTCGTCGCGGGTGTAGATGCGCCCCACGAGGTAGGCGCCTTTGTTGCGATACAGCACCGAGGAAAACAACTCGACCTTGAGGTCCGGGTCCTTGCACACCCAATCCGGCAGGTTTTCCCGCAACTGGGCTTCGAGGCGGCGCAGGTCGGCGGGCAGGTCGGCGTAGGGCTCGCTGAAGCGGTAGTCAGAGAAAACCTGCGCGAGCATGTCCGCTATTTTACCGGCCGGCGTGTAGATACGGGTTTGCGCCGCCCGCGCCCGGCGCAGGCTCGGCCGGGTAGTGTGGATGAACATGCAGCCGTCGCTGATCAGGTCATGGCTGAACAGGCCGCAGAAGATCGAGTTGTACCAGGTCTCGGACAGTTCATCGTCAAAGCGAAGGTCGATCAGGCCGATATAGGCGCTTTTTACCAGGGGCCACTGGCCGATGTCATGCAACGGCGCAGGGTCAAAACTGGCGCGCAGGCGGGTCGTGACCTCAGCGACTTTCTCTTCATAGAGGTTGATGCGCGCGGCCGACGCGGCCTGCCCCTGCTGCCACTGGGCCTTCTCGAAACGCTCACGGGCGCCATCGGTGATCTGGCGGAAGTGTTCACGGTAATCGTCGAAACCGTCGAGGATCATCCGGGCGATAGCGAGGGCGGACTGCGACATGCGGGAAACCTCGAACGGGTATCTGGAAGCCCAGAGCTTAGCCAGTGAACCGAGGCAGGAGAAGAATGATTTTGCGCAGGGGTGAACTGACTGCAATTAGCCATTGTGCCGACCTGCCCGCTGGGCAACACTTCTGCGCCCCATTTGGCGTAGGAGTTTTCCGTGAGACCTGTTGACACCCTGTATCTGCTGGGGCTGGCCGCCATTTGGGGCGCGAGTTTCCTGTTTATGCGCATCATCGCCCCGGAAATCGGCACAGTGCCCACCGCGTTTTTCCGCGTGTCGATTGCCGCCGCGGGCTTATTAGTGATCCTGGCGATGATGCGCGTGAGCTGGGATTTCAAGGGCAAGTTCAAGACGGTCCTGTTGCTGGGCGTGATCAACTCGGGGATTCCCGCGACGATGTACTCGGTGGCGGCACAGGTACTGCCGGCAGGTTATTCGGCGATTTTCAACGCCACCACGCCGCTGATGGGCGTGCTGATTGGCGGGCTGTTCTTCAGTGAGCGCCTGACGCCATCGAAAATCGCAGGGGTCGCCCTGGGGCTGTTTGGCGTTGCCGTGCTCACGCGTGCGGGGCCGGTGGCCTTTGATCTGGAATTATTGATGGGCGCACTGGCGTGCCTGCTGGCAACCACGTGCTATGGCTTTGCCGGTTTCCTGGCGCGGCGTTGGCTGGACCAGCGCGGCGGGTTGGACAGCCGTCTCTCGGCCTTGGGCAGCATGTTGGGGGCGACGTTGTTTCTGTTGCCGTTCTTTGCCTACAGCGCCATCAGCCATCCACCGGCGAGCTGGGGCGGCTGGCAGGTGTGGTCGTCGCTGCTGGGATTGGGGCTGGTATGTACGGCGTTCGCCTACATTCTGTACTTCCGCCTGCTGTCGTCCATCGGCCCGGTCAAGTCGATGACCGTGACCTTCATGATTCCGCCGTTCGGCGTGTTGTGGGGTGCGTTGCTGTTGGATGAGCCGCTGTCCATGGCCCACCTGTATGGCGGTGTGCTGATTGCCGGGGCGTTGTGGTTGGTGCTGCGCCCGCAAAAACTGTAGGAGCGACCAATCTCGCTCCTACAGGGGTGGGTTTATTGCTTACGGAATACAAACACCAAGCCGACGATGATCAACGCCATTCCCAGCACGCTCAACAAGGCCAGGCGATTACCGAAGATCAGGTAGTCCATCACCGCCGTCACTGCTGGCACCAGGTAGAACAGGCTGGTGACATTCACCAGGTTGCCCCGGGCGATCAGGCGGTACAGCAATAACGTCGCCAGCACGGACACCACCAGCCCCATCCACAGGACCGGCAGGTAAAAACGCGCACTGTGTTCAAAGTGGAACGGCTGGAACGGCACGAACACCGCGCACAGTAGCAACGCGGCCAGGTATTGCAGTGGCAGCGTGCCCAAGGGGTTGTCGGTGATGCGCTTTTGCATGATAGAGCCAAACGTCATGCTCGCCAGCGCCAGCAGCCCGAACACCATCCCGGCCAGGGACATGCCCGCCAACCCGATGCCCTGGTACACCACCATGATCAAGCCCGCCAACCCCAACCCCAGGCCGAACAGCCGGCGCCAGGAGCGTTGGCGCTCCATCAGCACCACGGTGAGGATCGGCTGCACACCCATGATGGTCGCCATCACCCCGGGGGTGACGTTGAGGTCCAGGGCCAGCAGATAGAAAATCTGGTAGGCCCCCAGCAAAACCAGGCCCGTCGCCGCCGCATACAGCAAGGGTTTGCCGGGACGAGGCAGCTTCAACTTGAGGATGGGTACCAACACCACCAACCCCATCAGGGCGATGGCAAAGCGGATCAGCAGAAAGGCAAAGGGCGAAGCATGGGCCAAGCCCAACTTGGAGAAGATCGCCCCGCTGCTCCACAGCAAGACAAACACGCTCGTCGAGGCCGCCGCGGCCACGGATTGTTTCGAAAGCACAGACATGGTTACCACCTGTTATCAGGCAAAAAAGCCGACTCAGTAAAAAACTGAATTTCAGTAGGTTTTTTTCAGGCAGGCACGGGGCAACAGCGAATCGCTGATCAGCCCGAAATGCCAACACCCGGCGGTGATACGACTGCGTACACCGGCGTGCTACTGACAGGTGGGGGGTAGTGACTGATCTGCGCAGGCTGCTTGCCACGGCACGGCACGACCACAGCGTTGACCGCTGAATCGACTACCGCTATGCGCTGGGAAGCTGGCATGTGCTGATCTTTTTGAAGGGATGAAGACGCGACGACTATAACCAGCCGCAAATACATTTTGCAATCCTTTCCCCTCACCCTGTGGGTGGAGGAGTTTTCATGCCGTCCAGGCAGACCGCTCGCTATAATGCCGCCCAGTTTTTTTCCAAGGATTTCACATGATTGCTTTGCCCTGGCTGTACCTCACCCTACTTTCCATTGGCTATGTCGTGGCTTTGATCTACGGCCAACTGGGCGTACTGGCGGCGGTCTCCATCGCACTGTTGCTGGTGGCCGGGTACGCCGTGCGCCAGCAACGCAACCCTTGGGCACGCTACTTGGGCCACGGCTTGTTTATCGTCCTGGCCCTGGGCCTGGCGATGCACTGGCTACCGGGCTTCTATAACGGCCGCGGTATTGCGCCCCAGCGATTTACTCCGGACTCAGTGCCCTTCTCGATGTACCTGAACCAGGACAAACCCCTGATCGGCTTCTGGCTGTTGCTGGCCTGCCCGTGGATTGTGGCGCGGCGCTCATTGCGCCTGTCGATCTGCGTCACAGCCATGGCCCTGACTCTGGCCGCTATCGCCGCCTTGGGTGGCGCGGCCCTGCTGGGGATGATCAGTTGGGCGCCCAAGTGGCCGGACGAGGCGTGGCTGTGGGTGTTGAACAACCTGCTGCTGGTGACGTTGGTCGAAGAAGCGCTGTTTCGCGGGTATATCCAGGGCGGCCTGAGCCAACGCTTCAAACACCTGCCCTATGGCGAGAACCTCGCGCTTCTGCTGGCCTCGCTGTTATTCGGCCTGGTGCATTTTGCTGCGGGTTGGCAGTGGATGCTGCTGGCGGGTATTGCGGGCGTGGGCTACGGCCTGGCGTATCGGTTCGGCGGGCTAGGCGCGGCGATTGCCACGCATTTTGGCTTGAATCTGCTGCACTTCGGGTTGTTTACCTACCCGATGCTCGCCGGCTAAGCCTGCCTTCTACAGAGGCAACGCTGTTCGCAGGATTGTTGCAAAAATAAGTTAAATAAATGCCCCGCATGGCCGATACCCCCTGAAAGCCTTGCGGATTGAACAATCATGCGTAATAACCAACCCGTTACCCAGCGCGAACGTACCTTCCCCGCTCAGCAACGGTTGATCTCCACCACAGATGCCAAGGGTGTAATTACCTACTGCAACGACGCCTTTGTCGAAATCAGTGGGTTCACCCGCGAAGAACTGGTGCGCGCGCCACACAACCTGGTGCGTCACCCGGATGTGCCGCCGGCCGTGTTCGCGCATATGTGGTCCACGCTCAAACAAGGCTTGCCATGGATGGGCATTGTCAAGAATCGCTGCAAGACCGGTGACCACTATTGGGTTAACGCCTATGTGACGCCGGTCTTCGACGGTAACCAGGTGATCGGCTACGAATCGGTGCGCATCAAGCCCACCGCCGAGCAGATCCGCCGGGCCGAAGCGCTCTATCAACGCATCAACCAAGGCAAGTCGGCCGTCCCCCAACGGGACAAGTGGCTGCCGGTGTTGCAGGACTGGCTGCCGTTTATCCTGGTCAGCCAGTTAAGCTTCATGATCGGCGCCACCCTCACCTCCCAATGGGGCTTTGCCCTGGCAGCGGCGCTGTCGGTGCCGTTGGGCCTGCTGGGCTTGAGCTGGCAACAGCGCGGTCTCAAGCGTTTGCTGCGCCTGGCCGAACAGACCACGTCCGACCCGTTGATCGCGCAGATGTACACCGACAGCCGTGGCGCACAAGCGCGCCTGGAAATGTCGATCCTCAGCCAGGAAGCGCGTCTGAAGACCTGTCTTACCCGCCTGCAGGACACCGCCGAGCACCTCAACGACCAGGCCGCGCAATCCAACACCCTGGCGCACAACAGCTCCAGCGGCCTGGAACGCCAGCGCGTGGAAACCGAACAGGTGGCCACTGCGGTAAACCAGATGGCGGCGACCACCCAAGAAGTGGCCAGCCACGTGCAGCGCACCGCCGACGCCACCCAGGAAGCCAACCGCCTGACCGGCCGCGGCCGCGATATCGCCGGGGAAACCCGCGAGGCGATTCAGCGTCTTTCGGCAGCCGTTGGAGAGACCGGTGTGACCGTCACGCAACTGGCCAAAGACAGCGATGAAATCGGCGGCGTGGTTGATGTGATCAAAGGCATTGCCGACCAGACCAACCTGCTGGCACTCAACGCCGCTATCGAAGCCGCGCGTGCCGGTGAGATGGGCCGTGGTTTTGCGGTGGTCGCCGATGAAGTACGCCAACTGGCGCAGCGTACGGCCGAATCCACCGGGCAGATCCATACCCTGATTGCCAAGCTGCAACACACGGCGGCTGCGGCCGTGCAAACCATGGACGCCGGGCACCGCCAGGCCGAAGAAGGTGTGGCACGGGTGATGGAAGCAGACCAGGCCTTGGTGGGTATCAGTGAGGCGGTGGCCAATATCACCGACATGACCACCCAGATCGCAGCCGCAACCGAGGAGCAAAGTGCGGTGGCCGAGGAGATCAGCCGCAACATCAGCACCATTGCGCTGTTGGCGGACCAGACCTCGGAGCAGGCGATGAACTCGGCGCAACTGAGTGAAGAGTTGACGCATACCGCCAATACCCAGTATTCGCTGGTAGAGCGTTTTAACCGATAAACTGCTATCGCAGGCAAGCCAGCTCCCACACTGGACGGTATTCACCGATAGAAATAGGTGAACCCAGCCCAATGTGGGAGGGGGCTTGCCTCCGATAGGGCGCTAACAGGTCCGGAGAAACTCAGCCACCTGCACCGCCGCCGCCTCCAAGTGCTGCTCATGGCTAAACCCCGAAGCCTTCAGCGGCTTCAAGTCATGGTCCCCCGCCGCCAACCACATCACCTCAATGCTCTCTGACAAGTCATAACTCTGCACCGCCGCACGATTGCCCAAGGCATCGCGCTCGCCCTGCGCAATCAAGGTGGGCGTCGTAAGCGCAGCCAAGTGCTCCACCCGGGGTTTCTCTGGCTTGCCCACCGCATAGAACGGATAGCCCAGGCACACCAACCCATCGGCGCCCAGTTCATCGGCCAGTAAACTGGCCATCCGCCCGCCCATGGACTTGCCACCCATCGCCAGTTTCCCAGCGACATGACGTCGCACCTCGGCATACACCTCGCGCCAGCACTCCAGCAGTTTCGGCGCCGGATTCGGGGGGCGTTTGCCGCCGTCCACGCGACGCTGGGCCATGTACGGGAACTCGAAGCGCAACACGCTCACGCCATGCCCGGCAAGGCGTGCGGCCATATCGTTCATGAACGCCGAGTCCATCGGTGCGCCGGCGCCGTGGGCCAGGATCAGCGTGACCGGCTCACCCGACGTCGCGCCGGTGGCGACATCCCACAACCAGCCATGTTCCCGTACACACTGCGCCCATTGATCCCCGTCAATACTGGCCTTGTGCTCTTTGCCCATGCTTGCCTCGCTTTTTAGTCTGCCTATAACTCCAGCCCAAGTGCCGCACTTGCTTGGGTTGAACCGTGGATGGGGAACCATGAACACTACTTTAAGTACCGCCTATAACTACAAGGTGGTCCGCCAATTCGCCATTATGACGGTGGTGTGGGGCATCGTCGGCATGGGGCTCGGGGTTTTTCTCGCTGCCCAATTGGTTTGGCCTGCGCTCAACTTCGATTTGCCCTGGACCAGCTTCGGCCGCCTGCGCCCTTTGCACACCAACGCGGTGATCTTCGCGTTCGGTGGCTGTGCGCTGTTCGCCAGCTCCTTTTACTCGGTGCAACGCACCTGCCAGACGCAGCTGTTCGCGCCGAGAGTCGCCGCGTTCTGCTTCTGGGGCTGGCAGCTTGTGATCCTGCTGGCCGCGATCAGCCTGCCACTGGGCTACACCAGCTCCAAAGAATACGCCGAGCTGGAATGGCCGATCGACATCCTGATCACCATCGTCTGGGTCGCCTACGCCATCGTGTTCTTCGGCACGATCATGAAGCGCAAGACCAAGCATATCTATGTGGGCAACTGGTTCTTCGGCGCGTTCATCATC
This sequence comes from Pseudomonas sp. FSL W5-0203, assembly GCF_001896155.1. Classification (NCBI taxonomy): domain Bacteria; kingdom Pseudomonadati; phylum Pseudomonadota; class Gammaproteobacteria; order Pseudomonadales; family Pseudomonadaceae; genus Pseudomonas; species Pseudomonas sp. FSL W5-0203. Next base: position 72,966 of record NZ_MPOR01000008.1, read on the forward strand.
ACCGTGGCCATCTTGCATATCGTCAATAACCTGGAAATCCCGGTCAGCCTGACCAAGTCCTACTCGCTGTACGGCGGTGCGACGGATGCCATGGTGCAGTGGTGGTATGGGCACAACGCGGTAGGCTTTTTCCTGACTGCGGGCTTTCTGGGGATGATGTACTACTTCGTGCCCAAACAGGCCGAGCGCCCGGTGTATTCCTATCGCTTGTCGATCGTGCACTTCTGGGCGCTGATCACCCTGTACATCTGGGCCGGCCCTCACCACTTGCACTACACCGCCTTGCCGGACTGGGCGCAGTCCCTGGGCATGGTGATGTCACTGGTGCTGCTGGCGCCAAGCTGGGGCGGCATGATCAACGGCATGATGACCCTCTCGGGCGCCTGGCATAAGCTGCGCAGCGACCCGATCCTGCGCTTCCTCGTCGTCTCCCTGGCCTTCTACGGCATGTCGACCTTCGAAGGCCCGATGATGGCGATCAAGACCGTCAACGCCCTCTCCCACTACACCGACTGGACCATCGGCCACGTACACGCCGGGGCGCTGGGCTGGGTGGCGATGATCTCCATCGGCGCGCTGTACCACATGATCCCGAAAATCTTCGGTCGCGAGCAGATGTACAGCCTCGGCCTGATCAACGCGCATTTCTGGCTGGCCACCATCGGCACCGTGCTCTACATCGCGTCGATGTGGGTCAACGGCATCGCCCAGGGCCTGATGTGGCGTGCGGTCAACGAAGACGGCACCCTCACCTACTCCTTCGTCGAAACTCTGGTGGCCAGCCACCCTGGCTTCATCGTGCGTTTGGTGGGCGGTGCGATCTTCCTCAGCGGCATGTTCCTGATGGCTTACAACACATGGCGCACCGTGCGTTCGGCGCAACCTGCCGAAGTCACCGCTGCCGCGCAGATGGCCTGAGGAGTCGATGATGAAACACGAAACGATTGAAAAGAACGTCGGCCTGTTGATGCTGCTGATGGTGCTCGCCGTGAGCATCGGCGGCCTGACCCAGATCGTCCCGCTGTTCTTCCAGGACGTGACCAACAAGCCGGTCGAAGGCATGAAGCCCTACACCGCGCTGCAACTGGAAGGCCGCGACATCTACATCCGCGAAGGCTGCGTGCAGTGCCACTCGCAGATGATCCGCCCGTTCCGCGCCGAGACCGAGCGCTACGGCCACTACTCGGTGGCTGGCGAAAGCGTGTGGGACCACCCGTTCTTGTGGGGCTCCAAGCGTACCGGCCCGGACCTAGCCCGCGTTGGCGCGCGCTACTCGGACGACTGGCACCGCGCGCACTTGTACAACCCGCGCAACGTGGTGCCGGAGTCGAAAATGCCGGCCTACCCATGGCTGGTCACCGCCGCCGTCGACAGCAGCCACACCGAGACCAAGTTGAAAGTGATGCGCACCCTCGGCGTGCCGTACACCGACGACGACATCAACGGCGCCGTCGCCAGCCTCAAGGGCAAGACCGAGATGGACGCGCTGGTTTCCTACCTGCAAGTGCTCGGCACTGCTATCAAGAGCAAGAGGTGAGCCATGGGATTTGAATTCGATGCGGGCACCATCCGCGGCCTTGGCACGCTGGTGGTCGCCATCGCCTTTATCGGCCTGTCGCTGTGGGTGTTCAACAACCGCCGCAACGCGGAATTCGAGCAGGCGCGCCTGCTGCCGTTTGCCGATGAACCTTCCCCACCCGACGCTCAAGCAGAGCCAGCCACAAGGAGCACTCGGCCATGACTACGTTCTGGAGTACATGGATCTGCGTATTGACCCTGGGCAGCCTCATCGGCCTGACCTGGCTGTTGGTCGGCACTCGCAAGGGCGAGACCAAGGGCAGCGTCGACCAGACCATGGGCCACGCCTTCGACGGTATCGAGGAATACGATAACCCGCTGCCCCAGTGGTGGTTCATGTTGTTCGCCGGCACCCTGGTGTTTGCCGTCGGCTACCTGATCCTCTACCCGGGCCTGGGCAACTGGAAAGGTGTACTGCCGGGCTATGAGGACGGCTGGACCCAGACCAAGGAATGGGACAAGGAAATGGCCAAGGCCGACGCCAGGTTCGGGCCGATCTTCGCCAAGTTCGCGGCCATGCCGGTAGAAGAAGTGGCCAAGGACCCGCAAGCATTGAAGATGGGCGGTCGCCTGTTCGCCTCCAACTGCGCGGTATGCCACGGCTCGGACGCCAAGGGCGCCTATGGCTTCCCCAACCTGGCGGACAGCAACTGGCGCTGGGGCGGTTCGGCCGAGGCCATCAAGGCCACCATCCTGAACGGTCGCCACGCGGCGATGCCGGCCTGGGGTGAAGTGCTGGGCGAGGACGGGGTGAAAAACGTCGCCGCTTACGTGCGCCACGACCTGGCCAAGTTGCCGTTGCCCGCCGACAACACCGCCGACCTGGCAGCCGGCCAAGCCGCCTTCAGCACCACCTGCGTGGCGTGTCATGGTCCGCAAGGTCACGGCGTGGAAGCCATGGGCGCGCCCAACCTGACCGAGCCTGCCGGGTTTATCTACGGCACCAGCCTGGCACAGTTGCAGCAGACCATCCGCCATGGTCGCCAGGGCCAGATGCCGGCCCAGGACGTGCTGCAAGGCAATGACAAGGTGCACCTGCTGGCGGCTTACGTGTACAGCCTGTCCCATAACGCTGATGGTGCAACGCCAGATAGCCAGCCGCAGTAAAAGCCTTATCTGTGGCGAGGGAGCTTGCTCCCTCGCCACAGGCACAAGTCGCGACCAAGTGTCGCACCCCTTCCAAACCCAACTTTCCCCTCCTCCTATTCGGGTCTACGCTTGTTCCCACAGTGGAGCAATTCTGGCGTAGGCGACGGTATTCGTTGCGCCCCCTAAAATTCCTGTCCACTTGATCAGCTTTCTATTTCGGTCTTTATCCTTACACCAAACATGGAAAGGGCGCAGAATCTGGCGTGGAACGCATTGATACAGGTCAGCCATTGCGTTGCAATGGCCCCTCGGTTTCTACATACTTGCGGCCGATTTTACCTATAAAAAAACCTAAACCGTGGAACCTTAGAATGAGCACAGCAATCAGTCCGACTGCTTATAACTATAAGGTAGTCCGCCAGTTCGCCATCATGACGGTGGTCTGGGGGATCCTTGGCATGGGGCTCGGGGTGTTCATCGCCTCGCAACTGGTTTGGCCGCAATTGAATTTCGACCTGCCCTGGACGACCTTCGGCCGCCTGCGCCCGCTGCACACCAACCTGGTGATCTTCGCCTTCGGCGGATGTGCACTGTTTGCCACCTCCTACTATGTCGTGCAGCGCACCTGCCAGACGCGACTGATTTCCGATGGTCTTGCCGCCTTCACCTTCTGGGGCTGGCAGGCGGTCATCGTCGGCGCCATCATCAGCCTGCCCCTGGGCTACACCACCACCAAGGAATACGCTGAGCTGGAATGGCCGATCGCCATTTTGCTTGCCATTGTGTGGGTGACCTACGGCCTGGTGTTCTTTGGCACCATCGTCAAGCGCAAGACCAAGCACATCTACGTAGGCAACTGGTTCTACGGGGCCTTTATCGTGGTCACTGCGATGCTGCACATCGTCAACCACGCCTCCCTGCCGGTGAACCTGTTCAAGTCCTATTCGGCCTATTCCGGCGCAACGGACGCGATGATCCAGTGGTGGTACGGCCACAACGCCGTAGGCTTCTTCCTCACCACCGGTTTCCTGGGGATGATGTACTACTTCGTGCCCAAGCAGGCCGAGCGTCCGATCTACTCTTATCGCCTGTCCATCGTGCACTTCTGGGCGCTGATCACCCTGTACATCTGGGCCGGCCCTCACCACTTGCACTACACCGCCTTGCCGGATTGGGCACAGTCCCTGGGCATGGCGATGTCGATCATCCTGCTGGCGCCAAGCTGGGGCGGCATGATCAACGGCATGATGACCCTCTCGGGCGCCTGGCATAAGCTGCGCACCGACCCGATCCTGCGGTTTTTGGTGGTGTCCCTGGCGTTCTACGGCATGTCGACCTTCGAAGGGCCGATGATGGCAATCAAGACCGTCAACTCGCTGTCCCACTACACCGACTGGACCATTGGCCACGTACATGCCGGCGCTCTGGGCTGGGTAGCGATGATCTCCATCGGCGCGCTGTACCACATGATCCCCAAACTGTTCGGCCGCGTGCAGATGCACAGCGTCGGGCTGATCAACGCGCACTTCTGGCTGGCCACTATTGGCACCGTGCTCTACATCGCCTCGATGTGGGTCAACGGCATCACCCAGGGCCTGATGTGGCGTGCGATCAACGATGACGGCACCCTCACCTATTCCTTCGTCGAAGCGCTGCAAGCCAGCCACCCGGGCTTTATCGTACGTGCCCTGGGCGGTGCGTTCTTTGCCAGTGGCATGTTGTTGATGGCCTACAACGTCTGGCGCACCGTGCGTGCCAGCGACCCTGTAGAAGCCGAAGCCGCCGCCAAGATCGCCGTTGTGGGAGCTCACTGATGAAGCATGAAGTCGTCGAGAAGAACATCGGCCTGCTGGCCTTCTTCATGGTCATCGCCGTGAGCATTGGCGGCCTGACCCAAATCGTCCCACTGTTTTTCCAGGACGTGACCAACAAGCCGGTCGAAGGTATGAAGCCGCGCACCGCCCTTGAACTGGAAGGCCGCGACGTCTACATCGCCAACGGTTGCGTGGGCTGCCACTCGCAGATGATACGCCCCTTCCGCGCCGAAACCGAACGATACGGCCACTACTCGGTCGCCGGTGAAAGCGTGTGGGACCACCCGTTCCTGTGGGGTTCCAAGCGCACCGGCCCGGACCTGGCCCGTGTGGGCGGGCGTTACTCCGATGACTGGCAGCGTGCGCACCTGTACAACCCGCGCAACGTCGTGCCTGAGTCGAAAATGCCGGCGTACCCGTTCCTCGTGGAAAACAAGCTCGACGGCAAGGACACCGCGAAGAAGATGGAAGTCTTGCGCACCCTGGGCGTGCCCTACACCGACGAAGACATCGCCGGTGCGGCCGCCGCCGTGAAGGGCAAGACCGAAATGGACGCATTGGTGGCCTACCTGCAAGGCCTTGGCACCATCATCAAAAGCAAACGGTGACCTACATGGATATCGGGATGATTCGTGGCCTGGGCACCGTTGTGGTGATGGTGGCCTTTATCGGCCTGGCGTTGTGGGTGTTCAGCCCACGGCGCAAGTCGGAGTTTGACGACGCGACCATGCTGCCCTTCGCAGATGACCCCGAAGCCATCAAGCACGTCGAGCAAGCTTCTAGGAGTAACAAAGAATGACTACGTTCTGGAGTCTGTACGTCACAGTCCTCAGTCTGGGTACCATCTTCGCCCTGACCTGGCTGCTGCTGTCGACCCGCAAGGGCCAGCGCACCGAGCAGACGGACGAGACCGTCGGCCACTCGTTCGACGGCATCGAGGAGTACGACAACCCGCTGCCCAAGTGGTGGTTCATGCTGTTTGTCGGCACCATCGTCTTCGCCCTTGGTTACCTGGTGCTCTACCCTGGCCTCGGCAACTGGAAGGGCCTGCTGCCAGGCTACAACTACCTCGACAACGACAAGCAAACCCCGTTCGCCAACGGCCAGACCGGCTGGACCGGCGTGCACGAGTGGGAAAAGGAAATGACCAGGTCGGAGGCCAAGTTCGGGCCGATCTTCGCCAAATTCGCGTCGATGCCGATTGAAGAAGTCGCCAAGGACCCGCAAGCCTTGAAGATGGGCGGCCGCCTGTTCGCCTCCAACTGCTCGGTGTGCCACGGCTCCGACGCCAAAGGCGCCTACGGCTTCCCCAACCTGACCGACGCCGACTGGCGCTGGGGCGGTGAACCCAACACCATCAAGGAAACCATCATGAAGGGCCGCCACGCGGTGATGCCGGGCTGGGCCGAAGTCATCGGTGAGCAAGGCGTGGCTGACGTAGCAGGCTTTGTGGTGACCCAACTCGATGGCCGCAAACTGCCGGAAGGCGCCAAGGCCGATGTGGCCAACGGTGAGAAACTCTTCGCCGCCAACTGCGTGGCCTGCCACGGCCCGGCTGGTAAAGGCACCCCAGCCATGGGCGCGCCCGACCTGACGCATCCGGGTGCGTTCATCTACGGTTCAAGCTTCGCGCAACTGCAGCAGACCATCCGTTATGGCCGCCAGGGCCAGATGCCGGCGCAGGAGCAGTTGCAGGGCAATGACAAAGTGCACTTGCTTGCGGCGTATGTGTATAGCTTGTCTCATGGGGATAAGAAGGCTGAGGAGCAGTAAAGTTAGCTGAGCACGCCATGGCCTCGCCACTGAGAGAGCGGCGGGGTCATTTCTTGAAAAGCTTAGATCCGGGGTGGGAGCTGGCGTGCCTGCGAAAGCGCTCTGTCCGTCACAAATAGGCTGACCGGCCCATCGCTTTCGCAGGCAAGCCAGCTCCCACATTTGTCCTCCTGCACATTCAAGACCGGGCCTGTTGACGGGATGGCCTTGAGACCTGCCGCGTCACCACAACCACAAAAACCGTCCATACTTGCCAAGTCAATTGATCCAGGTCACGTACACCATCAATTGATTTCCCCCAACGCGACCAAAGGTCGCACCCTTTGCGCACCATCGGGGGCGTATCATTAGGCCACTGCAACACCCTTAATTTGACCCCGGCTGGCACGTACTGGCCGAGGCAAATCTCCACCGCCGTGGGATGCAATGATGAGCGACCAGATACCGGTACATGACGTTACCCCGCCTGCCAAAACCGTCGACCTCTACGCTTCGCGTGAGAAGATTTACACCCGCGCCTTCACTGGCTTGTTCCGCAATCTGCGCATGGTCGGCGGTGCCGCTCTGTTTCTGCTGTACTTCGGCACCGTGTGGCTGAACTGGGGCGGTCACCAGGCGGTATGGTGGAACCTGCCGGAGCGTAAATTCTTTATTTTTGGTGCAACGTTCTGGCCTCAGGATTTCATCCTGCTGTCGGGCATTCTCATTGTCGCGGCCTTTGGCCTGTTCTTTATCACCGTATACGCCGGGCGCGTGTGGTGCGGCTATACCTGCCCGCAAAGCGTGTGGACATGGATCTTCATGTGGTGCGAAAAGGTCACCGAAGGCGACCGCAACCAGCGCATCAAGCTCGACAAGGCGCCCATGAGCGCCAACAAATTCCTGCGCAAATTCAGCAAGCACAGCCTGTGGCTGCTGATCGGCTTTGCCACCGGCCTCACTTTTGTCGGCTACTTTTCACCGATCCGTGAACTGGTATTCGATTTCTTCACCGGCCAGGCCGATGGCTGGTCGTATTTCTGGGTGGGTTTCTTCACCCTCGCCACCTACGGCAACGCCGGCTGGCTGCGTGAGCAGGTGTGCATCTACATGTGCCCCTATGCGCGCTTCCAGAGCGTGATGTTCGACAAAGACACCTTGATCGTGTCCTATGACCCCCGCCGTGGCGAAGTGCGTGGCCCACGTAAAAAGGGTACCGACTACAAGGCCCAGGGCCTGGGCGACTGCATCGACTGCACGATGTGCGTGCAGGTGTGCCCTACCGGTATCGATATCCGCGACGGGCTGCAAATCGAGTGCATCGGTTGCGCCGCCTGTATTGATGCCTGCGACAACATCATGGACAAGATGGAGTACCCACGCGGCCTGATCAGCTACACCACCGAACACAACCTGTCGGGGCAGAAAACCCATAAGCTGCGCCCGCGCCTGATCGGTTACGCCCTGGTGTTGCTGGCGATGATCAGCCTGTTGGTGGCGGCCTTCTTCATGCGCTCGCTGGTGGGTTTCGACGTCAGCAAGGACCGCGTGCTGTACCGTGAAAACGCCGAAGGACGCATCGAAAACGTCTACAGCCTGAAGATCATGAACAAAGACCAGCGCGACCACACCTACGTGCTCGACGCCGCTGGCCTGCCAGACCTCAAGCTGCAAGGCCGACGTGAGATCAAAGTGGCCGCCGGCGATATCGTCAGCATGCCGGTGGAGTTGTCGAGTGCGCCGGAGCAGTTGCCGTCGAGCACCAACGAGGTGACCTTCATCCTCAAGGACGCCGATGACACCAGCGTCCATATTGAAGCCAAGAGCCGATTCATCGGCCCACAAGTTCGTTAACAGGGAACACACGCATGCCTGCAACTACTGCCGCCAGCCCTTGGTACAAACACCTCTGGCCCTGGATCATCATCGCGATTCTGGCCTGCTCAGTGACCCTGACCTTGTCCATGGTGACCATCGCAGTGAACAACCCGGACAACCTGGTCAACGACAACTACTACGAGGCCGGCAAAGGCATCAACCGTTCCCTGGACCGCGAGCGCCTGGCCCAGACCCTGCAACTGCGCGGCAAGCTGCACCTGGACGAACTGACCGGCGAGGTCGAGCTGCAACTGACTGGCTACAGCAATCCAAATACTCTGGAGCTGAACCTGATCTCCCCGACCCAGCCAGAGAAGGATCGCAAGATCAACCTCACCCGCAGCGACAGCGAGCCCGGTCGCTACATCGGCCAGGTCACCGACAAGGTCGAAGGTCGCCGTTTCGTGGAACTGCTTGGCGTGGAGGGCGGCAACACCTGGCGCCTGTTCGAAGAAGAAGAGGTCAGCCACGACAAGGACTTGCTGCTGGGTGACGAACCGTTGCAGGGCGCCGAGGACCTGAGGAAGTAGACGATGATCGTTCCCACGCTCTGCGTGGTAACGCCTTGCTGGACGCTCTGCGTCTGCTTTGTGACGCAGAACGTCACAGGCAACATTCCCACGCAAAGCGTGGGAACGATCTACGGAACTGAGCAATGACCCAACCCACCCCCTGCTACCACTGCGCCCTACCCGTCCCCTCCGGCAGTCGGTTCACCGCCCAGATCCTCGGCGAACGCCGTGAACTCTGCTGCCCGGGCTGCCAGGCCGTGGCCGAGGCGATAGTGGCCGGCGGGCTGGAAAGCTATTACCAACACCGCAGCGAAGCCTCGGCCAACCCCGAGGCGCTGCCCGTGCAGTTGGTGGACGAGCTGGCGCTGTACGACCGCGCCGATGTGCAAAAACCCTTTGTACGCCATCAGGGCGACCTGGCCGAAACCACCCTGCTGATGGAAGGCATCAGTTGCGCCGCCTGCGGCTGGTTGATCGAGAAACACCTGCGCAGCCTGCCTGCCGTGGCCGAAGCGCGACTGAACCTGTCCAACCACCGCCTGCACGTGCGCTGGGCCGATGGGCAATTGCCGTTGAGCCAACTGCTCAGCGAGCTGCGCCATATCGGTTACGCCGCCCACCCTTACCAGGCCGACCGCGCAGCCGAACAATTGGCCAGCGAGAATCGACTGGCCCTGCGACAACTGGGAGTCGCCGGCTTGCTGTGGTTCCAGGCCATGATGGCAACCATGGCCACTTGGCCGGAATTCAATATCGACCTGAGCCCGGAATTGCACGTCATCCTGCGCTGGGTTGCGATGTTTCTGACAACGCCCATCGTGTTCTACAGCTGCGCACCGTTCTTCAAAGGCGCCCTGCGTGACTTGCGCACCCGCCACCTGACCATGGACGTCTCGGTGTCCCTGGCGATTGGCGGCGCGTACCTGGCCGGCATCTGGACCGCGGTCACTGGCGTAGGCGAATTGTATTTCGATGCCGTGGGCATGTTTGCTCTGTTCCTGCTGGCCGGGCGCTACCTTGAGCGCCGCGCCCGGGAACGCACCGCCGCAGCCACCGCCCAACTGGTCAACCTGTTGCCCGCCTCCTGCCTGCGCCTCAAGGACGATGGCCAGAGCGAGCGCATCCTGCTTAGCGAATTGGCGCTGGGTGATCGCGTGCTGGTACACCCCGGCTCCGTACTGCCGGCGGATGGCGTGATTCTCGACGGCCAATCCAGCATCGATGAATCCCTGCTGACCGGCGAGTACCTGCCGCAACCTCGGCGCACGGGCGACAACGTCACGGCCGGCACGCTGAATGTCGAAGGCGCGCTGACCGTTCAGGTGCGCGCCCTGGGGCATGACACGCGCTTGTCCGCCATCGTGCGCCTACTGGAGCGCGCCCAGGCCGAGAAGCCGCGCCTGGCACAGATTGCCGACCGCGCTGCGCAGTGGTTCTTGTTGTGCTCGCTGATCGCCGCCGCGCTGATCGGCCTGCTGTGGTGGGAGCTGGACCCGTCGCGGGCGTTCTGGATTGTGCTGGCGATGCTGGTGGCGACCTGTCCGTGCGCTCTGTCCCTGGCCACGCCCACCGCGCTCACCGCCGCCACCGGCACCTTGCACAGTCTCGGGTTGCTGCTGACCCGCGGCCATGTGCTTGAGGGCCTGAACCAGGTTGATACGGTGATTTTCGACAAGACCGGCACCCTCACCGAAGGGCGCCTGGCGTTGCGCGCCATTCGGCCCTTGAGTGCGCTGGACGGCGACCAATGCCTGGGCCTGGCCGCCGCCCTGGAGAACCGTTCCGAACACCCGATTGCCCGTGCCTTCGGCCGTGCGCCGCTGGCCGCCGATGAAGTGCTGAGCACCCCAGGCCTGGGCCTGGAAGGTCGTGTGGGCGAACGTTTGTTGCGCATCGGCCAGCCGGGTTTTGTCTGTGAACTCAGTGGCTGTGCGATTCCCGCCTCACCGGACGAAGCCGGGCAATGGCTGCTGCTGGGCGACCGCAGCGGGGCGCTGGCCTGGTTCGTACTGGATGACCGCCTGCGCAGCGACGCACCCGCCTTGCTGGCCGCATGCAAGGCGCGGGGCTGGCGCACGCTGTTGCTCTCCGGCGACAGTTCGCCGATGGTGGCCAGTGTCGCCTCTGAGCTGGGTATCGACGAAGCCCACGGCAGCCTGCGCCCTGACGACAAGCTGAAGGTACTGCAAAACCTGCACAAAGAAGGTCGCAAAGTGCTGATGCTGGGCGATGGAGTCAATGATGTGCCGGTGCTGGCCGCCGCTGATATCAGCGTGGCGATGGGCTCGGCCACGGACCTGGCGAAAACCAGCGCCGATGCGGTGCTGTTGTCCAACCGCCTGGATGCGCTGGTGCAGGCCTTCAGCCTGGCGCGGCGCACTCGCCGAGTGATCATCGAGAACCTGTTGTGGGCCGGGTTGTACAATGGGCTTATGCTGCCGTTTGCGGCCCTGGGTTGGATCACTCCGATCTGGGCGGCGATCGGCATGTCCCTCAGTTCGTTGACCGTGGTGCTCAACGCGTTGCGCCTCACTCGCCTGCCGAGCGCGCAAGCCTCGGGCACCGCCCCAGTAACCCGCTCGCTGCCGGCCTGAGCCGCGTGGGCATGGAGTACAGATGCCAGCTCTCTATGTAATGATTCCGGCGGCACTGCTGTTAGTGGGCGTGGCCATCTACATCTTCTTCTGGGCCGTGGACAGCGGCCAGTACGAAGACCTCGATGGCCCGGCCCACAGCGTGCTGTTCGACGACCAGGACCCGAACCACCTGGCCGCCATCGATGAAGCCAACAACCCTGAGCAAGCGCCCAAAGAGCCGCCCCATGCTTGAGCTGGCGCCCTTGCTGGTCTCGGCGCTGATCCTAGGCCTGCTTGGCGGCGGCCATTGCCTGGGCATGTGCGGCGGACTGATGGGCGCGCTGACCCTGGCGATCCCCAAGGAACAGCGCAGCCGCCGTTTTCGCCTGCTGCTGGCATACAACCTGGGGCGCATCCTCAGCTATGCCACCGCCGGTTTATTGATCGGCCTGGCCGGTTGGGCGGTGGCCAACAGCCCGGCGGCGATGTTCATGCGAGTGCTTGCCGGGCTGCTGCTGATCTGCATGGGCCTGTACCTGGCCGGCTGGTGGAGCGGCCTCACCCGTATCGAAAGCCTGGGACGCGGCCTGTGGCGGCATCTGCAGCCGGTGGCCAACCGTTTGCTGCCGGTGTCCAGCCTGCCCCGTGCCTTGCTGCTAGGCGCGCTGTGGGGCTGGTTGCCGTGCGGGCTCGTCTACAGCACCCTGCTATGGGCGGCGAGCCAGGGCAATGCACTGGACAGCGCCTTGCTGATGCTGGCGTTCGGGCTGGGCACCTGGCCGGTGCTACTGGCCACCGGGCTGGCCGCCGAACGGGTGACGGCGTTATTGCGCAAGCGCAGCGTGCGGGTGACCGGTGGGGTGCTGGTGATGATCTTCGGCCTCTGGACCTTGCCCGGCCCCCATCAGCACTGGCTAATGGGGCATTAACAGGCCCTGTGGCATAGCGCCGCTCCCCGTTGATGCAAATCAAGATGCCTGCACCGCCCTCCCCCTAGACTCGGCCCACTAGCCAATCCGGGGGACCGCCCGCATGCTCGACGCCATTCGTTGGGACACAGATCTGATTCACCGCTACGACTTGGCGGGGCCGCGCTACACGTCCTACCCTACCGCCGTACAATTTGACAGCCAGGTCGGTACTTTCGACCTGCTCCACGCCCTGCGTGACAGCCGCAAGGCCGTAAGGCCACTGTCGCTTTATGTGCATGTGCCGTTCTGCGCCAACATTTGTTACTACTGCGCCTGCAACAAGGTGATCACCAAGGACCGTGGCCGCGCCCAGGCCTACCTGCAGCGCCTGGAGCAGGAAATCCAACTGGTGGCCTGCCACCTCGACCCGCAGCAGCCCGTGGAGCAACTGCATTTGGGCGGCGGTACGCCCACGTTTCTCAGCCACGATGAACTGCGCCAGGTGATGAAATGCCTGCGCCAGCATTTCAATTTGCTGGATGACGATTCGGGCGACTACGGCATCGAAATCGACCCGCGCGAAGCCGACTGGGCCACCATGGGCCTGCTACGCGAACTGGGCTTTAACCGCGTGAGCATCGGCCTGCAAGACCTCGACCCCGAGGTGCAACGGGCGGTCAACCGCCTGCAAAGCCTGGAAGAAACCCGCGCCGTGATCGATGCAGCGCGCACCTTGCAATTTCGCTCGATCAATATCGACCTGATCTACGGCCTGCCCAAGCAGTCACCGTTGAACTTTGCGCGCACCGTGGAAGAAGTCATCCGCTTACAGCCTGACCGCCTGTCCGTGTTCAACTACGCGCACCTGCCGGAACGCTTCATGCCCCAACGGCGGATCAACACTGACGAGCTGCCCTCACCAGCGGAAAAACTGCTGATGCTGCAAACCACCATCGAACAACTGACCCAGGCCGGTTACCGCTACATCGGCATGGACCACTTTGCCCTGCCAGACGACGAATTGGCCGTCGCCCAGGAAGAAGGCAAACTGCAGCGCAACTTCCAGGGTTACACCACCCACGGGCACTGCGACTTGATTGGGCTGGGGGTGTCAGCGATCAGTCAGATCGGCGACCTGTATTGCCAGAACAGCAGTGATCTGAACCAGTACCAGAATGCCTTGGCGGGTGCGCAATTGGCGACCAGCCGCGGCCTGGTCTGCACTACGGACGACCGGTTGCGACGGGCTGTAATCCAGCAGTTGATCTGCAATTTCAGCCTGGCATTCGAGGGGATCGAACAGGCGTACAACATCGATTTTCGCGGCTATTTTGCCGAGTTATGGCCGCAGCTGGAAACGATGGCCGCCGACGGCCTGATCGCGTTGGACGCCCACGGCATTCGTGTGCTCCCGGCCGGGCGCTTGCTGGTGCGTTCAGTGTGCATGGTGTTCGATGCCTACCTGGAGCACCAGAACAGGCAACGATTTTCGCGGGTCATCTAGACGTACTTACTTCATGGCCAGGCTGGCGGCCTTGACTGCATCACCGGCACTCATGTCTTTCATCGCCTTGGTCAGGGACGCCTGGGCGCTGGTCAAGCTGGCTTGCAGTGCGCTCAACGCTGACTGCAGCCCGGAGAGTCGGGCACGGGCCTGTTCTGGGCTGAGATTTCTGTCGGCCATTACCGCAGCCATCTCGGCTTGTTTCTCGGCAATCTGCTTTTTGATCTCACGAATCATCTTGAGCAGATTCTTGACGTTGTCCGCCAGGCCGCTGTCGTCGATGTCACTGTTTGTGGCTTTTTCCGCCGCAGCAGCTTTCATCGCGGCGCCGGAGATGGTCACCGAAACGGCAGGCTTGGCTTCGTCGGTCGTCGGGATCGCGGCAACATCCGGTTCGGCAGCTTTCTTGGGTTCGGGCAGTGCCTGGATCTGAGTGCGCGAAGCGAGTTGAGCAGTGAGGGCTAACATGGTCTGAGCCGCCGTATTTGTAGTCGATAGCAGGACTATCGGCGGTTTTAGCCAAATCTTTATATACCGGTCGGTTTTTTGTACACGCTGGCCTCCGTGCCCCCCAGTGCGTTACCCTTACGTCTTATGTGTGTTTTCCCACAAGGATTTAAGAAATGTCCGAGCCAGTCAAACTGCGCGCTCACAGCCAGGCCCATTGCAAGGATTGCAGCCTGGCTCCCCTCTGCCTGCCACTTTCATTGAATCTGGAAGACATGGATGCGCTGGACGACATCGTCAAACGCGGCCGCCCGCTGAAAAAAGGCGAGTTTCTGTTTCGCCAGGGCGACAAGTTTGATTCCGTCTATGCAGTACGCTCTGGCGCGTTGAAGACCTTCAGCCTCAGCGACGGCGGCGAAGAGCAAATCACCGGTTTCCACCTGCCAAGCGAGTTGGTCGGGCTGTCGGGGATGGACACCGAGATTCACCCGGTGTCGGCCCAGGCCCTGGAAACCACCTCGGTGTGCGAAATCCCATTCGAGCGCCTGGATGAACTGGCCCTGCAACTGCCGCAATTGCGCCGCCAATTGATGCGCGTGATGAGCCGCGAGATTCGTGACGACCAGCAAATGATGCTGCTGCTGTCGAAGAAAACCGCCGATGAGCGCATTGCCACCTTCCTGGTCAACCTGTCGGCGCGCTTTCGCGCCCGTGGGTTCTCGGCCAACCAGTTCCGCCTGAGCATGTCGCGCAATGAGATCGGTAATTACCTGGGCCTGGCGGTTGAGACCGTGTCCCGCGTGTTTACTCGTTTCCAGCAGAACCAGTTGATCGCCGCCGAGGGCAAAGAGGTGCATATCCTCGACCCGATCCAGCTGTGTGCATTGGCTGGCGGTTCCCTGGAGGTCTGATCCAGGCTGCGGCCGCGCCAATCGGCGAGGCCGCAGGTATACTTCGAGTCCGTTTTCCGCTCTGGACTCCTCGACGATGACTTTTGATTCGTTCGACATCAAATCCCTGATTCGCCCCGTCATCGACTTCCCCAAGCCTGGGGTGATCTTCCGTGACATCACGCCGCTGTTCCAATCGCCCCGCGCCCTGCGCCTGGTGGCCGACAGCTTTGCCCAACGCTATGTCGAAGCCGACTTCACCCATATCGGTGCGATGGATGCCCGTGGCTTCCTGATCGGCTCGATCATCGCCTACCAGCTCAACAAGCCGCTCATCCTGTTTCGCAAGCAAGGCAAGCTGCCGGCGGACGTGCTGGCCGAGGGTTACCAGACCGAGTACGGCGAAGCCTTCCTGGAAGTGCACGCCGACAGCCTGTGCGAAGGCGATTCGGTGCTGATGTTCGATGACCTGATCGCCACCGGCGGTACCCTGATTGCTGCAGCGAACCTGGTGCGGCGCATGGGGGCAAAGATTTTTGAGGCTGCGGCGATTATTGATTTGCCAGAGCTGGGTGGCTCGCAGCGCTTGGCAGACATGGGGATTCCGACGTTTTGCCTGACGCAATTTGGGCTGACTGAGAGATAAGGGTCGTCAGTACTGCCGTCATCGCGGGCAAGCCCGGCTCCCACCTTGGAATGCATTCCCCTGTGGGAGCTGGGCTTGCCCGCGATGAGGCCCGAAAGAACACCCTGGTTTACAACCCCATCTGTTTACTGATGATTTCATTCATCACTTCACGCGTCCCGCCACCAATCGACAGAATCCGGTTATCGCGATAAAGCCGTTCCACCAGGCTGCCACGCATATACCCCTGCCCCCCCAATATTTGCACCGCGTCATACGTCACCCGATCAGCGGTATCGGTGGCCAGGTTCTTGGCCATGGAAATCTCTTTGATCACACTCTTGCCAGCGGCCATCTTCGCGGCCTGACGATAGGTGAACTCGCGGGAAACCTCCACGGCGGTAGCCATTTCCGCCAGGCGATGCTTGAGCACCTGGAATTTGCCGATGGGTTTGCCGAATGCTTCGCGCTGGGCGGCCCACTGGAGGCTTTCCTCCAAGGCCAGTTGCGCGGTCATGTTGGCCATGAGGGCCAAGGCCAGGCGCTCGCTCTGGAAGTTGCCCATGATGCAGGCAAAGCCCATGTTCTCGACACCGATGAGATTGCCCACAGGCACGCGGCAATCGTCGAAGAACAACTCGGCGGTGTCCGACGCCCACCAGCCCATCTTCTTCAGCGGCTGGCCGACGGTGAAACCCGGGATGCCTTTTTCGATCAGCAGCAGGCTGATACCGCCAAAGCCCGGCCCACCTGTGCGCACGGCCACGGTGTAGAAATCAGCGCGAATGCCGCTGGTGATAAAGGTCTTGGCGCCGCTCACGCGGTAATGCTCGCCTTCACGTACGGCGCGGGTTTGCAGGTTGGCTACATCCGAGCCGCCGCTGGGCTCGGTGACCGCCAGGGCGATGATCTTCTCGCCGGCGAGCACCAGAGGCGCTATGCGCTCACGCACGTCGGGCCGGGCCCATTTGACGATGGGCGGCAGGCCAATATCCAGGGAGCCGAGCCCGGCCACCACGCCACCGGAGCCGCAGCGCATCAGCTCTTCGCTGGCGGCGACCTTGGCGAACAGATCGCCTTCGTGGCTGCCACCCAGCGCCTCGGGGTAGCCGATGCCCAGAACGCCCGCCGCACCGGCCTTGAGGTAAAGCTCGCGGGGAAAACTTTCCGCTTCCTCCCATTGCTCGATGCCGGGCAACATCTCGCGTTCGACGAAGCGGCGCACGCTGTCGCGGACCAATTGGTGGCTGGGATCGAAGTATTCCTGAAAGGCAGACATCGGCAAGCTCCATGGCGGGATGGAGCGAACTTACCAAGCGCTTGCTTGGTTATCAAGCCGAATACATTTTTTACCGTCACACAAAACCAATGTGGGAGCCGGGCTTGCCCGCGATGCAGACGCCTCGGTTTTTCAGGTACACCGTGGTGATGCTATCGCAGCGATGCGGCGACCCGACAAGCCAGCTCCCACATTGGGACTGCAGTAGGTTTTAAAGCGCGATGGGTTTGCGGCCTGCGAACGAGTGCGCCAGGGTGCCGCCGTCCACCAATTCCAACTCGCCACCCAACGGTACGCCATGGGCGATCCGTGAAGTAATCAAACCTTTATTGGTCAGCAACTGAGCGATGTAGTGCGCCGTGGCTTCACCTTCCACCGTCGGGTTGGTCGCCAGGATCACTTCAGTAAAGGTGCCCTGCTCTTCGATTCGCGCCACCAGTTGTGGAATACCGATGGCTTCCGGCCCCAGGCCATCGAGCGGCGACAGGTGGCCCTTGAGCACGAAGTAACGCCCGCGGTAACCGGTCTGCTCCACGGCGTACACATCCATCGGCCCTTCCACCACGCACAGCAACGTGTCGTCGCGACGCGGGTCGGCGCATTGCGGGCAGAGTTCTTCTTCGGTAAGGGTGCGGCACTGGCGGCAATGGCCCACACCTTCCATGGCCTGGCTCAGGGCCTGGGCCAGGCGAGTGCCGCCGCTGCGATCACGCTCCAGCAGTTGCAGCGCCATGCGCTGGGCAGTTTTCTGGCCGACGCCGGGCAAAGTGCGCAAGGCGTCGATCAGTTGGCGAATCAGGGGGCTGAAGCTCATGGGCGAAGGGTCCGACAAAACAACGAGACGCGGTTTATACCCGCGCCCCGGATTAGCGTCAAATACTCAATCCTGCGCGACGCGCACCACCAACTTGCCGAAGTTGCGCCCTTCGAGCAGGCCGATAAAGGCTTCGGGCGCCTGCTCCAGGCCATCGACCACGTCCTCGCGGAACTTGATCTTGCCCTCGCGCACCCAAGGCGCCATAGCGCTGAGGAACTCCGGCTGGCGGTCGCCATAGTCGTCGAACACAATAAAGCCCTGGATCCGCACCCGCTTGGTCAGCAAGGTGCGTTGCAGCGCCGGCAAACGGTCAGGGCCGCTGGGCGCTTCATGGGCGTTATAGCCGGCGATCAACCCGCACAGCGGCACGCGCGCCTTGGGGTTGAGCAAAGGCAGCACAGCATCGAAGACTTTACCGCCGACGTTTTCAAAGTAGATGTCCACGCCTTTGAAGCAGGCCAGGGCCAGTTCATGGGCAAAGTCTTCGCTCTTGTGGTCGATACAGGCGTCAAAGCCCAACTCATCCACCACATAGCGGCATTTGTCCGCGCCACCGGCGATGCCCACCACGCGCAAGCCCTTGAGCTTGGCCACCTGGCCCACCACCGACCCCACCGCGCCCGACGCAGCCGCCACCACCAGGGTTTCCCCGGCCTTGGGCTGGCCGATATCCATCAGGCCCATATAGGCCGTCATGCCCGGCATACCCAGTACGCCCAGGGCCATCGACGGACTCGGCAGACCCTTGGGCAGCGGGATCAGGTTATGGCCTTCGCAAATGCAGTGGCTTTGCCAGCCAGTGGCGCCGACCACCAGGTCGCCCACTTCGAATTTCGGGTTGCGCGATTGCTCGACACGGCTGACAGCCCCACCGGTCATCACTTCACCGATTTCCACGGGTGCGGCGTAGGACGGCGCGTCACTCATGCGTCCACGCATGTAGGGGTCCAAAGACAGGTACAGGGTCTTGAGCAGCACCTGGCCGTCTGCCAGGTCCGGCAGGCTGACACGTTCCAGGCGAAAGTTTTCCGGCGTGGGTGCGCCTTGAGGGCGTGAGACCAGAACGATGCGTTGGTTGAGCGTCATTTCTTGAGGCATCAGCGGGGCTCCTTTATCGGTGAGTGGTTTCAACGGTATAGGGTGCAGACCATCGGTGAAGGCTTGGGGTTCGATGTTTCGACCGGCGAAAAAAATGCCAGGCACGATGCCTGGCATTTGAGTCTAGCTAAAGCGTGTATCAGAACGGCAGTTTCATGCCCGGTGGCAGTTGCATGCCAGCGGTCACGCCGGACATTTTGTCCTGGCTGTTGGCTTCGATCTTGCGCACAGCGTCGTTGACGGCTGCGGCGAACAGCGCTTCGAGCATTTCCAGGTCATCTTCACCCACGCCCGGCAATACGCTTGGGTCGATGCTGACACGCTTGATGTCGTGACGACCGGTCATCACCACGCTGACCATATCGCCACCGGCTTTACCGGTGACTTCGGCGTTGGCCAGCTCTTCCTGCATCTTGGCCATTTTTTCCTGCATCTGCTGCGCCTGCTTCATCAGGCCGGCCATGCCACCTTTCATCATGGGAATCACCTCAAAAGTACGTGGATCAATGAATAGCCCGGTGTCATGACGCTTGGGGCACCGGGGCTTCGACAGGTTCAATAGTATCGTGGCGGACGACCGCACCGAACTGTTGCATCATTTGTTGGATAAGCGGATCTGCGTGGATCGAATCCTCAGCCTCGCGCTGGCGGTTAAGGCGCCGACGGGTCGCGGCCTGGGCCGGCGTTTCCTGCTCGGGCTTGATCAGCTCGATGGCAATGGTCAGCGTGCGCCCATGGTACTGGTTGAGCGCATCGTTGAGCCGGCGCTGCTGGGTGGCGTTGAACAAGGCGCTATGGGCCGGGTCCAGGTGCAGCAGCCAGTGGTCGCCTTCGATGGAAATCAGGGTGCAGTTGGCGGCGATACTGCCGGTCATGCCGGAGATCGGCAATTTCGGAAACAATTCCAGCCATTGCAGGGCCAGACCGGTAGCCGGGGCCGCGGCAGGTTCTGCCTCGGGCTCGGGCGCCGGTTCCGCGGTGTGCTCGCTGGCCAGTTCGTCCAGGTAGCTGTAGGCCGAATCCATGTCCGGCTCGATGTAGTCTTCGTCCAGCGGCGGTTCGTCATCCAGGTCAATGCCCGGCGTGGCCGCGTCGACCTGGGCGACCGTCGGTTCAGGAACGGGCGCCGATACCCACTCAGGGGCATCCGGCACCACGCTGTCCGGAGTCGGCGTAGGCATCGGCGTCAGCTCGGGTTGCTCGCCGGTGGTTTCCAGCACGGGCTCCACGGCGGGCTGTTGCTCGGGCTCTACTTGCGCTTCGACCGGGTCATTCCAGGGCAAGTCGACCACGGGTTCGGGCTCGGGCTCAATGACCGGCTCGGGCTGGACCACCGGTGCGACGGCAACCGGCGCAGGTTCAGGCTCAGGTGCCGGCGCAACCGGCTCAGGCACAGCAATCGCAGGCGCTGCAACTACTGGCGCGACAACGGCCGCCCCAGCCACGGGTTTGGCGGAATCAACTGTGGCCTGGCTGATCCCCACTGGCTTTAGCGGCTGTCTCGGTGCGTCTGCCGAATCTGCCGGCCGGAACGCCAGCATGCGCAGCAGCACCATTTCAAAGCCACCCCGCGGGTCGGGTGCCAGGGGCAAGTCGCGGCGACCGATCAGGCCCATCTGGTAGTAGAACTGCACGTCTTCGGCCGGCAAGGCCTGGGCCAGGGCCAATACGCGATCACGGTCGCCATGACCGTTGTCCACGCCTTCCGGCAGGGCCTGGGCGATGGCGACGCGGTGCAATACGTTGAGGATTTCCGAAAGCACGCCATTCCAATCCGGGCCTTGCTCCGACAGGTGGCGCACCGCTTCGAGCAACGCCTTGGCGTCACCCTCGATCAGCGCGTGCAGCACGTCGAACACCTGGCCGTGGTCCAGGGTACCGAGCATGGCGCGCACGTCGGCGGCCATGACCTTGCCTTCACCAAACGCGATGGCCTGGTCGGTGAGGCTCATTGCATCGCGCATCGAACCATCGGCGGCACGGCCCAGCAACCACAGCGCGTCGTCTTCGAACGGTACGTTCTCGACGCCCAGCACGTGGGTCAAATGCTCGACCACACGCTCGGGGGTCATGTTTTTCAGGGAGAACTGCAGGCACCGCGACAAAATCGTTGCCGGAAGTTTCTGCGGGTCGGTGGTGGCCAGGATGAATTTGACGTAGGGCGGCGGCTCTTCCAGGGTTTTCAACAAGGCGTTGAAGGAGTGGCTGGACAGCATGTGCACTTCGTCGATCAGGTAGACCTTGAAGCGGCCACGGCTCGGCGCGTACTGCACGTTGTCCAGCAGTTCGCGGGTGTCTTCGACCTTGGTACGACTCGCAGCGTCGATCTCGATCAGGTCGACGAAACGCCCTTCGTCGATCTCACGGCACACCGAACAGGTGCCACAAGGCGTCGAGGTAATACCGGTTTCACAATTCAGGCATTTGGCGATGATGCGCGCAATCGTGGTCTTGCCCACCCCGCGCGTACCGGTGAACAGGTAGGCATGGTGCAGCCGTTGGCTGTCCAAGGCATTGATCAGAGCCTTGAGCACATGGGTCTGGCCGACCATTTCGCGGAACGAGCGCGGGCGCCATTTACGTGCAAGAACCTGATAACTCATCGAAAACCGTCGCAACTGGGAAGCAGAAGCCGGTAATGCTAGCGGAGCAAGGGGGAAATTGCATCCGGCACGCTCGTCTAATCTGACGAAGCTTGTTCGATTGGCCTCCCAGAGGGCACCTGAGGACGTTTTGCTGGCACCTTGGAGCGCCAACGCCCTTCCAGACTGATAGCGGCGACGCTGGCCAGCACGACCACTGCGCCCAGCATCACCTGCAGGGTGACGTGTTCGCCAAGCAGCGTGGCGGCCATCAGCATGGCAACCGGTGGAATCAGGTACATCGCCACCGACGCACGACTGACCTCGACGTGCTTCAACACGTAACCCCAGGCCAGATAGGCCAAGGCACTGGGAAAAATACCCAGCACCAGCACGGCGAGATTCTCCCCCATCGGTGCCTGCACGATGGCGGCGGGCAGTCCCGGCAGGTTCACGCACAGCATCAGCGTGCCGGACCACACCATGTAGCACGCCATCGTCAACGGGCTGTAGCGATGGGCGTAATGTCGCTGGATGGCGAAGTACACACTCCATGAGCAGGCCGCCAACAAGATCAGCAAACCCCGTGGGTTGAGATCGCCCATGCCCTGGTCGCCCCAGATCACCACCAGTACGCCAGCCAACCCCAACAGCACGCAACCCCAGCGCCAGGCGCTGACCTGCTCTTTCAGGCAGAAAAACGCGATCAACACACTGAACAACGGCGCCGACTGTGCCAACACACTCGACGCTGCCGCCGTCACCCATTGCTGCCCATGATTGAGACTGGTGTGGTGCAGGAACACCCCGAAAAAGCCCAGCACCAACAACCACGGCAGGTCGCGCAATGGTGGCCGTCCAATTCCCACCCCCCAGGCCACGCCGCCCATGAATACCGACGCGATCAAAAACCGCAGCAGCGCCAATTGGCCGGGGCTATAACTGTGCAACCCCATGTGTACGCCGATGGGCGAATACGCCCAGCAGAGGATGACGCTGGCACTGACTAGCGTAAGCTTCAGAGGTGACGGAGTATTCATCGACAGCATCCACGCAAAAGGAATGCTGCCAGTCTTGGCCCAGGCCAGGCATAGAACAATTAAGCGTTTCTGACTTCTGAAATCATTGGAACTGAGCAATGGAACTGGCCCAACTGAAAATGGTGCGAGCCGTGGCGCAAACCGGCAGCGTGGCCCAGGCGGCACTGCAATTGCACTGTGTGCCGTCCAACATCACCACGCGCATCAAGCAGCTGGAAAGCGAGTTGGGCACGCCGCTGTTTATCCGTGCTGGCCGAGGGTTGGCGATCAGCGCTGCGGGAGAAATCTTCCTGGATTACTGCGAACGTATCCTGGCCTTGGTGGATGAATCCAAACGCGCGGTGGATGCCAGCGCCATTCCCCGTGGCACCTTGCGCATCGGTGCGGTGGAATCCAGTGCCAGCGGGCGCTTGCCGCCGCTGCTGGCGGAATACCACCGGCGTTATCCCAATGTCAGCCTGGAACTGGTCACCGGTGCCTGGGCGCAACTGCTGGACGACCTGCAGCACCACCGCCTGGACGTGGCACTGGTGGCCGCCGGCGGCAAACGCACGAAGCTGGAACAGAGCGTGGTCTACAGCGAACGCCTGGTGCTGATCGCCAGCGCGTGCAGCGCGCCTATCAATAGCGCCGAGGACTTGGCCGGCCGTACATTGCTGGTATGGCCGCCGGGCTGCCCTTATCGCGCCGCCCTGGAAAACTGGCTCAAGCCCCATAACGTCAAGCCAGCGATTGCCAGCTATGCAAGCTGGGGCACGATCATCGGTTGCGTCAGCGCGGGGATTGGCGTGGCGTTGGCACCCGAGGGGATCCTGGCGCGCTATGAACAGGCCAATCAGTTGGCGTCTTATCGCTTTGAAGCGCTGACGCCCGTGGACAACCTGTTGTTCTGGCATACGGACACCCAGCGGCACCTGGCGCGAGATGCGTTCGCCGGGCTACTGCGCGAGACCTTTGGCTGACTTGCTCGCTCCTACAATTTAGGGCTTCGGGGCAGCCAACCGTGCGTACTGGCCCTGGCTGATCCAGCCCGTGAACGAGCGGTCGTCAGCGTTGATGAATTCCACCTGCGCCCAACCGTCCTTGAACGCCAGTACGCCCACCACGTCATGCTTGACGATGTAGGGCCGCTTTGCCGCTTTGGCGCCCGGCGTTTTAAGCAGGTAAGCCTTGTCGGCAGACACCGTCACCAAGCCGATCCATTGTTTGCTGGCGGTCTGGCTCAGCTCCAGGCCCGTGGCGATTTCCGGCATCAGCACATTGATGCAGCCAGGGTGTTGGCGGCCCTGCGCCACGGTCAGGGTCACCCCGTCGGGCGCCGCGGCCACACTGCCTGGGTAGGCAGCGTCCCGCCAGGTGGTGAGCGCTTCGGGCTTGCCTTGCAGGTAGAACGTGCAACCACGGGCCACCCCCTCGCCCATCGATTCCTGATAGAACCCCTCGACCTGATGCCCAGGCGTCACCGCCAGCATCAGCCCTTCATATTTACCTGAATGCAACGCCGCCGAGCCGGCCAACGCGGGCGCCACGGCGCACCACGACAACACTCCCATCGCCAGATAACGAATCATCTTATTTCTTCCCTTCAAAGGCTTCGTAGGCTTGTTTCATCAGGACGTCATAGTTGCCGTAATCGTCGCCATTATAGTTTCGGGCCATGGCGGTAAAATCCTTGTTTTTCATCGCGCTCAACAACGCCGAGTTGTGGCTGCAAAGGCTGAGATAGGCCTTGAGTTGATTACCGGCATTGACCTTCAATGACGCCACGAACTCAAACACCGTCTTGAACCCGCACGCCGCAAAATTGAACCCCATGATTTGAAACATGCCCCAGGAGGCCGACATCAAGGCCGCTTCCTGGTCCAGCGCAAAGGCAGTGGCCATGGTCTCCCAGGCCTTGACCTGATCCTTGTTGTTCGTCTGCCATTGCGGGCCGGCTTTTTTCTTGTAGACATACGACAGCAGCGGCTGCGACTGGTCGTAGATGTGCTTGGTGTACTTGCGAAAGTGGTGCCCTTCAAAGGCGATGATCGGCAACTTGGCAGGCCCGAACCCCACCTTCCCGCCCGACTCCACCGTGGCGAACGCCTTGACCACATTCACCGAAATACCGTTGCCCAATTGCTTGGCGGCGTTCTGGAAATCCGTATCGCTCAAGGTCGTCCCGCCGTCGCAGGTGGACTGCATCATCAACTGCCGGTTACGCCGCTCGGCCTCGATCACCGCACGCACACGGTCCAGGTACACATTGACCGTGGCCTGTACCGCATCGATGTTGTTATTGCCGAAAATGTTGAGAAACGTCGGAATGCGCGTGTTAGGAAAAGCCCGCACCGGCACCTTCAGCGCCTCTTCGATCAGACTGTTGAACGTTCGCCCGGTGGGGTCGATCACGCCATCGGGATGGGCGTACTTGAGATGGCGAAACTGATACTGGCTGATGCACTGCACCAACTGGCCGTCGCACTTGCCGTTTTCCAGCAAGGCAAACCCCATCTTGGGAATGATCAAATTGAATAGATACTGGATGCACTGAACATCGGCGGGCAAGTTGCGGGCTTTGCCGGGCGTCCCTACCGAAGCACTGATAAGACGAGGCAACCCTTGCAGGCTTTTCATGACAGACATCCTTGTGAGTGAAAGAAGCGATAGCACTTCAATATCAAATCCATGCCCTTGTCATACTCTGAAACAAGTGGCCGGCGCAAGCTAACAAGGCGGTCTGCGGGTTGTCCAGAGGGCTTTATGAAAGTTGTGAAACAGCCGGATTAAATCCGTCAGTAACCGTGGGATTCACGGGTCTTTTGATACTTGTGGTAGTCGAGCCACTCGACCACATCGTAGGGCAGGTACAACTGCACCCGGGCTCGTGAAATCGCGATATACACCGCACAGAGTCGTTGATCGAACGCGTAGGCGTCCTGGAACTTCACGTTGGTCAACAGTTCCGGCGTAAGCAATACCCGGTCGAACTCCATGCCGCCCGCATCCTGCGCCAGCATCAACAGGACGCGCTCGTCCGGATGGCCGATCAACCTGTTCAAACGCGTGACATCCGCCACGTTAAAGCCTTTTTCCAGTTCGGCCTCGACCCACAGAAACGCCTCATCGAACTGGCAGGCTTCGCGCACCTGCTGCCAATCGGCCATGTCACTGAAAAACGCATGGGGGCCGAGGTCATTGAACTCATTGCTATAGAAATCGGGTTTGAACAACGCGATGACCGTGTCCATGAAATGCTTGAGCGACTGCTGGGCCTCTTTGCTCGCCAGGCCGAACGCACAACGGGCGTGGCTCAGTTGGATCGCCCACTGCATGGTGTCCCAATGGGAAGCGGTCAACACCACGCAACCTTGCGGGGGTACAAAACCCTGCGGATAAAACTCAATGCCGACATCGGCATCGCGTGCGCCCTCGAAAAGCGATTTGCTTTTTTCCGAGTGCAAGCTGATCAACGGGTTGACCAGGCGCTCGACATTGCGCCCGGAACGCACGGAGTAGCACACGTCGGTATGGCGAACCTCACGGGCGCGTTTGACCACGCCGCCACTGGCCTGCTGATACTCATCCCCCAAAGTGATCAGCACCTGGCGGCCGCGCTCGATGATTTGCAGCAACGGCGCGGGGATGTCCTGGCTCTCATCGATGAGCACGTGGGTATAGCGCTCGGGGACGACGCAGCCTGCAAGGCTGGCGCGCTTGATCATCAACAAGGCTTCAAACCCGGTATGCCGGCCCCAGGCCGGGTTCGCCTCAAGGTAGCCCCACAACCGGCTGGCATATTCGAGCAGCACCCTGGCATCGACGCCGGCGAGCGGTTGCTTGAAATGCGGCAAATGCTGGGCCGACAAGCTGTACTCCCAAGAGCGGCAGTAGGCTTCAAGCACCTTGAGGCACACCTCCACTACCGCTTGCCCTTCCAGGCGACGAAAACCAAAGATATTCAGTTCTTGGGCGAGCGCCTGCTTGGTCGGCACCCTCACCGGCGCATTCAGCGGCTTTGGCCTGGGGCCATGCAATAGAGCATGGGCGAAGTCCTGAAAGGTATGCCCGGCCTTACGCTCCCGCGCTCCCACTATGCGAGCACGCAGGGTTTCGAGTTTTGCCGGGGTGCGTGCCAGCAGCAAGGTCTTTTCCGGGCGCAGGTGCTCCAGCAAGGCCACCAGCAGGTGACTCTTGCCAATGCCTGCGTAGCCTTGCACATGCAGGTCTTCGTTCAGGTTGGCACGGAAGGTTCTGAGCAGCTTGTCCTGCTCGGCGCTCAACCAGCGCTCGCGATGCCTGGGCGTGATCACCTGCTGGCTGAACGGATCATTGGCCTTGAGATGGCGGACTTTATACTCGACGTCCCATTTGCCACTGGGTAACAGGTAGTCCTGCGCCTGGACTTCCTCCTCCAGCAGAAAGCGCAGCTTCAGGCTTTTGACCACATTGAGGCCGAAGTACAGCTTCCTCTGATCGAACAGCCGCTGCGCTTCAGAGAGCAGGGACACACTGGCCGAATGGCGGGCATCGACTGCCCAGTCAATCAGCTTGGCCAACACTTTTTCAGCACCGTTGGCGCTAAGGTCGCTTTCCGGCACCTGCGCCAGGTTCTGGATCACCAACACCGCCGCCAATTGGGGCTCACTCAGGGCTACAAGCGCATCGAAACCCTCACTGCCCAACAACCCCGCACAGGTGTGCTCGGTGATCGGCAAGAAAACAGGGCTGGATAAATTGAAATGTTCCGAGTGCATAGAGCCTCGTAGCCAGGGGAAGAGACGCTTGGGAGTATGCCACTAGACGGGAAATGACCGTCATGCACTGTGCAGGAAGCATCACAGATGACGGGCTGAAAATAACTTGAGATTTAGAAGGGACTGCAGAAGGGAGCGTTATGGAGGCAACCCCACCAGCCACACCCCGGCACACAATGTTCCCGCTGTGGCTGCTGCCTTCCGGCTCTGACCAGGTTCACGGGTAATCGTTGCGGGGGGACCGATGGGGTCACCATAACGACGCTGCCTCTCGGCAAGCCGCGCCATTGTACCCATCTCATCGGAAGTTACAACCGTTGGTTCCGGATTAAAAAATGAGAAGGCTCAAGCACTTGCCATAACCCCATCAGCCCTGCCGCCCTCTTCCTGGATGACCAGGTGAATAAAGTGCAGCTTGGCAATCACCGCGGGCGGCAGCACGAAGGGATAGAAATCCGGCTGGCCCATGGCGCGGGACAGTTCGTTGAGCATGCCGGCCAGTTCGATCCAGGCATTGACGAAGGAAAGGAATGCCGGGCCGCCAGGGTGTTGCGGGTCGTAGAGCGTGGTCAGCGGGAATGGCTGGTAATCCAGGTCCATCTCGCGGGCGCTCATGCCAAAGCCCAGGGCTGTGTCCACGGCGTCCATCATGTGCAGGTAGTGGGCCCAGGTTTCAGCCCAATCTTCCCAGGGGTGCATGGTGGCGTAGGCGCTCACGCAGGTGAGTTGCCAGTCGGGGCGCGGGCCGTTCTGGTAGTGCTGGTCGAGGGCCTCGGCATAACTGGCGCGTTCGTCGCCGAACAGGTTGCGAAAATGAGGGAGCCAGTGGCTGTTGGCGATCAGGCGGTCCCAGTAGTAATGACCGACTTCATGGCGAAAATGGCCGAGCAAGGTGCGGTACGGCTCGCGCATCTGTACGCGGACTTTTTCGCGGTGGGCGTCATCGGCTTCCTTGATGTCCAGGGTGATCAGCCCATTGGCGTGGCCGGTGGTGGGCGCGTTGCCTTCCAGGTCGATACCGATAAAGTCGAAGGCCAGGCCAGTCTCTTCGTCAACGCTCTTGGGCACCACTTGCAGACCCAGGCTGATCAGTTGCGCGACCAAGCGGCGCTTGGCGGTTTCGACCTTGCGCCAGCGTTCGGGGTTTTCCGCAATTGATAGGTCAGGAATGGTGCGGTTCAGGCTACAGGCCACGCACAACGGCGCGGTGCTGTGGGCAGGAATCAGCCAGTTGCACGCAGCCGGCGAGTCGAGGTTGGCGCAGCGCCGAAAAGCGCCAGCATCAAGATTGTCGTCGGCCAGCCAAGTACCGACCACCGGCCCAGGTTGCAGGGACGACAGGCGGCTTTGCTGCGGCTGGTAACCCAACGCCGCCTGGCAGGCCAGGCATTGGCTGTTGCGAAAGAACAGCGACTGGCCACACCGGCATCGCCACACCTTGCTGTTGCGCGAGGTTTCGGCCATGAACGGAGCGGCGATGCGCGTGCTGAGTTGCTCGAAGTAGCGGAACATGGCGATCTCTCCCTGGGGTGACAGAGACTAGATCATTTCTCGGGAGAGAACGTTCCCACGCTCCGCGTGGGAATGCCGCCTTGGACGCTCTGCGTCTGCGCGAAGGCCGTGACGCGGAGCGTCACAGGATGCGTTCCCACGCGGAGCGTGGGGACGATCAATCAGACGGTGATGTTGTGCTTGGCCAGGAAGGCGACGAAGGCCTCTTCGTCCAGTACTTTCAGGCCCAGCTCATTGGCCTTGGCCAATTTCGAGCCGGCGCCCGGTCCCGCCACCACGCAGTGGGTTTTCGCCGAAACGGAACCGGCCACCTTGGCCCCCAGGCTTTCAAGCTTGTCCTTGGCCACATCGCGGCTCATCAGCTCCAGGGAGCCGGTGAGTACCCAGGTGTGCCCGGCTTCGGGCAAGCCTTCAACGACCTTTTTCTCGCTCTGCCAGTGCATGCCGAAGTCCTTGAGCTGCTGCTCGATGGCCAGGGCATGGTTGGCGTTGTCGGCATTGTCGAAAAACTCCCGTACAGCCTTGGCTTGCTTCTCGGGCAGCGCCTGGCGCATGTCGAGCCAGTCAGCCTTGATGATGCCCTCCAGCGAACCGAACTTGTCCGCGAGCTTCTGCGCCGCGCCCGGTCCGACCGAAGGCACGTGCAGCTTGTCGAGCAAACCGCCCAAGGTGGTGCTGGCGGCGAATTCCGCGCTGAGTTCGCCCTGCTCCTGCAATTGCAGGCCGCATTCGTCTGGCGACAACAGTGCGCCAATCACCTGCTGGTTGTGCCCGTCTTCAAAGAAGCTATGGATCTCATGGGCCACTTCCAGCCCTACATCCGGCAAGTACGTCAGCACCTCTGGCAACGCCTTTTGAACACGCTCCAGGGACGCCAGCGAGCGCGCCAGCACCTTGGCCGTCTCCTCGCCCACATCGGGAATGCCCAAGGCGTAGATAAAGCGTGCCAGGGTCGGGGTCTTGCTGTTTTCGATGGCGCTGATCAGCTTCTTGCTGGAGGTATCGGCAAAGCCTTCCAGGTCGATGATCTGTTCGTATTTGAGCTTGTAGAGATCGGCCGGCGAGCCGATGAGCTGTTCATCCACCAGTTGCTCGATGGTCTTCTCGCCCAGGCCGTCGATGTCCATGGCCCGGCGCGAGACGAAATGAATGATGGCCTGCTTGAGTTGCGCACCGCAGGCCAGACGCCCGACGCAACGGTACACCGCGCCTTCGCTGACGGTTTCCTTGCCCTTACTGCGCTTGACCAACTGCGTGCGCTCCACATGGGAACCGCACACCGGGCAATTTTGCGGGATCTGCACAGCGCGGGCGTTTTCCGGGCGGCGTTCGGTGACCACCGAGACCACCTGCGGAATCACATCACCGGCGCGGCGGATGATCACGGTGTCACCGATCATCAGCCCCAAGCGTGCCACTTCGTCCATGTTGTGCAGGGTGGCATTGGACACGGTCACACCGGCCACCTTGACCGGCTTGAGGCGCGCCACCGGCGTGACCGCACCGGTACGGCCGACCTGGAATTCCACGTCGAGCAGCTCGGTGAGTTCTTCCATGGCCGGGAATTTGTGCGCGATCGCCCAGCGCGGCTCGCGGGCACGGAAGCCCAGTTCACGCTGGTAGGCAATGCTGTTGACCTTGAACACCACGCCGTCGATTTCATAGCCCAGCGCATTGCGGCGCTCGCCGATGTCGCGGTAGTAGTCCAGGCATTCCTGGATGCCCTTGGCCAGCTTCAACTCGTGGCTGATCGGCATGCCCCACTTCTGCAACTGCTTGAGGTTGCCGATATGGGTGTCGCTGATATCCGCGGTCACCTGGCCGATGCCATAGCAGCAGAACTCCAGCGGGCGACTGGCGGTGATCTTCGAATCCAGTTGGCGCAAGCTGCCCGCCGCAGCGTTGCGCGGGTTGGCGAAGGTCTTGCCGCCCACTTCCAGTTGCGAGGCGTTCAACCGCTCGAAACCGGCCTTGGACATGAACACTTCACCGCGCACTTCCAGGGTGGCTGGCCAGCCCGCGCCGTGCAGTTTCAGAGGGATATTGCGCACGGTGCGCACGTTGACGCTGATGTCCTCGCCCGTGGTGCCGTCGCCCCGGGTGGCACCGCGCACCAGCTCGCCATCCTGGTACAACAGGCTGACCGCCAGGCCATCCAGCTTCGGCTCGCAGCTGTATTCCACCGCCGCGCCAGCGCCAAACAGATCGCCCACCGGCAGGTCAAGGCCCTCGGTGACCCGGCGATCAAACTCCAGCATGGTGGTTTCATCGAAGGCGTTGCCCAGGCTGAGCATCGGGATCTCGTGCTTGACCTGGGTGAACGCCGACAATGCCGCACTGCCGACCCGCTGCGTCGGCGAATCACGCGTCACCAGTTCCGGGTGCTCGGCCTCCAGGGCTTTGAGCTCGTGGAACAGGCGGTCGTATTCGGCGTCCGGGATGCTCGGCTCGTCGAGGACGTGGTAGCGGTAGTTATGCTGATCCAGTTCAGCGCGCAGTTCGAGGATGCGGGTATGGGCGGCGGTCATGGGTGTTCTCTCATAAAGCAAAAGAGCAGCCGAAGCTGCTCAATATGTTAGTGCACGGATTCTACAGACAACGCTTAAGATCGTTCCTCAGCGTTTCTGTGTCAGGGCGCGACGCTCGAACTCGACGATGCGCTGACGGTAGTGTTCGATGGTCTGGGCGGTGAGCACGCTGCGTTGGTCGTCCTTGAGCTCGCCGTTGAGTTCCTGGGACAGCTTGCGGGCGGCGGCCACCATCACGTCGAACGCTTGTTTGGGGTGACGCGGGCCTGGCAGACCAAGGAAGAAACTCACCGCCGGGGTGCTGAACAGGTCGATATCGTCCAGATCGAACGTGCCCGGCTTGACCGCGTTGGCCATGGAGAACAGCACTTCGCCGTTACCGGCCATGCTTTCGTGACGATGGAAGATATCCATCTCGCCAAAACGCAGGCCGCTTTCGAGGATGTTCTGCAAGAGTGCCGGGCCTTTGAAACCGCCGGCGTCGCGGCAGATCACGCTGATGACCAGCACTTCTTCGGCAGCCGGCTGATCGTTCACCGATTGGCGCGACGCGCTTTTGGTCGCGGTCTCGTCCGGGAAATCATCATCACGGCTGCTGAAGCTCGGGCCGTCGTCAACGTCGAGGTTCAGGTCGCCCTGGTGTGGCTCGGCAACCGCCGCGCCACCACGCTTGCCGCGCTTGGAGGACGGTTCGCGGGCTTCACGCAGCGGGGCGCTCATCGACGGCAGGTCGTGCTCGTCCAGTTGCGGCTCTTTATGGGTATCCAGCACACGGGGCGGCCCAAGCAGCTCGGCGGCGCCGTCGTCGTCAGGCAAGTTGGACAGGTTTCGGTCCAGACGGAACTTGAGCTTGCCCTTGCCACCGCGCATACGGCGCCAGCCATCGAAAAGAATACCGGCAATGACAATGATGCCGATGACGATCAGCCACTCGCGCAGACCGATTTCCATGTAATCCCGTGCCTCTAATAAAAAATGCTGAAAAATAAGGGGTTTAGCACCGTGCAAACCGCTTTAAAACGTGGCGCCAACTCTATGTTCTGACTGACGTTTTGCCCACGCACACGAAAAATTGACATTAAACTAGCACGACCAAAGATAACTTTACACCGTCTGTCAAAATGCCTTGAACAAATATGTCCATTTGCCACTTTCCCCAGGCCGGTAAATCGCCCTACAGCGTGCTGTAAATTCTCTCTCCCGGCGTGGCTCAGGATTCCACCATCGCCATCGCCTCTTCCACATCCACCGCTACCAATCGCGAACAGCCGGGCTCATGCATCGTCACCCCCATCAACTGGTCGGCCATTTCCATGGCGATCTTGTTGTGGGTGATATAGATGAACTGCACCGTCTGGGACATCTCTTTGACCAACCGAGCGTAGCGTCCAACGTTAGCGTCATCCAGCGGTGCGTCAACCTCGTCGAGCATGCAGAACGGGGCCGGGTTCAACTTGAAGATGGCAAATACCAGGGCCAATGCGGTCAGGGCTTTCTCGCCGCCGGACAACAAATGGATGGTGCTGTTCTTCTTGCCCGGAGGCCGCGCCATGATCGTTACCCCTGTATCGAGTAGATCTTCGCCCGTCAGTTCCAAGTAGGCGCTGCCACCACCGAAAACTTTTGGGAATAACGCCTGTAAACCGCCATTAATCTGATCAAAGGTATCTTTAAAGCGGTTGCGGGTTTCCTTGTCGATCTTGCGGATCACGTTTTCCAGGGTGTCCAGGGCTTCAACCAGATCAGCGTCCTGGGCATCCAGATAACGTTTACGCTCGGACTGCTGCTGGTACTCATCGATAGCGGCGAGGTTGATCGCGCCCAGGCGTTGAATACGTGCGGCAATCCGTTCAAGTTCTTCTTCGGCGTCTTTCTCGTTGGCCTGGGCGGTCAGGGTGTTGAGCACGCCGTGCAGGTCATAGCCGTCTTCCAGCAATTGGTCTTGCAAGGTCTTGCGGCGCACGGTGAGGGCTTGCCATTCCATACGCTGTTGTTCGAGCTGGCCGCGGATCAACTGGGATTGCTGCTCGGCCATGGTGCGACGCTTTTCGGCGTCGCGCAGTTCGCGGTCTGCGTCTTCCAGGGCGATCTGTGCGGTCTTGAGTTCGACGTCGACGGTCATGCGCTTATCGAGCAATTCCTCAAGCTTGAGACGCAGCTCTTCCAGCGGCGCCTCGCCCTCCTCCAGGTTGAGGCTCAGTTGCTCGCGCTTTTCGGTCAGGCGTTCGGACTGCATCTCCAGGCGCTCAAGGGCCTGGCGCGTGGAATCATGCTGGGCGCGCAACGAGCCCAAGCGTACGGCCAACTGATGGGCGTGGTCCTTGTGCTGCCGGGCTTCCTGGCGCACGCGGTCAAGGCGCTCACGCAGGCTGTCGCGCTGGGCCAGCAGCAACTCGCGCTGTTCGGTGTCCAGGGCCATGCTGTCGAGGGCTTCCTGCAAGTGCAGGCGCGCTTCACCGATCTGTTCGTGTTCCAGGGCGCGCTGTTCGCCCATCTCGGCCACTTCTTCGTCAAGACGGGTGCGGCGCAGGGTCAATTGCTCCACCTTGGCCCTGCTCGCAGACAACTGGGCTTTCAATTCGCCTTGCTGGCGCGCTTCGTCCTGCAACAGCCGACGCAGGTGTTCGCGGCCGGTTTCCTGCTGACGCTGGGTAGCACGCAGGGTTTGCAGTTCGGTTTCCAGGCTTTCCAGTGTGGCTTCGCGTTCTTCACGCTCAGCGCTCAGGTTGACGATTTCCTGGCCACGGGCCAATACGCCACTTTCCGCCTCACTGGCGCGGCGCACGCGCAGGAAGTGGCGGCCGACCCAATAACCATCGCGGCTGATCAAGCTTTCGCCGGCCGCCAATTGGCCGCGTTGGGCCAAGGCTTGCTCCAGAGACTCCACCGGCCTGACCTGGCCCAGCCAAGGCGACAGATCCATCGCCGCCTCGACCTTGTCCAGCAAACTACCCGGCACCCGCGCACCCTCGGGCGCCGGGCTGAGCAGGCGCAAATCGCCCTGGGCAAACCCGGCCAGGTCGAAGCCGCCGAAATCATCCACCAGCACCGCTTGCAGATCGGCGCCCAGCACGGTTTCCACCGCCAATTCCCAGCCGGCTTCGACTTTCAAGCCTTCGGCCAGGCGTGGGCGTTCGGCCAAATGCTGGTCGCGCAGCCATTCGGCGGTGCCGGTACCGGGGTCGAGCGCGGCTTGCTGCAAGGCCTCCAGCGAAGCCAACCGACCATTGAGCCGCTGCAAGTCGCCCTGGGCTTGCTGCTGCGCCTGGGTCGCGGTGTGCAATTGCTGACGCAGTTGCTCCAGGCGCTCCACTTGCTGCTCTTCGCTGGCCTCCAGCTCTTCCAGGGTCATTTCGCTTTCGGCCAGTTGTTCGCTCAGCGCCATGATCGCCGCGTCTTCCGGGTCGGCGGCGAGCAGTACGCGCTCTTCCTGCAGCCGGCGCTGGCGCTCGGCCAGGCGTTCCATGCTGGTTTCCAGCTGCTGGATGCGCGACTGCTGCACCTCGGCCTGGCGGCGTGGCTCGGCGGATCGCAGGTTGAAGGCGTCCCACTGCTCCTGCCAGCCGTGCATGGTGGCTTCGGATTCTTCCAGGGCGGCGGCGGCCTCTTCGGCGGCGGCGCTGGTGATTTCCTGCTCGGGGGTGAGCATGTCCAGCTCTTCGCCCAAGGTCAGCAGCAAGGTACGGTCATGGCCCAGGTGCGATTCGGTTTCCAGGCGTGCGCGTTCGGCTTCCTTCAAGTCATCCTGCAACTGGCGCAAACGCTGCTGGCCGTGCTGGATACTCTGCTCGACCCGGGCAATGTCACCGCCCACCGAATAGAAGCGGCCTTGCACCAGATTGAAGCGTTCGGACAACTCATGGTGGCCGTCACGCAGGCGCTCGATGCTGGCGTCGGCATTGCGCTGCTCGGCCACCAGCGCTTCAAAGCTGACTTCCTGGGTGCCAATAATCGCTTCGCGCTGGCCCACCTGGTCATTCAAGGCCTGCCAGCGCAGGGCCGACAGTTGCGCCTTGAGCTGGCGCTCTTCGCCCTTGTATTCCTGATACTTCTCGGCGGCCTGCGCCTGGCGGTGCAGGCGTTCGAGCTGGCGCTCCAGCTCTTCGCGCAGGTCGGTCAGGCGGGCGAGGTTTTCGTGGGTGCGACGGATACGGTTTTCAGTCTCGCGACGGCGCTCCTTGTACTTGGAGATGCCGGCCGCTTCTTCGATAAAGTTACGCAGGTCTTCGGGCTTGGCTTCGATCAGCTTGGAGATCATGCCCTGCTCGATGATCGAATAGCTGCGCGGGCCCAGGCCGGTGCCGAGGAAAATATCGGTGATATCGCGACGGCGACACTTGGTGCCGTTGAGGAAGTAGCTGTTCTGGCTGTCGCGGGTGACTTTACGACGGATGGAAATTTCCGCGTAGGCGGCGTATTCGCCGATCAGGGTGCCGTCGGAGTTATCGAATACCAGTTCGATACTGGCCTGGCTCACCGGCTTGCGGCTGGTGGAGCCGTTGAAAATGACGTCGGTCATCGACTCGCCGCGCAGGTTTTTCGCCGAGCTCTCGCCCATCACCCATCGCACGGCGTCGATGATGTTCGACTTGCCGCAGCCATTGGGCCCCACCACCGCCGCCATGTTGCTGGGGAAGTTGACGGTGGTGGGGTCGACGAAGGATTTGAACCCCGCCAACTTGATGCACTTGAGCCGCACGCTTAGGCGTCCGCCAAGGCTGCGATGACCAGCGAACTGCTGCGCTGGCAATAGGCTGTGAGCACCAGGCGAATCTGCACCAGGTCACGGGCCAGTACTGCGGCGAGCAATTGCTCGAACAGCGCCAGGAACTCGCTCATGGACGCCTTGCGCTGATCCAGGGCCAGGTAATAAGCGCGGTTCATCGCCGGCTGCAGGTTTTCGACGGTTTCCTGCAAATAAGGGTTGTTGGCGAAGGGGTACGCGGCGCGCATCACGCTGAAGCTTTCTTCGACGAAAGCGCGGATGTCCTCACGCTCCAGGCTCAATTGAAGGCGTTGCTGGATCTGCAGAAACGGCGCCATGTCGGCCTGGGTCTGCCAGCCTTCGGCAACCGCATTGCCGAGCAGGATGTACATCTCGCCCATCAACGTACACAGGCTCTGCACCTTGTGCGCGGTAAGTTCGGTGACGTGAGCGCCACGGCGCGGCAGGATCGCAATCAAATGGCGGCGCTCAAGGATCAGCAAAGCTTCGCGCACGGAACCACGGCTGACGTTGAGCGCCAGCGTGACCTTCTGTTCCTGGATCCGCTCCCCAGGCTTGAGATCGCCGCGAATGATACGTTCGGCGAGGTGGTGAGCAATTTGCTCGGCGAGACTGTCCGGCGCCTTGAACGTCATGTTTTCCCTTCAAAATCTTCTATCAGTACAAGCGCGGCAGTGTAGCGCATTGGCCCGCTGATGGCGCTACGCCCACCGTGGCGAATTTGGCATGAAATAAGCAACGTTGAAGCCTGTAAGCCGCCAAAAACGCCGGTTCCAGAAGACTGGACCATAATTGAAAGTGTTGCGACCGCATTTTCTTGACCCTTAGGTCAGAAAACCATTGACCGAAAAGTCAGACATGACTAGATTCGGCGCAAAGCGGTTAACAACAATAATGAGTCTGCGAGGCCTTCCGTGATCCAGTTTTTACTTAACCAGGAACTCCGTAGCGAGCACGCCCTGGACCCCAACCTGACCGTGCTCAACTATCTGCGCGAGCATGTGGGCAAACCCGGTACCAAGGAAGGCTGCGCCAGCGGCGACTGTGGCGCGTGCACCGTGGTGGTCGGCGAGCTGCACACCGACGAGCAAGGCGCCGAGCAGATTCGTTACCGCAGCCTCAATTCCTGCCTGACGTTCGTGTCGTCGCTGCACGGCAAACAACTGATCAGCGTTGAAGACCTCAAGCACAAGGGTCAACTGCACAGCGTGCAACAGGCCATGGTCGAGTGCCATGGCTCACAGTGCGGCTTTTGCACCCCGGGCTTCGTGATGTCGCTGTTTGCCCTGCAAAAGAACAGCGACGCCCCCGACAGCCACAAAGCCCATGAAGCCCTGGCCGGCAACCTGTGCCGCTGCACCGGTTATCGCCCGATTCTCGCCGCCGCCGAACAGGCCTGCTGCAACAAGCCCCAGGATCAATTCGACAGCCGCCAGGCTGAAACCATCGCCCGCCTCAAGGCTATCGCGCCGACCCAGACCGGCGAACTCAACAGTGGTGACAAGCGCTGCCTGGTGCCACTGACCGTTGCCGACCTGGCCGACCTCTATGACGCCTACCCACAAGCCCGGCTGCTGGCCGGCGGCACTGACCTGGCGCTGGAAGTCACCCAGTTCCACCGCACCCTGCCGGTGATGATCTACGTCGGCAACATTGAAGCCATGAAGCGCATCGAGCAGTTCGACGACCGCCTGGAAATCGGCGCGGCCACCGCCCTCTCCGACTGCTACGCCGCGCTGCACCATGAATACCCGGACTTCGGCGAACTGCTGCAACGCTTCGCCTCCCTGCAAATTCGCAACCAAGGCACCCTGGGCGGCAATATCGGCAACGCTTCGCCGATTGGTGATTCGCCGCCGCTGCTGATTGCCTTGGGCGCGCAGATAGTACTGTGCAAGGGCAACACCCGCCGCACCCTGGCGCTGGAAGACTATTTCATCGACTACCGCGTCACCGCGCGCCAGGACAGCGAGTTCATCGAGACCATCATCGTGCCCAAGGGCCACACGCTGTTCCGGGCCTACAAGGTGTCCAAGCGCCTGGACGACGATATTTCCGCCGTATGCGCAGCGTTCAACCTGAAGATCGACAACGGCGTGGTCAGCGAAGCGCACGTTGCGTTCGGCGGCATGGCCGCCACGCCAAAACGCGCAACCCGCTGCGAGGCTGCGCTGGTAGGCGCCACTTGGAATGCGGCCACGGTAGAAAAAGCCTGCACCGCCCTGGCCGGCGACTTCACCCCACTGTCGGACTTCCGCGCCAGCAAGGAATACCGCCTGCTCAGCGCGCAGAACCTGCTGCGCAAATACTTCATCGAACTGCAAACGCCGCACATCGAGACTCGGGTGACCGCTTATGTCTAACCATCACGCCGTGGTAAAAACCCAGGCCGAACTTGCCGCACTGTTTGCCCAGGACCTCACCACCGGAGTCGGGCGCAGCGTCAAGCATGACAGCGCCGCCAAACACGTCAGCGGTGAAGCACAGTACATCGACGACCGCCTGGAATTTCCCAACCAGTTGCACCTGTATGCGCGCATGTCGGACCGCGCCCACGCCCGGATCATCAGCATCGACACCGCGCCCTGCTACGCCTTCGACGGCGTGCGCATTGCGATCACCCATGAAGACGTACCGGGCCTGAAAGACATCGGCCCGTTGACGCCCGGCGACCCACTGCTGGCCATCGACACCGTTCAGTTCGTCGGCCAGGTGGTGCTGGCCGTGGCCGCCCGCGACCTGGAGACCGCACGCAAGGCGGCAATGGCGGCAGTGATCGAATATGAAGACCTGGAGCCAGTGCTGGATGTGGTCGAGGCGTTTCGCAACAAGCACTTCGTGCTCGACAGCCACACCCACCAACGCGGCGACTCGGCCACTGCGCTGGCAAGCGCCAAGCATCGCATACAGGGCACCTTGCATATCGGCGGCCAGGAACACTTTTATCTGGAAACCCAGATCTCTTCGGTGATGCCCACCGAAGACGGCGGCATGATCGTCTACTGCTCCACGCAAAACCCCACCGAAGTGCAGAAGCTGGTGGCCGAAGTGCTGGATGTGTCGATGAACAAGATCGTGGTCGACATGCGCCGCATGGGCGGTGGTTTTGGCGGCAAGGAAACCCAGGCCGCCAGCCCGGCGTGCCTGTGCGCCGTGGTGGCGCGCCTCACTGGCCAGCCGACCAAGATGCGCCTGCCACGGGTCGAAGACATGCTGATGACCGGCAAGCGCCACCCCTTCTATATCGAATACGACGTAGGGTTTGACGACAACGGCCGACTGCACGGCATCAACCTGGAACTGGCGGGTAACTGCGGTTGTTCGCCGGACCTGTCCAACTCGATTGTCGACCGCGCCATGTTCCACGCCGACAACTCGTATTACCTGGGCGACGCCACGGTCAACGGCCATCGCTGCAAGACCAATACCGCCTCCAACACGGCCTATCGCGGCTTCGGCGGCCCGCAGGGCATGGTCGCCATCGAAGAGGTGATGGACGCCATCGCCCGCCATCTAGGCCAAGACCCGCTGGCGGTGCGCAAGGCCAACTACTACGGCAAGACCGAGCGCAACGTTACCCACTACTACCAGACCGTCGAGCACAACATGCTCGAAGAAATGACCGCCGAGCTTGAGGCCAGCAGCCAATACGCAGAGCGCCGCGAAGCGATCCGCCTGTACAACGCCCACAGCCCGATCCTGAAAAAAGGCCTGGCGCTGACCCCGGTGAAATTCGGTATTTCGTTCACCGCCAGTTTCCTCAACCAGGCCGGCGCGCTGATCCATATCTACACCGATGGCAGCATCCACCTGAACCACGGCGGCACCGAGATGGGCCAGGGCTTGAATACCAAGGTCGCGCAAGTCGTGGCCGAGGTATTCCAGGTAGAAATCGACCGCGTCCAGATCACCGCCACCAACACCGACAAGGTACCCAACACCTCGCCCACCGCTGCCTCCAGCGGCGCCGACCTGAACGGCAAGGCCGCGCAGAATGCGGCCGAAACCATCAAGCAGCGCCTGGTGGAATTTGCGGCGCGCAAGTACGACGTAAGCGAGGCGGACGTGGAGTTTCGCAACGGCCATGTGCGCGTGCGCGAGCAGATCCTGAGCTTCGAGGCGTTGATCCAGCAGGCGTATTTCGCCCAGGTATCGCTCTCCAGCACAGGTTTCTACAAAACCCCGAAAATCTTCTACGACCGCAGCCAGTCACGCGGGCGGCCGTTCTACTACTACGCGTTCGGCGCGGCCTGCTGCGAAGTGATCGTCGACACCCTGACCGGCGAATACAAAATGCTGCGCACCGACATCCTGCATGACGTGGGCGCCTCGCTGAACCCGGCCATCGACATCGGCCAGGTGGAAGGCGGCTTCATCCAGGGCATGGGCTGGCTGACCATGGAAGAGCTGGTGTGGAACAACAAAGGCAAGCTGATGACCAACGGCCCGGCCAGCTACAAGATCCCGGCAGTGGCCGACATGCCGCTGGACCTGCGGGTGAAGCTGGTAGAGAACCGCAAGAACCCGGAAGACACGGTGTTCCATTCCAAGGCCGTGGGCGAGCCGCCGTTCATGCTGGGGATTGCGTCGTGGTGTGCGATCAAGGACGCGGTGGCGAGTTTGGCTGACTATCGCCAGCAGCCCAAGATCGATGCGCCGGCCACGCCCGAGCGGGTGTTGTGGGGGTGTGAGCAGATGCGGCAGTTGCGGGCGGCGAAGGCTGTCGAGGCTGACACTGAATTGGCTTCGCTCTAGACCCAGGCGCTGCCATCGCGGGCAAGCCCGGCTCCCACATTTTGAGGTGCTAACCCGATCAAATGTGGGAGCTGGCTTGCCTGCGATAGCGGCCGAACTAACAGCAGAAATGTTGAGGTAGACATGGACAACTGGATCAGCGCCCTCGCCACCCTGCACAACCAGGGCGAACCCTGCGTGCTCGTCACCATCATCGAGGAACTCGGCTCAACCCCGCGCAACGCCGGTTCCAAGATGGTCATCAGCGCCGCGCACACCTTCGACACCATCGGCGGCGGGCACCTGGAATACAAGGCGATGCAGATCGCCCGAGACATGTTGGTGCGCGGCCAGCAGGACACTCATCTGGAGCGCTTCAGCCTCGGCGCCAGCCTGGGCCAGTGCTGCGGTGGCGTCACCGTGCTGTTGTTCGAGCCCATGGGCCAGGCGCAGGCGCACATCGCCGTGTTTGGCGCCGGCCATGTCGGCCGTGCGTTGGTGCCATTGCTGGCAAGCCTGCCCTGCCGGGTGCGCTGGATCGATTCCCGCGAGCAGGAATTCCCGCAGCACATCCCCCAAGGCGTGCGTAAAATCGTCAGCGAAGAGCCGGCCGACGAAATTGCCGACTTGCCAGCAGGCAGTTACTGCATCGTCATGACCCACAACCACGCGCTGGACCTGGAACTGACTGCCGCCCTGCTCAAGCGCAACGACTTCGCCTACTTCGGCCTGATTGGCTCGAAAACCAAGCGGGTCAAATTCGAACACCGCCTGCGTGATCGCGGCTTTGACGCCGCGCAATTGCAACGCATGCGCTGCCCCATGGGCCTCCCCGAGGTCAAGGGCAAGCTCCCGGTGGAGATCGCCATCTCCATCGCCGGCGAAATCATTGCCACCTATAACGCCAATTTCGGCCAGCACCTTGCCGGCGCCGAACCTATTGCCAAACTGCTGCCGGCTTCACGCCGCAGCCAAGCTATCTAAATCGAGACGATCATGCCTTTGACTCGCAAAGCCTACCGTGCCGCCATCCTGCACAGCATCGCCGACCCTGCCGTGGTCGGGATCGAAGCCTCCTATGAATATTTCGAGGACGGCCTGCTGGTGATCGACAACGGCCAGATCAGCGCCCTTGGTCACGCCAGCGACCTGCTGCCGAGCCTGCCCGCCGATATCGACATCACCCATTACCAGGACGCGCTGATTACCCCTGGCTTGATCGACACCCATATCCACCTGCCACAGACCGGGATGGTCGGCGCCTATGGCGAGCAACTGCTGGACTGGCTCAACACCTACACCTTCCCTTGTGAAAGCCAGTTTGCCGACAAGGCTCACGCCGAAGAAGTCGCGGATATTTTCATCAAGGAGTTGCTGCGCAACGGCACCACCACAGCGCTGGTGTTCGGCAGCGTGCACCCGCAATCGGTGAATGCATTCTTTGAAGCGGCCGAGAAACTCGACCTGCGCATGATTGCCGGCAAGGTGATGATGGACCGCAACGCGCCTGATTACCTGACCGACACCGCCGAATCCGGCTACCAGGAAAGCAAGGCGCTGATCGAACGCTGGCACGGCAAGGGGCGCCTGCATTACGCGGTGACGCCACGCTTCGCCCCTACGAGTACGCCGGAGCAATTGACGCTGGCTGGTCAGTTGCTGGGCGAATACCCGGATTTGTACATGCAGACCCACATCAGCGAAAACAAGCAGGAAATCGAGTGGGTCAATGAGCTGTTCCCGGAGCGCAACGGCTACCTGGATGTCTACGACCACTACAAGCTGCTCGGCGAGCGCTCGGTGTTTGCCCACGGCGTACACCTGTGCGATGACGAATGCGCACGGCTGGCAGAGACCGGCTCGGCAGTCGCGTTCTGCCCGACGTCGAACTTCTTCCTCGGCAGTGGTCTGTTCAACCTGCCGATGGCCGAAAAACACAACTTGAACGTGGGCCTGGGCACCGACGTGGGCGGCGGCACCAGCTTCTCGCTGCTGCAAACCCTGAACGAAGCCTACAAGGTCATGCAACTGCAAGGTGCGCGGCTGAGCCCGTTCAAGTCGCTGTACCTGGCCACCCTGGGCGGCGCTCGAGCGCTGCGCCTGGAAGACAAGATCGGCACGTTGCAACCAGGCACCGATGCAGACTTCCTGGTGTTGGATTACAACGCCACGCCGCTGCTGAGCTATCGCCTGAAACAGGCCAATAACATTGCCGAGACGTTGTTT
This sequence comes from Pseudomonas sp. FSL W5-0203, assembly GCF_001896155.1. Classification (NCBI taxonomy): domain Bacteria; kingdom Pseudomonadati; phylum Pseudomonadota; class Gammaproteobacteria; order Pseudomonadales; family Pseudomonadaceae; genus Pseudomonas; species Pseudomonas sp. FSL W5-0203. Next base: position 115,823 of record NZ_MPOR01000008.1, read on the forward strand.
GTACTGATGACGTTGGGGGATGACCGGACGGTGCTGCAAACCTATGCAGCCGGGCAGCTCGTTCACCAGCGCTGATCTCAGAGCCCCCCACAAAACCAATGTGGGAGGGGCTTATGTGGGCGCCGGGCTTGCCCGCGATGCAGGCACCGCGGTATGTCAGTTACACCGCGGTGATGCTATCGCAGGCAAGCCAGCTCCCACACAAGCCTGCTCCCACATTTGATTGGGTTTACAACTTTACAGACGAGCGCCCAGGTTTTTTAGTCTGTAAAAGATGCGAAAACACCGCATGCAAATCATCCGACGCACTCTCTTCATCGAGGTTGAGCTTGCTGTCGATGTGATCCATGTGATGCATCATCAAGTTCACCGCCAACGTCGCATCCCGGGCTTCGATCGCGTCGATCAACTGGGTGTGCTCATCGTAGGAACAGTGCGAGCGGTTGCCGCTTTCGTACTGAGCGATGATCAATGACGTCTGAGACACCAGGCTGCGCTGGAAGCTGATCAGCGGCGCGTTCTTCGCGGCTTCGGCCAGCTTCAAGTGGAACTCGCCAGAGAGACGGATACCGGCGCCACGGTCACCGCGCGAGAAGCTGTCGCGCTCGTCGTTGACCATCTGGCGCAACTCGGCCAACTGCTCGGCCGTGGCGTGCTGCACCGCCAATTCTGTGATCGCCCGCTCCACTAGGCGCCGGGCCATGAACACCTGGCGTGCTTCTTCGACGCTTGGGCTGGCAACCACCGCACCGCGATTGGGCCGCAGCAGTACCACGCTTTCATGGGCCAGGCGCGACAGCGCGCGGCGAATGATGGTGCGGCTCACGCCGAAGATCTCGCCCAGTGCCTCTTCACTCAATTTGGTTCCGGGCGCCAGGCGTTGTTCAAGGATCGCCTCGAAGATATGCGCATAGACGATATCGTCCTGGGTTCCGCTGCGACCGGCCTTGCCGGCTCGCGGTTGTTTCTTGAGAGGTTGCAACTGTTCGTTCATGGGCACTCGGGTTTGAGAACGGCGAATTAACGGTAATACGGCAACAGCGTGTCGCTGGCAAGTATCACCTAAAAACAGCGCACATTGTACACAACCCACTGCGCCAACACACTGTACGGCTGTTTGCGGGCTCGGCTGTATTGCAATGACTCGTTACGTTTGAGTTTAGGCTTGAATCAGAGCCGCCAGCGGCAAATTCCCGGCAATAAGGAACACCTCTCCATGACCGACGCCACCCAAGCGCCCTTGCGCCCACTGGCCGACACTTCTGCGTCGGCCGTCGTCGCCGGCTTTATCGCCATGATGACCGGCTACACCAGCTCCCTGGTGCTGATGTTCCAGGCCGGCCAGGCCGCCGGCTTGACCACGGCGCAGATTTCTTCGTGGATCTGGGCGATTTCCATCGGCATGGCGGTGTGCAGCATCGGCCTGTCCCTGCGCTATCGCACACCGATCACCATCGCCTGGTCCACCCCTGGCGCGGCGCTGCTGATCACCAGCCTGGGCGGCGTGAGCTATGGCGAGGCCATCGGTGCCTACATCACCTGCGCGGTACTGGTGACGCTCTGCGGGTTGACCGGCAGCTTTGAGAAACTGGTCAAGCGGATTCCGGCGTCACTGGCGGCGGCGTTGCTGGCGGGGATCCTGTTCAAGATCGGCAGCGAGATTTTCGTCGCCGCCCAGCATCGTACCGGGCTGGTGCTGGGGATGTTCTTCACCTACCTGATCATCAAGCGCCTGTCGCCGCGTTATGCCGTGCTGGCCGCCTTGCTCATCGGTACCGCCTTGTCAGGGCTGATGGGGCTGCTGGATTTCAGCGGTTTTCATCTGGAGGTGGCGACGCCTGTTTGGACGACGCCGCACTTCTCGTTGGCGGCGACCATCAGCATCGGCATTCCGCTGTTCGTGGTGGCCATGACCTCGCAGAACATGCCCGGCGTAGCGGTGCTGCGAGCCGACGGCTACACCGTGCCGGCGTCGCCGTTGATCACTACCACTGGCCTGGCGTCATTGGTGCTGGCACCGTTCGGCTCCCACGGCATCAACCTGGCGGCGATCAGCGCCGCGATCTGCACCGGGCCGCACGCCCATGAAGACCGCAACAAGCGCTACACCGCTGCGGTGTGGTGTGGGGTGTTCTATGGGATTGCCGGGGTATTCGGCGCCACGCTGGCAGCATTGTTCGCAGCCCTGCCCAAGGAACTGGTGCTGTCGATTGCGGCGTTGGCGTTGTTTGGCTCGATCATCAATGGCTTGAGCATCGCCATGAATGAGCCGAAGGAACGGGAAGCGGCGCTGATCACCTTTATGGTCACGGCGTCAGGCTTGACGTTGTTTTCCATCGGTTCGGCGTTCTGGGGGATTGTGGCGGGGGTGTTGACGCTGCTGATTCTGAATTGGCGCAAGGCATAAAAAAACGGCGACCCTCAGGTCGCCGTTTTTTTCAGTATCACTTAGCCGCGTTGATCGGCTTTTCCGGATACCACACGTCCAGCAACGGGCTGACTTCAGCCTTGGTCAGCTCGGAACGGGTTTTCAGCCAGGCTTCCACGGCAGCACGCTGCTCTTCGGAGACCGAGCCACGCTTTTGCAGGCAAACCAGACCGTAGTCATCGCCGCCGACATAGCCCAGGCCATTGGCTTCCATGGCTTCTTTGATGAATGCTTCGAGGAAAGCGTCGATAGCTTCTTCACTCAGGCCTTCGTTGAAGTCCAGGTTCAGTTCGAAACCCAGCTCTTGAAATTCATCAACGCACAGTTTTTTGCGCAGACGCTGGGAACGGTTAGTCGCCATTGGAACAATCCTCATAAGTATTAACGGGCGGCACTTTAGCAGTTTAAGGCGGCAATTGCCCGACTCTCTGGGACCGACGGGCAAATGCGCGCAAAAAAACCATGATTAGCAGCTATCGTTCAGCTACACGTGGCGCCAGCTTGGGGCATAATGCCGACACTTTCGTGACCAATGAGGGATTTTCTTCCATACCCCTCGCCTTTTTCACCCTCCTCAGCAGTAGGGTTTTATTTCTTATGATCAAATCTTTGCGCTCAGTGTTACTTGCCAGTGTTGTCTTGCCCCTGGCCTTTTCCGTTTGCGCCGCTCCCGTCAATAACACCCTGCCACCCAGCGTTGCGCAGGCCTTGCAGAAGGCCAAGCTGCAAAATACCGCGCTGTCCCTGGTGATGCTGCCCCTGAACGGCCCTGGTACCCCTACGGTCTTCAACGCCGACGTCTCGGTGAACCCGGCTTCCACCATGAAGCTGGTCACCACTTATGCGGCCCTGGAAATGCTCGGCCCCAACCATCAGTGGAAGACCGAGTTCTACACCGATGGCACCCTCAGCGGCGGCGTGCTGCGTGGCAACCTGTACCTCAAGGGCGGCGGCGATCCCAAACTGAATATGGAAAAACTCTGGTTGCTGATGCGCGACCTGCGTGCCAATGGCGTGCAGCAAGTCACTGGCGACCTGGTGCTAGACCGCAATTTCTTCAACCAGCCGCAATTGCCCGAGTTCAACGACGACGGCAACGATGAGAACAAGCCGTTCCTGGTCAAGCCCGACGCCTTGCTGGTCAACCTCAAGGCCCTGCGCTTCGTGACCCGCAATGATTCGGGGCGGGTGATCGTATCGGTCGAGCCGCCGATTGCCAGCATTCGCATCGACAACCAGGTGAAAGTCACCAACGCCAAGCAGTGCACCGGTGACGTGCGCTACAGCCCGGTGACCGCTGCCGACGGCAGCGTGACCGTGACCGTCAGCGGCCAACTGGGTGATGGCTGCAGCTCGCAGACTTACCTGTCGCTGCTCGACCACGCCACCTACACCGCAGGTGCTGTACGGGCGATCTGGAAGGAATTGGGCGGTACCATCCAGGGCCGTGACATCCAGGCACCGGTGCCCAAGGATGCCAAGGTACTTGCCCGCGCCTTCTCGCCGGACCTGGCGGAGATCATCCGCGACATCAACAAGTACAGTAACAACACCATGGCTCAGCAGTTATTCCTGAGCCTGGGTGCGCAGTTTCGCAACGATGCCGATGGCGACGATGCCAAGGCCGCGCAACGCGTCGTGCGCCAGTGGCTGGCCAAGAAAGGCATCACCGCGCCGCACCTGGTGATGGAAAACGGCTCCGGCCTGTCCCGCGCCGAACGGGTCAGCGCCCGCGAGATGGCGGCCATGCTGCAAGCCGCGTGGAAAAGCCCTTATGCGGCGGAGTACATCAGCTCGATGCCGATCGCCGGCACCGACGGCACCATGCGTAAACGCCTGAAAACCACCGCCCTGCGCGGCGAAGCCCATGTGAAGACCGGCACCTTGAACACCGTGCGCGCCATTGCCGGTTACAGCCGCGACAACAATGGCAATACCTGGGCGGTGGTGGCGATTCTCAACGACTCCAAGCCTTGGGGAGCCTCGTCGGTGTTGGATCAGGTGCTGCTGGACCTGTATCGCCAGCCGAAGGCCGTTGCAGCCGCACCGGTTCTCTAAAGCACCACATCACCCTGTCTGATCGTTCCCACGCTCTGCGTGGGAATGCTGTTTTGGACGCTCTGCGTCCGCGCTCAAGGCGTGACGCGGAGCGTCTTAGGATGCATTCCCACGCAGAGCGTGGGAACGATCATTCAAGCGTCAGGGCTTCCTCGACGCGATCCCTGCCCGCCTGCTTGGCCACGTACACCGCCGAATCAGCGCGCAGCAGCAAGCCATCGATACCTTCGTCGATCCGCCAACTGGCTACGCCGAAGCTGGCGGTAACCACCCCCACCGGCTCCATCGCCGCATCACGCAACGACTGCCACAACTGCATCGCCAGGCTGTAAGCCTGTGCGCCATCAGTGTTGGGGCACAGCACCACAAACTCTTCCCCACCCAGCCGGCAAAATACATCGGTACGGCGCAAGCGTTGGCCGATACGCTTGCACAACTCCTGCAACACGCCGTCGCCCACGGCATGGCCGTGCTGATCGTTGATGCGCTTGAAGTGGTCGATATCGAGCATGATCAACGACAGCGCGCCAGAGGTACGGTTGAGCCGGAGCATTTCGCCCTTGAGACGATCCTGGAAATAGCGCCGGTTATAGATCCCTGTCAGGGAGTCGGTAATGGACAGTGCGCGCAGTTCATCCTCGACCCGTTTGAGATCAGAAATATCCGATACATAACCGTGCCAAAGCGTACCGCCTCCCGGCAATTCTTCCGGCGTCGCTTCGCCGCGAATCCAGCGCAGGCCTCGCTGAGGTAATTGCACGCGGTACTCTTCGCGCCAATGGCTCAGTTGCAACGCAGAAAGGCGTATCGAGGCACGCACTCGCTCCAGGTCCAAAGGGTGAATGCGCTCCAGCACCTTGCCCGCATCCTGCTGCAGCACGCCCAGTTCGATTTCATAGATATCGCGCATGCCTTCGCTGGCATAGATGAAACGCCAATTGTCCTGTGGTTCCAAAGTGAACTGGAAGATTCCACCCGGTACATGGGCACTGAGTTTTTTCAGCAGGCGGTCGCGTACCGCAAGGGCCTCATAGGCGCGCTTTTGCTCGGTGACATCCAGGTAAATCGCCAAGTGCCCGACCCACAGGCCATGGTCATCCAAGAGCACGGTCGGCAACATGTTGACCGTCAGTTGGCTGCCATCCTTGCGCACCAGCGTCCACTCACGCCCTTCATGTTGACTGTCCGGGCTCTCCACCAGCATCGCCTGGCTCGCTGGAATGCGCTTGCCCAGCGCCCTGCTCAACGGCTCAGCGCGGGCGTCGAGTTCCGCGGCCACGTGCAGGCGGCCCAAGGTCATATGCCCCAGCACCTCCTCGGCCGTAAAGCCCAACATCTGTTCGGCACCGGCATTGAAGGTGTTGATCACACCGCGCAGGTCAGTGGCAATGATCGCCACTTGAGTCGCCGCATTCAGCACGCTGCGCAGTTGCCCATGGGCACCGCGCAACTCCTGCTCACGGGCACGCAATTGAACGGTGCGTTGCTCCACCAGTTTCAGTGCGCGCTGGCGCTGGCTGACCAGCATGTAAAGCAGCGCACTGAGCAAGGCGCTGAGCAACACGCCCATCGCCAGAATGGCGTGCATCGAAGAATGGTTGGCCTTGTCGAACACTTCGCTGGCGCTCAGGCTCAGGGCGTAGACATGATCGCCCAGGGTGAGGCGACGTGCAGCCGTCAAGCCACTGCTGCCCAAGGCGTTACTGGACGCGTACAACACCCGTTGCTGGGTGTCGGAGGTGTCTACGATCTGCATCACCAGGTTGTCCCGGTTGGGCCTGGGCAACCCCTCGGCCACCAGCTGGCGCATGCTGATCACCGCCATCACAAAGCCGTAAGGCTCGGCATCTGCGACTTTGCTCACGGGCGCCACCAACAACACGCCTGCCGCATAAGCGGGCTCCACACCCACCAATTGCATGGGCTGTGACACCGCCAACTGGCCGCTTTCTTGCGCACGCGCCAGCGCTGACCGGCGCAGGGGCTGGGCCAGCAGATCAAAGCCCAGCGGCGAGCCCAGCAAACTTTGGGTCTGGCTGTACAGCACCGGTACGTATTCATCGCGCTCGGCCGCGGGCGCCAACTCACCTGCAGTATTCAGTTCGCGGATACTGAAGGGAATGCCACGCTGGCGAGAAATGTCCTGCTCAAACAAGCTGCGCTGCGTACGAAATATCCGTGGTGCCCAGGCATAGGCACGGGCATGCAACAACAGCGGTTTGGCGAAACCGTCGAACTCGGCGCGGGATACCTCTGCGGAATTGACGAAGAAACGCTGCAGGCTGCCCAGGCGTTGTTCCTGATCTTCAAAACGTTCCTGGATGCGGCTGTAGCGTTCGTTGACCAGCAACTGGAACCGCTGGCGCACCTGCTGCTGATACAGGTCCGAAGCCGCCCACGCGACGACCACCGTCAGCGCGCTACCGACCAGTAACACCACCAATGCCACCAGCCAAGCCGATGCCTGCTCACTGATAAAACCAAGGATTTTCGGGCGAACGACTTGCATCGGCATAGGCAACACTCACAGCGCCAGTGTGCGGGGGTGTCACTTTGGCTAGGGCTTAAGTTATAGCCATCGGTCATGGGTTTGACCAGTGCAAAAACAATAGGAGCGAGCTTGCTCGCGAAGAACCTGAGAGCGCTGCGTTAAACCGGATACGCAGCGCTATCGTTGACGATCTTCGCGAGCAAGCTCGCTCCTACAGAGAAAAATCAGCGTGCGGTGATTTTCCAGGCGCGGTGGATCTTGGCATTGCGCGCAAAATCAGGGTCGATGGTCTTGTCGCTGATTTCCTCGACCGCATAGCGTTCGCTGAGGTTGTCTTCCAGCTGGAACTTGCGGAAGTTGTTGGAGAAGTACAGCACTCCACCCGGCGCCAGGCGTGCCATGGCCAGGTCGAGCAACTGCACATGGTCACGCTGCACGTCGAAGATGCCTTCCATGCGCTTGGAGTTGGAGAAGGTCGGCGGGTCGATGAAAATCATGTCGAATTCATCGCGGCTCGCTTCCAGCCACGCCATCACGTCACCCTGTTCCAGGCGGTTCTTGTCGGAGAAGCCGTTGAGGGAGAAATTGCGACGCGCCCAGTCCAGATAGGTCTTGGACAGGTCGACGCTGGTGGTGCTGCGCGCGCCGCCCTTGGCAGCATGCACACTGGCTGTGGCGGTGTAGCAATACAGATTGAGGAAGCGCTTGCCCGCCGCTTCCTTCTGGATGCGCATGCGCATCGGGCGATGGTCGAGGAACAGGCCGGTGTCCAGGTAATCGGTGAGGTTGACCAGCAACTTAACGCCGCCTTCACTGACCTCGGTGAATTTGCCTTGGGCACTCTGACGCTCGTATTGCTTGGTGCCGCTCTGGCGCTCACGACGCTTGACCACCACACGGCTCTTGTCGACGTTCAGTGCCTGGGGAATTGCCGCCAAGGCATCGAACATGCGGGCCGAGGCTTTTTCCGGGTCGATGGATTTTGGCGCGGCGTATTCCTGCACGTGCACCCAATCGTGGTACAGGTCGATCGCCATGGAGTACTCAGGCATGTCGGCGTCATACACACGGTAGCAATCCACCCCTTCGCGCTTGGCCCATTTGCCCAGCAGCTTGAGGTTCTTCTGCAGGCGGTTGGCAAACATCTGCCCGCCTTCGCTCAGGCGCGCCTGCTCCACCACGGGGGCCGGGGCGGGTTTGATCGGGTTGCCGTTCTTGTTGTACTGACGCTCTGCCGGCTCGCTCGGGGCCTGGTCGTAAGCCGCCTGCTCACGTTCGGCCTGGCGCTGTTCCGGGGTGCGGCGCTCGCCGGTGACGAACTGGTCCGGATTGACCTTGATCAGCAGCAACTTGCACGGCAATGCGCCGTTCCAGAACGAATACTGTTTGTGGCTGCGGATACCCATGCGCTTGCCCAGGTCCGGCGCGCCGGTGAACACTGCGGCTTCCCAGCCCATACAGGCTTGGCGCAAGCGTTCGCCGAGGTTCTGATAGAGATACAACAGGCTGGCTTCGTCACCCAGGCGCTCACCGTAGGGTGGGTTGCAGATCACCAAACCTTTCTGATTCTGATCCGGGCGCGGCTCGAACGTGCCCACTTCGCCCTGGTACACCTTGATCCAGTGGCTCAGGCCGGCGCGTTCGATGTTGTTGCGTGCGGGCTGGATCAGGCGCGGGTCGGCTTCGTAGCCACGTACCCACAGCGGCGGCTTGTTCATGCCGATGGCCGCCCGCTCAGTCGCCTCGGTATGCAGCTTTTTCCACAACGCCGGGACGTGACCCAGCCACGTGGTGAAACCCCACAGCTCGCGGTTAAGGTTGGGGGCCATGTCGGCGGCGATCATTGCGCCTTCAACCAGGAAGGTGCCGACACCGCACATCGGGTCGGTCAGCGCGCCGCCTTCGGCGGCAATACGTGGCCAGCCGGCGCGAATCAGGATCGCCGCTGCCAGGTTTTCCTTCAGGGGTGCCGCGCCCTGCTGCAGGCGGTAGCCACGCTGATGCAGGCTGTGGCCGGAAAGGTCCAGGGACAGGATCGCTTCGCCACGGTCCAGGCGCAGGTGAATGCGCAGGTCAGGGTTGATCTTGTCGATGGACGGACGCTCGCCGGTCGGGGTGCGCAGTTTGTCGACGATCGCATCCTTGACCTTCAGCGCCCCGAAGTGGGTGTTGTCGATCCCCGAGCCGTGGCCGCTGAACTCTACCGCGAGGGTACCGTCGGGGACCATGTGGTCAGCCCACTCGATGTCCAGCACGCCGTGGTAAAGATCCTCGGCGTCTTTCATCGGGAAACGCTTGAGCACCAGCAACACGCGGTTGGCCAAGCGCGACCAGAGGCACAAGCGGTAGGCGGTTTCCATGTCGGCCATGCCGCGCACGGCCGAGGTGTGCTCGCGGGCTTCCTCAAGGCCAAGCCCGACGGCTTCCTCGATCAGCAGGCCTTCGAGGCCCTTGGGGCAGGTGAGGAAGAGTTCAAAACGGTCCGACATGGGGCATTCCAGGCTTTTCAGCAATAAGTGAACCGGCGACGCATCGCCGGTTCGGTTTTCAATCAAGCACTTTTCTCGAAGAGTGCTCGCGTGGCACGAATGTGCCGTTCCACCCCGTCTGGCGGGCTCTTGAGCCTTTATTGGCGAGGCAGAAGAAGAATGTTGCGCAACAAAAAGAAATATTCCGACCCTTCGTCGAATAATAACCGACTGCAATAGGCGGGCATTCTCACTAAGGAATTAAACCTTTCCTCTTTACAGGGCACATCATAGCTGGCTTTGCCCTATAAAAGGGGCGAATAACCAGCCCAGCTTATGGCTATAGCATCGTTATCGTTACGTGCTTATGACAAAACGATCATTGAATACATGTGACCTATTGGTTAGAACTCAACACAGGTTGGCGCCGTAACGGTGCCAACACATTGGCTCGCCACGCCGGCAGCGAGCCCACCAACGGCAGAAAAACTCTGCCCGGCCTTGGACAAGGCCGAAGGATATCTAGACAGTCAACAAGTGAGGGAAACACCCTATGAGAAGACTTAAGCGTGATCCGTTGGAAAGAGCATTTTTACGCGGATATCAATATGGCGTTCATGGAAAATCCCGTGAGCTTTGCCCATTTACTCTACCGTCGGTACGCCAAGCCTGGATCAACGGCTGGCGAGAAGGACGCGGCGACAACTGGGACGGTATGACTGGCACTGCGGGCATCCACAGACTCAACGAACTTCACGCCGTCGGCTAATCAGGGGATTTAATTGCGACACACACATCTTTGAACTTGTAGCGACTTAACCACGCGCGCCCCATCCGGGCGGCGGGCTTCGGCCCAGGGGCTCCTTTATGGAGCCCTTTTTATTGCCTGATCAGCGCAAGGCAGCGATGGCATCCACCGACTGGCGAATCAATGCCGGGCCTTTGTAGATGAAGCCGGAGTACAACTGCACCAGGCTGGCGCCGGCCGCGATCTTCTCAGCCGCGTGTTTGCCTTCGGTGATACCGCCCACCGCGATGATCGGCAAACGCCCAGCCAACTCGGCCGCCAGCACCTTGACGATATGGGTGCTCTTGTCCCGCACCGGCGCGCCCGACAGGCCGCCGGCCTCGTCACCATGGGCCAGGCCTTCGACGCCCACGCGGCTGAGGGTGGTGTTGGTCGCAATCACCGCGTCCATCCCAGAATCCACCAGGGCCTGGGCCACCAGGACGGTTTCTTCATCGCTCATGTCCGGCGCGATCTTGATGGCCAGCGGCACACGCTTGCCATGCCGCACGGCCAGGTCTTCCTGGCGCTGGCGCAAGGCTTCGAGCAGTTGCTTGAGGGAATCGCCAAATTGCAGGCTGCGCAGCCCCGGGGTGTTGGGCGAGCTGACGTTGACGGTGACATAGCTGGCGTGGGCGTAGACCTTGTCCAGGCATATCAGGTAGTCATCCACCGCACGTTCCACGGGCGTGTCAAAGTTCTTGCCAATGTTGATACCCAGAATGCCGGTGTACTTTGCCGCCTGAACCCGCGACAGCAGATGGTCGACGCCGAGGTTGTTGAAGCCCATACGATTGATGATCGCCTCCGCTTCCGGCAGCCGGAAGATGCGAGGCTTGGGGTTGCCCGGTTGCGGCCGTGGGGTCACGGTGCCGATTTCGACAAAGCCGAACCCCAGTTGCGCAAACCCGTCGATGGCCGCGCCGTTCTTGTCCAGGCCGGCAGCCAGACCGACCGGGTTGGGGAAGTCGAGCCCCATCACCGACACCGGCACTTTCGCCGGTGCCTTGCATACCAGGCCATTGAGCCCCAGACGGCCACCGGCACCGATCAGGTCCAGGGACAGATCGTGGGAGGTTTCCGGGGAGAGTTTGAACAACAGCTGGCGGGCCAGGGTATACATGGGCGGGCTAGACTCGGATGGCGGCAAAAGGTGACGCTGATTATAGCCGGGGTGGCGGCCTGCATGCGAGGCGTGCCACCTGATCTCATTGACGTTGCGCCGTCAACGCCTCATAACGCACCCAGATCCTTTCGGCGTAGCGCAGGCGTAATGCCTCACGCTGTGGCCCGGGCCCCGGCCCCACGTTGTAAGCCCCCACCGCCGTCCAGTTATAGCCAAAACGCTGGATGAACTCGGCAAGAATCGAGGCGCCTACTTCTACCGACAGGCAGGGCTCGCTCAACAGCCGTTCTTCGGTAATGCCCTGCTTGAGCAAGCGCGGCAAATGGATGCTGTTGATTTGCATCAAGCCGATATCCCGCGTGCCATTGCGGTTGGTGTAGTTCATCGCTTGCGCCCGGTAACCCGATTCGACCGAGGCGATAGCTTGCAGCAACTCCGGCTCAAGGTCGTGGCGGCTGGCCGCCTCTTCCCAGCAAAAAGCCCAGGCCTGGCTGCTGCCCATCAATACCCCGAGCACCAGGCCTTTGCCCCATGCCTTAACTCTGGACATTGCTGGCCTGACCACAGACGGCGCACACGTGTGCCACTGCCCTGGGTTGATCACCTGTGCGCACCGGGCAGGTAAAGCGATAGCCCTTGCCATAAATCGTCTTGATAAAGCCTTTGTCGGCCCTCAAGTGCTTGCGCAGGGAATAGATACACCGCGTGAGTGACTCATCGGCCACTTCCCCCCGAGGCCAGGCCAGTTCCAGCAAGCGGTCCTTGGTCATCAGCGCGCCGCCGGAAGCCAGCAGCAACCGCAGCACATGCCCCTCCTTGGGAGCCAACTGAATATCCGCCTCCACACCCGTCAACCGGCCATCGCCATGCAAGGTCCAACGAGCGAAGACCAGGGACGTCGTCGTTTCATCCATTACGACGGCCATACGCACCTCTGTAGTCGACTACTGACATTCAAATCCATACTGTGTGAACCAATTCATCTGCCATTGGCATGACTATAAAAACCGCGCCCCGTACCTGCGTTAGGAAAAAACCCATTCATTTGCCTTTTTTGGGCCGAAGCCGGTCAGATAATTCGCTCGCACCCTTATCGCGGCAGCCACTCCTGAAAGGTTTCCTGTAATTCAACTCCTAGCCGATCCTCCAACTGCACCAACTCTCCCACTGCCATCAGTTGCCCATTGACCCGCACCTCCACACAGCGGGTGACGCCTGGGTCCAAGGGCAGCACCTTCCCCGGTGCGAATGCGGCCAAACGCTTGCGGCTGATCAGTTGCTCCTGCAGCAATATTTCCAGGTGCATGGACAAACGCCTTTTTCAGGGGGAAGACTCAGGGTCCGCTCGCAGGAACGCACGTCGCACGTACTCATATTGCGCGGCGGTCAACTGAGGTGCGCCGACCAGTTGCACGTCTCCACCGACAGCCTGCGCCGGCCCCGGCGAGGCTTCATCCAGCGGCTGGGCGACATCCAACTCGGCCACCCGTTTTTCGATAACCTTCACTTGGGCAGGTGAACCCTTGATCAACAGACTGTTGGTATCCGGATAAGCCATTAACACAAGGCGGCCATCGGCCAGTTGGTCCTTCTGCGCCTGGGATAACCGAGCTTTGATCATTGAAGCCATGCCCGGTACAAGGACCCTGTTGGCACCTGCGCCCTGCAGGTGATCGTCCACGAGGACGTTGATCACTTTCACCACGCCGAATAACGACGCATGCTCTGGCACCTTGCGTGGGGGGCGGTCCATCAGTTGAGCGAGGCGCAATACCTGGTCGACATAACGGGAAGGCCCGGTTACATAGAACGTACGCGCGCCGTTTTCACGCAGGGGGTAGCGCGGCTCATCCAGCCCCGCACGCCGCATGATGCCGCGCAGCCTATTGACGGAAATATGCCGCAGCACCACCGCCGAGCTTCTCTCGTCTTCGGCGCCGTAGAGCGGCAACTCCTCGCCACGGGCCGTGGCACTGCCCAGTACCAGCACGGCGCACAGCAGCGCGCTGTACAGCCAGCGGCAATTGAGGGTTGCGAGGTAATCAGCGTGCACCGTGGGTATGCCTGGCGGTCTGGCCTGAAGAAGCGGCCATACTGCGAGGCGCACGAGGTTCAATCATGATCGAAAGCTGACGGCCTGTTGCAACCGCCCCACCCATGGCATGTGCCTTGCTTTGCACTCTGTATCAGGCTCGCACCAAAGGCGGCACGGGCCTACGGACAAAGGCGTCGTTCCCCTGCAATGGCCTATACGCCAACCAGGGAAACGGCGCTTTTTTTTAGAAAAAGGCAGGTATTGATGAACGATCCGCTGGCTTGGGTAAACGGCAGCGATGCCCCAGAAAAGAGCAGCCTGGACCTGGGGTTCATGGCCCTGACAGATTGCGCCTCGCTGGTGGTCGCCGCCACCCAGGGCTTCGCCCAACCCTACGGCCTCACACTCAACCTCAAGCGCCAGGCGTCCTGGGCCAACCTGCGCGACAAGCTGGTCAGCGGTGAATTGGACGCCGCCCACAGTCTCTACGGGCTGATCTATGCCGTACACCTGGGCATCGGCGGCGTCGCCCCCAGCCCCATGGCGGTGCTGATGGGGCTGAACCAGAATGGCCAGGGCATCAACCTGTCCCATGGCCTGCAACAGCAAGGGATGATCACTCCTGAGGCGTTGAAGCGCCATGTGCACCAAAGCCGGACAAAACTCACCTTCGCCCAGACGTTTCCCACCGGCACCCACGCCATGTGGTTGTATTACTGGCTGGCGAGCCAAGGCATTCATCCCTTGCAGGATGTGAACAGCGTAGTAGTGCCGCCGCCACAAATGGTGGCGCACCTGCAAGCCGGCCGCATCGACGGCCTTTGCGTGGGTGAACCTTGGTGCGCCAGCGCAGTGCAACAGAACCAGGGCTTTACCCTGGCGACCAGCCAGGCGATCTGGCCGGACCACCCGGAAAAAGTCCTAGGCTGCACCCAAGCCTTCGTTGACGCCTACCCCAATACCGCACGCGTGCTGGTCATGGCGATCCTGGAGGCCAGCCGGTTTATCGAGCAGAGCCGTGAAAACCGCCGCTCTACCGCCCAGTTGCTCAGTGCCCCTGAATACCTCGATGCGCCTGTGGCTTGCATCGAACCACGCTTGCTGGGGGACTATGACGATGGCCTGGGCAACCAGTGGCAAGATCCCCATGCACTGCGCTTTTTCGCCGACGGCGAGGTGAACCTGCCCTACCTCAGCGATGGCATGTGGTTCATGACCCAGTTTCGGCGCTGGGGCTTGCTGCGTGAAGACCCGGACTACCTGGGCGTCGCCCGGCAGGTGCAGCAACTGGCGCTGTACCGCCAGGCGGCCGAGACGCTGGGCATTACCCCGGGCAACTCGGACATGCGCCGCAGCCAGTTGCTCGACGGCAAGACCTGGGACGGCAGCGATCCCGCCGGCTATGCCCGCAGCTTCCACCTTCACGCCTTGGCCGATGACGCCAATCGCCAAGCGCTGCGCTGACAGGAGCCGGACGATGCTGCGAATCCTGTTGATCAACGACACCCCGCGCAAGGTAGGGCGCCTCAAGGCCGCATTGACCGAGGCCGGCTTTGAGGTGATCGATGAGTCCGGCTTGACCATCGACCTGCCCGCACGCGTCGAAACAGTGCGTCCGGATGTGATCCTGATCGATACCGAGTCACCCGGGCGCGATGTGATGGAGCAAGTGGTGCTGGTCAGCCGCGATCAGCCCAGGCCGATCGTGATGTTCACCGATGAACACGACCCGAATGTGATGCGCCAGGCCATCAAGTCCGGCGTCAGTGCCTATATCGTCGAAGGTATCCAGGCCCAGCGCCTGCAACCGATCCTCGATGTGGCCATGGCGCGCTTCGAGAGTGACCAGGCCCTGCGCGCCCAGCTGCATGCCCGCGACCAGCAACTGGCCGAACGCAAGCGCATCGAGTTGGCCAAGGGCCTGCTGATGAAAATGAAAAGCTGTAACGAGGAAGAGGCCTACACCCTGATGCGCCGCCAGGCCATGAGCCGTCAACAGAAACTGATCCAGGTGGCGGAGCAGATTATTGCCATGAGCGAGTTGCTCGGCTGATCTGGCTCAGCTCTTGCTAAAGAATTATCACAGGTAGCCAACGGCGGTTGCCCCCTCACGACAAAGACGTCGCCCACCCGGTTTGCCCTTGCGAACCCGGTGGCGGCGTTTTTTCGTTTCTAGACCCCCAACCGTTGAGGTGCGTGATGAAATCAAGCTTCTGGAAATCCGGGCACACCCCGACCCTGTTTGCCGCGTTCCTGTATTTCGACCTGAGCTTCATGGTCTGGTACCTGCTGGGCCCCCTGGCGGTGCAGATTGCCGCTGACTTGCACCTGACCACCCAACAGCGCGGCCTGGTGGTGGCCACCCCGATCCTGGCGGGCGCGGTGCTGCGCTTTTTGATGGGGATGCTGGCCGACAAGCTGTCGCCCAAGACCGCCGGGCTGATTGGCCAGGTGATTGTGATCGTGGCGCTGTTCTGCGCCTGGAAACTGGGGATCCACAGCTACGAACAAGCGCTGCTGCTGGGCATGTTCCTGGGCATGGCCGGTGCGTCCTTCGCGGTCGCCCTGCCCTTGGCATCACAGTGGTATCCGGCGGAGCACCAGGGCAAAGCCATGGGCATCGCCGGCGCCGGTAACTCCGGCACCGTGTTTGCCGCGCTGCTGGCGCCCGTGCTGGCGGCCGCCTTTGGTTGGAGCAACGTGTTCGGCTTTGCGCTGATCCCACTGGTGCTGACCCTGATCGTGTTCGCCTGGCTGGCGCGCAATGCCCCTCAGCGGCCAAAAGCCAAAGCCATGGCCGACTACTTCAAGGCCCTGGGCGACCGCGACAGCTGGTGGTTCATGTTCTTTTACAGCGTGACCTTCGGCGGCTTTATCGGCCTGGCCAGCGCCCTGCCCGGCTACTTCAACGACCAGTACGGCCTGAGCCCGGTGACCGCCGGCTATTACACCGCCGCCTGTGTGTTCGGTGGCAGCCTGATGCGCCCATTGGGTGGCGCCCTGGCAGACCGGTTCGGCGGGATCAAGACCCTGCTCGGCATGTACAGCGTGGCGGTGATCTGCATTGCGGCAGTGGGGTTCAACTTGCCCAGTTCCTACGCCGCGCTGGCACTTTTCGTCTGCACCATGCTCGGCCTGGGCGCTGGCAATGGGGCGGTATTCCAACTGGTGCCACAGCGTTTTCGCAGTGAGATCGGCGTCATGACCGGCCTGATCGGCATGGCCGGCGGCATCGGTGGCTTCGCCCTTGCGGCGGGCATGGGCGCCATCAAGCAGAGTACTGGCAGCTATCAACTGGCCCTGTGGTTGTTCGCCAGCCTCGGTGTGCTGGCCTGGTTCGGCCTGCATGGGGTGAAACGGCGCTGGAGAACCACCTGGGGTTCGGCCGCCGTGACCGCCGCCCGCGTCTGATGAGCTTACAACTGAGCATCGCCCAGGCCAGTGCCATCGGCCCGCGTAGCGAGAACCAGGATGCGCTGCGGGTGGTCACGCCCATGGCGGAACTGGCCGCGAGCAAAGGCTACCTGTGCGCGCTGGCCGACGGCGTCAGCCAGTGCGCCGACGGCGGCCTGGCCGCACGCTCGACCTTGCAGGCGCTGGCCGTGGACTACTACGCCACGCCGCAGACTTGGGGCGTGGCCCAGTCGCTCGAACGTCTGTTGGTCGCGCAGAATCGCTGGTTGCAAGCCAACGGCGGCGGCCAACCGTTGCTCACCACCCTCAGCGCCCTGGTGTTTCGCGGCCAACGCTTCACCCTGGCCCATGTCGGTGATTGCCGGGCGTATCGTTGGCTTGACGGCGAGTTGCAACGCATCAGCGAAGACCATGTGTGGGAACAACCGGGGATGCAGCATGTGCTCAAGCGCGCCCTCGGCCTGGATCAGCACCTGGTGCTGGACTTCCTCGATGGTCCATTGCGCGAGGGCGAGTGTTTCCTGCTGCTCAGCGACGGGGTGTGGGCCACGCTGGGCGATCACAGCATCGGCGCGATCCTGCGCGAGCAAAGCGACCTCGACCTGGCCGTCAACACTCTGGTCAGCGCCGCCCACCTGGCGGGTAGCCAAGACAATGCCAGCGCCTTGCTGGTGCGCATCGATCAACTCGGCGCGGCCACCCTCGGCGACGCCCTGGTGCAGTTGCAGCAATGGCCACTGCCGCCACCGCTGAAAGTCGGGCAAACCTTTGAAGGCTGGCAGGTGCAAAGCGTGCTGGCGCAGAGTCGGCAGTCGTTGCTGTACCGCGTGCACGACGCCCAGGGGCACCCCTGGCTGCTCAAGACCTTGCCGTTGCGTTGCGACGATACCGATGCGGCCCAGGCCTTGTTATCGGAGGAATGGTTTCTGCGCCGGGTCGCCGGCCGTGCCTTTCCCGAAGTGCATGCCGCCAGTGGCCGTCAGCATTTGTACTACGTGATGCGCGAATACGCCGGGCAAACCCTGGCCCAACTGTTCCAACAACAGGGCCCTCTTCCGTTGGCACAATGGCAGTCGATTGCAGAACGCTTGCTGCGCGCCGTGGGCCTGCTGCATCGCCGGCAGATCCTGCACCGCGACATCAAGCCGGAAAACCTGCTGCTGGGAGAAGATGGCGAACTGCGAGTGCTGGACTTCGGCCTGGCCTATTGCCCCGGGCTCTCCGAGGACCGTGCGCACCTGCTACCCGGCACCCCGAGTTTCATCGCGCCCGAGGCGTTCGCTGGCGAGCAGCCTACGGCACAACAGGACTTATATAGCGTCGGCGTGACCTTGTATTACCTGCTGACTGGGCATTACCCCTACGGTGAAATCGAGGCCTTCCAACGGCCCAGGTTTTCCCAACCCGTCAGCGCCAGCCGTTATCGCCCCGACTTGCCGGAGTGGTTGCCGCACAGTCTGGAACGAGCGCTGTTCGCTGTCCCGGGCCAACGCTATGAAACCGCCGAAGAATGGCTGTTGGTGCTGGAGCAGGCCGACCGCCGCGAATTGAGCCTACGCCCACGGCCTTTGCTCGAACGCGAACCCTTGAAAGTCTGGCAGACCCTGGCGATGGCCTCGCTTTTGCTCAATCTGGTGCTGTTGTACTGGTTGATGCACCACTAACGGGCAGAATCCGCCGACTCTCTGTGTAAACGCCCAGTAAAACTGGGGCTATAGGGACTTGGCACAGCTGCTGCATTAGCTTTGCCAACACCCCACATATAGCCGCTCCTTCAACGACGAAGGGCCGAGCTTCCCGAGAGAACGGGACCAGGACAAAGGCGTCCTCGCTAGCTGACTAGCGGGGATGCCTTTTTTGTTTGCGCACGATTTGTCGAGCCATTGCGGAGAACGACATGAAAAAACTCAAACTGGTGATGATCGGCAACGGTATGGCCGGGGTTCGCACCCTGGAAGAACTGCTCAAGCTGAGCAACGAGCTGTACGACATCACCGTGTTCGGCGCCGAGCCTCACACCAACTACAACCGCATCCTGCTGTCGCCGGTACTGGCCGGTGAGCAAACCTTCGAAGAGATCGTGCTCAACGACCTGGATTGGTACCTGAACAATAACGTCAAACTGCTGCTCAACCGCAAAGTGGTGCAGATCGACCGGGTCAAGCGCAAAGTCATCGCCGAAGACGGCACCGAGGCCGAATATGACCGCCTGCTGATCGCCACCGGGTCCACGCCGTTTATCCTGCCGATTCCCGGCAACACGTTGCAGGGTGTGATTGGCTACCGTGACATTGCCGATACACAGGCGATGATCGACACCGCCAAGACCCACAAGCATGCGGTGGTGATCGGCGGCGGCCTGCTCGGCCTGGAAGCGGCCAACGGCTTGATGCTGCGCGGCATGCACGTGACGGTGGTGCACATCGGTGAATGGCTGCTGGAGCGGCAACTGGACAAGACCAGCGGCCAGCTACTGCAAACCGAACTGGAAAGTCGCGGCCTGGTGTTTCGCCTGTGCGAGCAGACCCAGGCCCTGCACGATGCCGGCAATGGCCGCGTCGGCTCGGTGCAGTTCAAAAATGGCGACATCATCCCGGCCGACCTGGTGGTGATGGCTGCCGGCATCCGCCCCAATACCGAACTCGCGGAAAAGTCCGGCATCCCTTGCAACCGTGGGATCCTGGTCAACGACACGATGCAAACCTACGACCCGCGTATCTATGCGATCGGTGAATGCGCCAGCCATCGCGGCATCGCCTATGGCCTGGTGGCACCCTTGTTCGAACAGGCCAAGGTCTGCGCCAACCACCTGGCCCAATTGGGCTTTGCCACTTACAAGGGCTCGGTGACCTCCACCAAGCTGAAAGTCACCGGCATCGACCTGTTCTCCGCTGGCGACTTCATGGGCGGCGAAGGCACCGAGACCATCACGCTCTCCGACCCGATTGGCGGCGTGTACAAGAAGCTGGTGATCAAGGACGATATCCTGGTCGGCGCCTGCCTGTACGGCGATACCGCCGATGGCGGCTGGTATTTCCGCCAGATCCGTGAGAACCACGCCATCGGTGAAATCCGCGATCACCTGATGTTCGGTGAAAATGCACTCGGCGATGTCGGCCACCAAGGCCAGGACAAAGCCATGAGCATGGCCGACAGCGCCGAAGTCTGCGGCTGCAACGGCGTGTGCAAGGGCACCATCGTCAAGGCGATCCAGGAACAAGGGTTGTTCAGTGTCGACGAGGTGAAAAAACACACCAAGGCCGCCAGCTCCTGCGGCTCCTGTGCCGGCCTGGTCGAGCAGATCCTGATCAACACCGTGGGCGGCGCCGCCGACGTCAAACCCAAAAGTGAAAAAGCCATCTGTGGCTGCAGCGACCTCAACCACGGGCAGATCCGCCAGGCCATCCGCGAGCAGCACCTGCTGACCATCGACAGCACCATGCGTTACCTGAACTGGCGCACCCCCAATGGCTGCGCCACCTGCCGCCCGGCGCTCAACTATTACCTGATCTCCACCTGGCCCGGCGAAGCCAAGGACGACCCGCAATCGCGGCTGATCAACGAACGGGCCCACGCCAATATTCAAAAAGACGGCACCTATTCTGTGGTGCCACGGATGTGGGGCGGCGTGACCAACCCTTCGGAGCTGCGCCGCATCGCCGATGTGGCCGACAAGTACAACGTGCCGATGGTCAAGGTCACCGGCGGCCAGCGTATCGACTTGCTCGGTATCAAGAAGCAGGACTTGCCTGGGGTATGGAAGGACCTGGATATGCCGTCCGGGCATGCCTATGGCAAATCCATCCGTACCGTCAAAACCTGTGTGGGCAGCGAGTTCTGCCGGTTTGGTACGCAGAACTCCACACAACTGGGCATCGAGCTGGAGCATGACCTGTTCAACATGTGGTCGCCCCACAAGGTCAAGTTGGCGGTGTCCGGTTGCCCACGCAATTGCTCGGAAGCGGGCATCAAGGACGTAGGCATTATCGGTGTCGACTCGGGCTGGGAGATGTACATCGGCGGCAACGGCGGGATCAAGACCGAAGTCGCGGAGTTCTTCGTCAAGGTGAAAACCGCCGAGGAAGTGCGTGAATACAACGGCGCGTTCCTGCAGTTGTACCGCGAAGAAGCCTTCTACCTGGAGCGCACCGTGCACTACCTGCAGCGAGTGGGCATGGAGCATATCAAGAAGGCCGTATTGGAAGACCCGGCGCGCCGCCAAGCCCTCAATGAGCGTTTGCAGTTCTCGTTGTCATTCGAGCAGGACCCGTGGAAGGAACGCCTGGAGCAGCCGCTGCTGAAAAAGGAATTCGACGTGATCCCCGTCAAACAACTGGAGGTCTCGCTATGAACTGGCTGGATATCTGCGCCCTCGATGAAATCAACGCCCTGGGCTCGCGCATCATCAGCGGGCCCAAAGGTGACATCGCGATTTTTCGCACCAGTGACGATGAAGTCTTTGCCCTCGACGACCGCTGTCCTCACAAGGGCGGGCCGCTGTCCCAAGGCTTGATCTACGGCAAGCGCGTGGCCTGCCCGCTGCACAACTGGCAGATTGACCTGGCGACTGGCCAAGCCCAGGCCCCGGATATCGGCTGCGCCCACCATCATCAGGCCCGGGTCGAAAACGGCCGGGTGATGCTGGCCCTGCGGGACGCGGGTTGATGAACCGCCAGACCACCGCGTCCACCTGCTGTTATTGCGGGGTGGGCTGCGGCGTGCTGATCGAGCATGACGGCGAACAGATCCTGGGGGTGCAAGGCGACCCCAGCCATCCGGCCAACTTCGGCAAGTTGTGCAGCAAAGGTGCCAGCCTGCACTTGACCGGCGACGTGAGCGCCCGCGCCCTGTACCCGCAATTACGCTTGGGCAAAGCACTGGCACGCACTCGCACCGACTGGGACACCGCCCTGGAACACGCGGCCAACGTGTTTGCCGAGACGATTGCCGAACACGGGCCCGACAGCGTGGCGTTCTATATCTCCGGGCAACTGTTGACCGAGGACTACTACAGCTTCAACAAGTTGGCGCGGGCGTTGGTGGGCACTAATAATATCGACAGTAACTCCCGGCTGTGCATGTCTTCGGCAGTGGTCGGCTACAAGCGCAGCCTGGGCGCCGATGCGCCGCCGTGCAGCTATGAAGACCTGGAAAACAGCGACTGCGTGATGATCGTCGGCAGCAATATGGCCTACGCCCATCCGGTATTGTTCCGGCGCCTGGAGCAAGCCAAGGCGCAACGCCCGCAGATGAAAGTGCTGGTGATTGACCCTCGGCGTACCGACACCTGCGACTTGGCCGACCTGCACCTAGCGATCTTGCCGGGCACGGATGTGGCGTTGTTCCACGGCATTTTGCATCTGTTGCTGTGGGAAGACTGGGTCGACCGCGCGTTTATCCAGGCCCACACCGACGGCTTGGCCGAACTCAAGCGCCTGGTGCATGACTACACGCCGCAGATGGTCACGCAGCTATGCGGCATCAGCGTCGAACAGTTGCGCCTGTGCGCGCAGTGGGTGGGCACCTCCAGCAGCTTTCTGTCGCTGTGGTGCATGGGGCTTAACCAATCCACGACCGGCAGCGCCAAAAACAGCGCGTTGATCAACCTGCATTTAGCCACGGGGACCATTGGCCGGCCGGGCTGCGGGCCGTTTTCCCTGACCGGCCAACCGAACGCCATGGGTGGGCGCGAAACCGGCAGCCTGTCCAATTTGCTGCCGGGCCACCGCGAAGCGGCCAACCCTGAACACCGCGCTGAAGTGGCGGCCTATTGGGGCGTGGAACAACTGCCCGCGACCACCGGCCTTACCGCCATCGAACTGTTTGAACAGGTGCAGGCGGGGAAGATCAAGGCGTTGTGGATCGCCTGTACCAACCCGGCCCAATCGCTGCCCGACCAGAACGCGGTGCGCGCCGCTTTGGCAGCGTGCCCGTTCGTGGTGTTGCAGGAAGCCTTTCGTACCACCGAAACCGCCGCCTATGCCGACCTGCTACTGCCCGCCGCCAGTTGGGGTGAAAAAGACGGCACGGTGACCAACTCCGAGCGACGTATTTCCCACGTGCGCCGCGCCATCAACCCACCGGCTGAAGCACGCGCGGATTGGGCGATCACCGTGGATTTCGCACAACGCCTGGAGCGCCGTCTGCGGCCGGGGTTGCCGAGCCTGTTCGCCTTTGAGCACGCGGCGCAGCTGTTTGATGAATTCAAGCCACTGACTCAAGGCCGTGACCTGGATATGTCCGGCATCAGCCACGCCCTGCTCGACCAGCTCGGCCCGCAGCAATGGCCGTTTCCCGAGGGTGCGCAAGCGGGTACGTCGCGCTTGTACACCGACGGTATTTTCCCCACTGACACTGGGCGGGCGCAGTTTGTCGCCGAGCCTTATCGCGCCGCCAAGGAACAGCGCGATGCGCGATTTCCCCTGACCCTGATCACCGGTCGCCTGCGTGATCAATGGCATGGGATGAGCCGCACCGGCACGGCAGCGCAGTTGTTCGGGCACGTCAGTGAAGCATTGTTGAGCCTGCATCCGGATGAGCTACGCCGCCACCGCTTCAAAGAGGGTGACCTGGTCAGCCTGAAAAGCCGTCGCGGCAGCGTGATCGTCGCCGTCGGCAGCGATGACAGTGTGCGTCCCGGCCAAGCGTTCCTGCCCATGCACTGGGGCGACCGCTTTCTCAAGGGCGGCGTCAATACCCTCACTCAACCGGCGTTCGACCCTTTGTCCAAGCAGCCGGAGCTCAAGCACAGCGGCGTGCGCCTGGAAGCCGTGCAACTGCCGTGGCAGCTGTTTGCGCTGATCGAAGGCGATGTACAGCAGCACTTCGAAGCCTTGCGCCCACTGTGTGAAACCTTTGCCTACGTCAGCCTGAGCCTGGCTGGCCGTGAACGCCCCGCGCTGCTGGTGCGCGCCGCGCATACCGAGGCGCCCGACCTGCAACTCTTGACCCGTATCGACCACCTGCTGGGCCTCAACGACGGCCCGGTAATGGCCTATGACGACCCGCGCCGCTCAATCGGCAAGCGCGTGAAGATCGAGAAAGGCCGCATCACCGCCCTGCGCCTGGCCGGCGAAACCCTGGCCCGTCACTGGCTGCAAAGCCTGTGGCTGGAAGGCCGGGCCGACGAGCAACTGCGGCGCTGGTTGCTGGCGCCCTTGAGCGCGCCACCGGGCGGTACCACGGCCAGCAACAAGATTGTGTGCAACTGCAAGAACGTCAGCGAAAACGCCGTGTGTGCCGGTATCGGCAGCGGCCTGGACCTGGATGGCCTCAAACAGGCCTTGGGCTGCGGCACCCAATGCGGCTCCTGCGTGCCGGAAATCAAACGTCTTTTGGCCAGCAACCCGCAGCCAATCGCCATCAGTGTGTAAGGGGAACAACATGAGCGCAAAAGTGTGGCTGGTAGGCGCAGGTCCGGGTGACCCGGAGTTGCTGACCCTGAAAGCGGTCCGGGCTCTGCAGGCAGCGGACGTCGTGCTGATTGATGATCTGGTCAACCCGGCAGTACTGGAACACTGCACCAGCGCCCGGGTGATTACCGTCGGCAAGCGCGGGGGATGTCGTTCTACCCCGCAGGATTTCATTCACCGCCTGATGTTGCGTTATGCACGCCAGGGCAAGTGCGTAGTACGCCTTAAAGGCGGTGACCCGTGTATTTTTGGCCGCGGTGGCGAGGAGGCAACCTGGCTGCGCGAGCGTGGTGTCGAGGTGGAATTGGTCAATGGCATCACCTCAGGGCTGGCCGGAGCAACCCAGTGCGATATCCCGTTGACCTTGCGCGGGGTGAGCCGCGGAGTGACCTTGGTCACCGCGCATACCCAGGATGACAGTAGCTTGAACTGGCGTGCGCTGGCGGAGGGTGGAACCACGCTGGTGGTGTATATGGGTGTGGCGAAGCTGGAAGAAATCCGCGAACAGCTGCTCAACGGCGGCATGGCTGCGGATATGCCGGTGGCAATGATCGAAAACGCTTCATTGCCCCAGCAACGCGAATGCCGCAGCTCCCTGGCGGCCATGCATGAAGCGGCAAAAACCTTTGCGCTGAAGAGCCCGGCCATCCTGGTGATTGGCCAGGTTGCCGGCGCCGCACAGATGGCTAGCATCGCCGCTGCGGCAAGCGCCTGAGGCAAATCGCAGGCGAAAAAAAGCCCGGCCTGAGCCGGGCTTTTCTTTACTACTCAGTAATTACTGAGCGGTAGCTTCAACCGACGCTTCTACGCGACGGTTAACAGCGCGACCAGCTTCAGTTGCGTTGTCAGCAACTGGGCGGGATTCGCCGTAACCAACAGCAGTTACACGGCTAGGAGCAACGCCGTCTTTAACCAGGACTTGCTTAACAGCGTCAGCACGACGCTGGGACAGCTTCTGGTTGTAAGCGTCTGGACCTACGGAGTCAGTGTGACCAGCAACTTCTACGTTGGTAGCTGGGTACTGAGCCATGAAGTCGGCCAGGTTTTTAACGTCGCCGTAGCTGTTAGGCTTAACAACGGCCTTGTCGAAGTCGAACTTAACGTCCAGCTCAACACGAACAACCTGAGCAACCGGAGCTTCTGGCTCTGGAACTGGCTCTGGAGCTGGTGCTGGGGTAGGAGCTGGAGCAGCTGCGCCAGCGTTACCGCCGAAGTTCACGCCCAGGCCAACCAGTGCGGAGTAGTCCCACTTGCCGTTGTCCAGACCGTAGTCAGCTTCAACACCAGCACGAGCGTACAGGTTGTTGGTGAAGTAGTACTTCACGCCGGTACCGATGGTAGCGAAAGTGGTCTGATCGCGACCGGTGTGGCCGTCAGCGCGCACGTTGCCACGGCTCTGGTGGCCGAAACCGCCTTCAACGTATGGACGCAGGCTATCAACGCCAGCCTGACCGAAGTGGTACTGAGCAACGAGGCTGCCAGTGTCACCTTTGATCTTCTGGTTGCCAGTGCCGTCGTTCGAACGGGTGTGGTTGGTCTTGTCGTACGACAGATTCAACGACAGATCGTCGGTCAGGAAGTAACCAATGCGAGCGCCTGGGTTGAAGCCGTCTTCGATGTGCTTAACGCTATCGTTGTACTGCTTCTTGTAGAACAGCTCGCCTTCAACTGCGCCTTGGCCTTGTGCCAGAACGCCGAAAGAAGTAGCGGCAATAAGAGAACCAATGGCCAAGCCCAAGGTGTTTTTCAGTTTCATCCGTTAAATCCCCATCTGGTGATTGTAAAGCAGTCCCACAAACCGGGGGACAACTCGGCGACAAGTCTAACAGAACTTGCCTACACGTAAGAGATATTTGCTACGCACTAAGTTTCAGTCTCGCCCGCAAATTTCTCACGTAATTTATCAAGAGCACGCTTGTACCGCATTTTTGTAGCACTCAAACCCATATGCATGATGTCAGCGATTTCCTGAAATTCCAGCTCTGCGACAAATCGAAGCACCAGAATTTCGCGGTCAATCGGGTTCACATGCACCAACCAGCGATCAAGTCCGCCCTTTTCCTCGGGTGCCGGCGCCTTCTCTTCAGACGCCTCCTCAAGGGGGTCCAGACTCAAAGCGTCCATCAAGCGACGCTTTCGCCGTTCCTTCCGATACTGCGTGATGCACTCGTTGTACGTGATGCTGTACAGCCAGGTCTTGAACTTCGATTTGCCCTCGAAGTTCTTCAGGCCGTATAGCACCTTGAGCATCACTTCCTGACAGACATCATCCGCGTCTCTATCGTTCCCCAAATACCTTGAACAAACGTTGAACAGAGTGCGTTGATACCTGCGCATCAATTCTTCGTACGCGCGTGTTACGTGAAACAGCTCCGTGTGCGAGCGCGCGACCAACTCCTCATCAGAGAGCTCACGGGGGTCATAGCGCGTGGACAGCGTTTGGGCTTTATTCAAAACAAGTCGTGCCGACAGTCAGGTCAATGTCCGCTGCAACCCGGTCACCCGGGTTTGCGGCGGCGTACATTAGCAGGATTTGCCGGATTAGCGGCTACTGACCTGCTGCTCCAGGAGAATCCGGTTGGACAGCGACACCAGTTCCCCGTCATCGGTCAGCACGGTCGTCTTGACTGTGCCGATCTCCTCGATTTGCCCTTCGACCTCGCCCACACGCACCTGTTGCCCAACTTGATACAGCTCACGCACATAGATTCCCGCAAGAATCTGACCGGCAATTTCCCGGCTTCCCAACCCCATGGCCAGCGCAACTGCCAGACCAACGGTAATCAAAACAATCACAATCACGTGGTTGAGCAGGTCAGTTTTGACCTCCAGCTGGCTGATCGCGACGGAAATACTGATGATGATCACCAGCCCCTGGGCAATTCGTCCCAGGCCCGCTGCGTAGTCCAACCCCACGCCTTCGGCGGCCCCGCGCACCAGCCCGTTGGCCAGTTGCGCGAGTAGAACCCCCACCAGCAGCACCAGCGCGCCGCCGAAAACTTTCGGCAAATACAGTGCCAGCATGTCGAGCGTAGCTGAAACTCGCTCAAGTCCAAGGGACTGCGCTGCAGAAACCAGAAAAATAAGTAGAACGAACCAATAGACGATCTTGCCGATCAGGGTCGAAATCGGTACTTGCAACCCCGCGCGACCGAGCAGTTTGGTCAGGCCAGTGCCAGCCATCAGGCGATCGAGCCCCAGTTTGGCGAGCAATTTGGACAGCAGGGTATCGAGCAGCTTGGCCACGACAAAACCCAGCAATACCAGGACCAGGGCACCAAACAGGTTGGGAATGAAATTCGCCACCTTGGTCCACAATGCGGTCATCGCGGTGACCAGGCTCTGGGTCCAGAGATCAAGTTCCATATTCAATCAGCCTTATCAGCAGTGCTAGCAAGAGGTTTACGACGGGAAACCGGTGACACATGGGCCGAACCGTTGTTCAGGGCCATCATCAACGCCGGCAACCAACGCCCGAGCAGACCGAACAGGTCACCCGCCCCTACCTGACGGTTGGCGGTTTTCAGTACGCGGCCCAGGCAGGCATCGTCATCACGGTTGGATGGCGAAGCATTGAGCATGTCACGCAAAGACTGTTCGAACGGATCGTGCATAGAGACCTCTCGCAAGTGATTTAAAAGACGAGGGTAAAATTCATCGGGTCACATCGGCCCTTTCTTACGTTCAGGTCATATTCAGGTCAAACCCAGCGCAATCGTCGAAATAACCACCATTGCCCCAGTGCCACAGACACCATCAACAGGCACGCAATCATGAATCCATAAGGGCTGGCAGAGAATGGAATGCCGCCCACATTGATACCGAGCAAACCGGTGAGAAAACTCATCGGCAAGAAGATCCCGGTGATGATCCCGAAGCGGTACATGGTGCGGTTCATGCGCAGGCTCAAGCGCCGGTCTTCAGCCTCCAGCACAAGCCCCACGCGCTCTCTGGCCAATTCCAGCTCTTCCAGGTAACGGGTCAGGCTGTTGTGCAGTTCGTTCCAATAGTCCGCATCGTCGTCGCAGAACCACGCCAATTTGATTCGTGTCAGCTGGGCGAAAATATCCCGCTGGGGGGCCAGGAAGCGCTTGAGTCCGGCGGCTCTTCGACGGATCTGCAGAACGCTGCCGTGCTCCGGAGTATACCGTTCGTCGGCATCGAGTTTTTCTTCCTCGGAATCGACGATTTCAGACAAGCCGGCGACCAGATCCTGCACTTTGTTGGTCAGGTACTGAGCCATATAAAGGATGAGTTCAGACGCCGTCTTGGGGCCTTTGCCGTCTGCCAGTTGCACCAGCAACTCATCGGTAGCGCGCAAGGGGCGCAAACGCAGGGAAATCACTCGGTTGGCGGCGGCGAAAATGCGCACCGACACCATGTCTTCCGGCTCCGCGCCTGGGTTGAGATTGATTCCGCGCAGAAACAGCAGCAATTCGGCGTCCGGCAGCGGCAACAGCCGTGGACGGGTGTTTTCCTCCAGCAGCAGGTCACAGGCAAACTCGCTCAGGCCGCTGGATTTGCGCAGCCAGGTCTGGGTTTGAGGATGGCTGCGATCCCAGTGCAGCCACAGGCTTTCCTGGGGCTGCAACTGCAAATCGTCGAGCTCAGTCCGGGCAATCGAACGCGCACCGCCTTTACCGTCCAGCACCAGGGCATGCACCAGCCCCCATTGCGCGTTTTCTTCTTCGAACATCCTCACCCCGATCGGTTGCGGCAGTTTATTCAGGCATTTTCAGCGGGCTGGGTGACACGATCACCCCGTTGTTATCGGCATAAATGTACTCACCGGGGCGGAACGTCACGCCTGCGAATGTCACCGGGACGTTCAGGTCGCCAAGGCCGCGCTTGTCGGTTTTTTTCGGATGAGAGGCCAGGGCCTGTACACCCAGGTCGGTCTGGGCGATGACGTCGACGTCACGGATACACCCGTAGATCACCAGCCCTTCCCAACCATTTTTCGCGGCTTTCTCGGCAATCATGTCACCCAGCAACGCGCAGCGCAGGGAACCACCACCATCGACCACCAGCACTTTGCCAACGCCCGGCAGGTCAGCCTGCGCCTTGACCAGGGAGTTATCCTCGAAGCATTTGAGGGTGACAATCTCGCCACCAAAGGAGTCTCGGCCACCGAAGTTGCTGAACATCGGCTCCACTACCTGCACCAGCTCCGGGTAGGCGTCACACAGGTCGGGGGTCACGTAATGGTTCATCGAGAAACTCCTGTCATCAAAGAAGAGGTCGAACATCCACGGTGTACATCAAGAAAACGCCCCGCGACAGGCATTCTTTAAGTGCCTGGGCGTTGGCGGCGGCCATGATCAAACCCGGTTCAGCGTAACGCAATACACGTTGCGCGACTGAATATGACCAGAACCGCGTGGCGCGTCATATCTTAGCCGCAACCATTCAAGAGTGAAACGCCCTTGGTAGAGCGTTTCGTCAAACCGCTGCGGACACTTCGGATTGCGTACCGAATAAGGGTGTCAGCGGGTCGTTCAACCAGCGCTCGACCAAAGGCCACACTTGGGCCTGGGCCGCTTTACTGACCAGCATCTGCACATGGCCGAAATCCTCGCTGAAACCTTGCTGACGTCCCAGGCACAGGTACTGGCGATGCTCGCTGCCCACTTGCTCGAAGAGCTTGCGGCAGGCCCAGTCCGGGTCTTGCCGGTCGCCCGCTGCGCTCACCGCCAACAGCGGCACATCGACCTGCGCCAAGCCTTTCCACCAGTCATGCTCGGCATCGCCAAACCGGCCGAACAGGCCGTTCCAACGCATCGCTTCGATCATCACGCCGGCCGGCTCGTCCTCGGGCCCACGCTTGAAGCGCGGGCCCGACAGATGGGCAAGGCGCTTGAGGATAAAGCGAGCGCCCCACTCCACCGGTGGAATTTTCAACGGCCAGTGGGTGCGACTGACCTGGCAGCCGAACAACGCCACCGACGCCACCGCTGATGCATCCAAGTGCTGCCCACCCAAGGCCGCAGCCAGGGTGGTGGCACCGAGGGAATGCCCGATCCAGTGCGGAATCTGCCCGCTTTGCTCACACACAAACGCCCCCACGGCCGGCAAATCGTAGCGCGCATAATCGGCGACGCGGTTACTGGCGTAGTCGTGATTGCGCTTGGACAAACCATGGCCGCGCATTTCCGGGATCCACACATCAAATCCGCGACGTGCGAGGTAAGCCCCCAGGCCAATTCCTTTTGGCGAATACCAGAAACGTCGATTGGAAAAACTGCCATGCAACAAAATAATCGGCGTGCCCCGGTTTTCCGGGACATCGGCCAGGCCCAAACGGGTAACCGCCAGCTCGACGGTGCCGTCCGGGCTGTTACCGGGTTTGAGTCGGTAGACGTCTTCACTCAGGTCGCCCCGACGTTCAGCGCTGATCAGGGCGACAGGAAACAGATGGCTGCTGCTTTGCATAATGCTCTTGCACAAAAAAGGGCGGCGTCCGCAAGGATTCCCGCCCTGTACAGATAAGAATGCCGGTCACCCGCAACGAGTGACCGGCACTTTTGACCACGCGATCTTAGGCGGACGCTTGGCCTTCAGCCAGGAAGAACCAGGTTTCCAGCACGGAATCGGGGTTCAGCGAGACGCTCTCGATCCCCTGCTCCATCAGCCATTTGGCCAGGTCCGGGTGGTCCGAAGGGCCTTGGCCGCAGATACCGATGTACTTGCCAGCCTTGTTACAGGCCTGGATGGCGTTGGCCAGCAGCTTCTTGACCGCTGGGTTACGCTCGTCGAACAGGTGGGCGATGATCCCCGAGTCGCGGTCCAGGCCCAGGGTCAACTGCGTCAGGTCGTTGGAGCCGATGGAGAAACCGTCGAAGAACTCCAGGAACTCTTCAGCCAGGATGGCGTTGGACGGCAACTCGCACATCATGATCACGCGCAGGCCGTTCTCGCCACGGGTCAGGCCGTTTTCTGCCAGCAGGTCCACCACCTGGCTCGCTTCGCCCAGGGTGCGCACGAAGGGCACCATGATCTCGACGTTGGTCAGGCCCATCTCGTTGCGCACGCGCTTGAGCGCACGGCATTCAAGCTCGAAGCAGTCACGGAAGGCTTCGCTGATGTAACGCGAGGCACCGCGGAAACCCAGCATCGGGTTTTCTTCTTCCGGCTCGTAGAGCTTGCCGCCGATCAGGTTCGCGTATTCATTGGACTTGAAGTCCGACAGGCGCACGATGACCTTTTTCGGGTAGAACGCCGCAGCCAGGGTGCTGATGCCTTCGACCAGTTTCTCGACGTAGAAACCTACCGGGTCGTTGTAGCCGGCGATGCGCTTGTCGACGCTTTCCTTGATGTCCAGCGGCAGGCCGTCATAGTTCAGGAGTGCCTTGGGGTGCACGCCGATCATGCGGTTGATGATGAATTCCAGGCGGGCCAGGCCCACGCCGGCGTTCGGCAACTGGGCGAAATCAAAGGCACGGTCCGGGTTGCCGACGTTCATCATGATCTTGAACGGCAGGTCGGGCATGGCGTCAATGGAGTTTTGCTTGATATCGAAGCCCAGCTCACCTTCGAAGATAAAGCCGGTATCGCCTTCGGCGCAGGACACGGTCACACCCTGGCCATCCTTGAGCAGTTGGGTGGCGTTGCCGCAACCCACGACTGCCGGAATCCCCAGCTCACGGGCAATGATCGCCGCGTGGCAGGTACGCCCGCCACGGTTGGTGACAATGGCACTGGCGCGCTTCATCACCGGTTCCCAATCCGGGTCGGTCATGTCGGAAACCAGTACGTCACCCGGCTGGACCTTGTCCATCTCGGACACGTCCTTGATGATCCGCACCTTGCCTGCGCCAATGCGCTGGCCAATGGCACGGCCTTCTACCAGCACGGTGCCGGTTTCCTTGAGCAGGTAGCGCTCCATGACGTTGGCCGAAGTGCGGCTCTTCACGGTTTCCGGGCGAGCCTGCACGATGTACAGCTTGCCGTCGTCACCGTCCTTGGCCCACTCGATGTCCATCGGGCACTTGTAGTGCTTTTCGATGATCATCGCTTGTTTGGCCAACTCGCTGACTTCAGCGTCGGTCAGGCAGAAACGCGCACGCTCGGCCTTGTCGACTTCAACGGTTTTGACCGAGCGACCGGCCTTGGCCTCGTCGCCGTAGATCATCTTGATGGCCTTGCTGCCCAGGTTACGGCGCAGGATGGCCGGGCGGCCCGCTTCGAGGGTGCCCTTGTGTACGTAGAATTCGTCCGGGTTGACCGCGCCTTGTACGACGGTTTCGCCCAGGCCGTAGGCGCCGGTGATAAACACCACGTCACGGAAACCGGATTCGGTATCCAGGGTGAACATCACACCGGCAGTGCCGGTTTCCGAACGCACCATGCGCTGCACGCCGGCAGACAGGGCCACCAGCTTGTGGTCGAAACCCTGGTGTACGCGGTAGGAGATCGCACGGTCGTTAAAGAGGGAGGCAAACACTTCCTTGGCCGCGCGGATCACGTTTTCGACGCCGCGAATGTTGAGGAAGGTTTCCTGCTGGCCGGCAAAGGAGGCGTCCGGCAAGTCTTCGGCGGTGGCCGAGGAACGCACGGCGACGGCCATGTCCGGGTTACCGGCCGACAGGGTGGCGAAGGCGGTGCGAATTTCTTCGTTGAGCTTCTCGGGGAACTCGGCTTCCATGATCCACTGGCGGATCTGGGCGCCGGTCTTGGCCAGGGCGTTGACGTCATCGACGTCCAGGGCGTCCAGCGCGGCGTGGATCTGGGCGTTGAGGCCGCTCAGCTCTAGGAAGTCGCGGTAAGCCTGGGCCGTGGTGGCGAAACCACCGGGCACCGAGACACCAGCGCCTGCAAGATTACTGATCATCTCGCCGAGGGATGCGTTCTTGCCCCCCACATGCTCTACATCATGGACGCCGAGCTTATCGAGGGAAACTACGTACTCTACCAAGGTGATCTCTCCACTTTCTGTGTTGGAAAAGCTCAGGACGCGGGTTGCTCAGTAGGAGCTAACGCCAGCGCTTGTGGCCTGGACCTGGAAAATAAGTGAGAATGCGGCCCACTGCGGGACGGCAAAATCGCGCCTATCATATCCAAGATTCGCCATCAGCTTAAGGCCCAGGGCTCAAATGAAACGATCTGCTTTCTTTATTTCCGACGGCACCGGCATCACAGCCGAAACATTGGGCCAGAGCCTGCTCGCGCAGTTCGAAAACATTACCTTCGCCAAATTCACCCGGCCTTATATAGACAGCGTGGATAAAGCGCGGGCCATGGTACAACAAATCAATCTGGCGGCTGAAAAAGACGGTTTTCGCCCGATCATTTTCGACACCATCGTCAATCAAGACATTCGTGAGATTCTCGCAACGTCGAATGGTTTCATGATCGACATTTTCTCTACCTTCCTGGCGCCGTTGGAACAGGAGCTGAGTGAACACTCCTCCTATTCCGTCGGAAAGTCCCATTCCATCGGGCATAACTCCAACTATATGGAGCGCATCGAGGCGGTGAACTTCGCCCTCGACAACGACGACGGCGCCCGCACCCACTACTACGACAAGGCCGACCTGATCCTGGTGGGCGTGTCGCGTTGCGGCAAGACCCCCACCTGCCTGTACATGGCCATGCAATTCGGTATTCGTGCGGCCAACTATCCGTTGACCGAAGATGACATGGAACACCTGACCCTGCCCGCCGCCTTGCGCGCGCACTCACACAAACTGTTCGGCCTGACCATCGACCCGGACCGGCTGACCGCCATCCGCAACGAACGCAAGCCCAACAGCCGCTACTCCAGCTATGCCCAGTGCGAATTTGAAGTGCGGGAAGTAGAAAATCTGTTCCGTCGCGAAAATATTGCGCACATCAATTCCACGCATTTTTCGGTGGAAGAGATTTCGGCGAAGATTCTGGTGGAGAAGGGTGTGGAGCGGCGCTTCAAGTGATCTCTGTCGCCTGATCTGATCGTTCCCACGCTCTGCGTGGGAACGCCGCCTGGGACGCTCCGCGTCCCGCAATAGCGACGCGGAGCGTCGCAAGATGCATTCCCACGCAGAGCGTGGGAACGAGCAACGGTAACGCGGATTTACAGATGAAACCGCCCGCCCCCCTGCCCCAGCGCCGTCGCCAGCGCGTCAAACCCCTCGCGCAATAACTGATCATCGCCCGACGTGTTGCAGATACTCGCCCGAATAAACTGCGGCACCGCCGTCTGCCCCACGGCAAAAGCCTCGGCGGTGGCGATCAGGTAATTGTTCTGTTTGAGCTCCGCCTCGATTTCCGAGGCCCGCCAGGGCTCCGGTACTTCGATCCAGAAGTGCGGGCTGTTGAGGTGGGTGCGATAGGCCAAGCCGTTCAATAAATCTTCGACTAACGTCTTGCGGCGGCTGATCTCATTGATCTGCTGACGCAACAAATATTCCGCCGTGCCGTTTTCAATCCACTGGGTCGCCAACTCCAGAGTCACAGGTGTGGCCATCCAGCAGGTCGAACGCAGCGCCGCAGAAATGCGACTGACCAGCGCCGGCGGCGCATGCACGTAGCCCACCCGCAAACCAGCCGACACCGCCTTGCTCAGGCTGCTGATCAAGATCGTACGCTCAGGCGCGAAATAGCTGAGGGGCGGCGGACGGTCCTCCACCAGCACACCGTGGGCTTCGTCCTCCAGAATCAGCAGGTTATGTTCGCGACACACCCTGGCCAAGGCTTCGCGGCGCGCCACCGACAACACGGCGGTGGTCGGATTCTGGATAGTCGGCGTGCAATACAACGCCGAAATCCGGTGATTGCGACAGACCTCATCCAGAGCCGTGGGCAGCACACCTTCCTCGTCCATCTCCAGGCCGATCAGCCGCACCCCCAGCATACGCGCAGCGGTAATCAGGCCGGGATAAGTCAACTGCTCGGTGACCACCGTATCGCCAGCACGCAGCAACGCCATCATGGCGCACAGCAAGCCGTGCTGGCCGCCGTTGACGCAGATGACCTGCTCGGGAATCGGATGAAACTCGCGCTGCACCAGCCACTGCGCGCCCGCTTCCCGGTAACGCGGCAGGCCGGCGTCGGGGGTGTAGGCGCTGATGTCCTGGAGGAACTTGGCATTATTCGATAGGGTTTGAAAGCTTTGGGCGAGAAACACCGTCTCTTGCCCGGGAATGTGCATGTTGCGGCTCATGTCGAAGTACTGGCGCGGCTCCTCGCTGAAATTACGAAAGCCCTCATCACGCTGGCGCTCCATCCCACGCTTGCGCACGAAGGTGCCGTCACCCACCCGCGCAACCACCAGGCCCAGGCGCTCCAATTCACCGTAAGCCCGGCTGATGGTGCCGATGGTCACGCCTAAATTGTCGGAAAGCACCCGATGGGGCGGCAGTTTTCGTCCCGGTTCAATCAAGCCTTCGAGGATGCCCCGTTCCATCACATCGGACAGGCGCTTGTACTTCACGCCCTGCCCGTTGGACAAGCCCTCACGCATAATTGACACCATGTCAATATTTGTTTTGACAGCCATCTTTCGCCCTAATAGTGTGCTTTTACGGGTTCAATCGCCGATAAACATAACTCATTACAAGTTCAATATAGAGTTCAATTCCGGCTCAGGGAAGCAATAAACGATGCCAATGTCCGCCGTTCTCGAAAACACTGCAAAAACAAAAACGCAAAAACAGTGGCTCGCCGGGCTGGTGACCAGCGTGATGTTCCTGATCGTGTGCCTGAGTTGGGGCACCACGTGGCTGGGCATCAAGATCGCCGTCGAGAGCGTGCCGCCGCTGACATCCGCCGGCCTGCGCTTTCTCATCGCGTTTCCGCTGTTCCTGTGTTTTGCCATGGTGCGCCGTGAGCCGATCCTGTTTCCCCGGGAAAGCAGCTGGTTCTTCGTGTTTGTGACCCTGTCTTACTTCAGCGTTCCCTACTATTTGCTCAACTACGGCGAAATGCATGTGTCGTCGGGCCTCACCGCCCTGCTGTTCAGTTGCATGCCGGTATTCATCCTGATCTTCTCGGCGCTGTTCCTGCGCGAGCGCATCTATTTTTCCCAGGTGGTCGGCATAGGCATCGGTTTCGGCAGCCTTTACATGATCATCAAGAGCCAGGGCCTGCACCTGGACCACGCCGAGTTCTTCGGGGTACTGGCCATTCTGAGCGCCGCGATCATGCACGCCTTGTGCTATGTCATTACCAAGCAAAAAGGCAGCGCCATCAGCGTCATCACCTACAACACCCTGCCCATCGGCATTGCCGGGCTGATGCTGTTCCTGGCCGGCCTGTGGTTTGAAACACCAACGTTCGACGCCATTACCCTGCGCTCCTGGAGCGCGCTGTTCTACCTGGGGCTGGTGGCCTCGGTGGGCGGGTTCATTGTGTATTTCATGCTGCTCAAGCGCCTGAGCCCGATCATCCTGTCGTTCGTGTTCATCATCTTCCCGGTGTTCGCGGTCATCATCGGTGCCTGGTACGAAGGCGTGGAAATTTCCCGCGACCTGATGCTGTACTCGGCGATCCTGCTGGCCGGCTTTGCGATCACCAAGTTGCCGATTGAAAAACTCATGGCCAAGAAAAAGTGACCCTCAACCAACGCGAGAGAAACATGGACGTCCTCCGCCCCATCGCCCTGGAACAGATCTACGCCCACGCCAGCCGCAGCTACCCCGAGGAGTGCTGTGGTTTCGTCTTCGCCGACGGCAGCGTGTACCTGGGCAGCAATATCCAGAATGAACTGCACCGCAAGAACCCCGAGATGTACCCACGCAGCGCGGCCAATGGCTACACCTTTTCGGTGGCCGACACCCTGCTGATGAACAAGGCGTTTCGCAGTGACAACCCGGTGGTAGTGATTTACCACTCACACCCGGATGTGGGCGCCTATTTCAGTGACGAAGACCAGGACAAGGCACTGTTCCTGGGCGAGCCGATCTTCCCCGTCAGCTACTTGGTGGTGGATGTCCGCCAGGGCCAGGCCCTGGGCTCCAAGCTGTTTGCCTGGGATGGCAAGCATTTCTCCCTTCAACCTTTCAACGACCTGCACACGGAGTTGTCCATGAACGCTGTCTCTTTCCCCGACATTCTGGTTCGCGTGGCCAAGCTGCCGGAATCGACCCTTGAGGGCGCCGGATCGACATTGCGCGAAGTCATTGAAAATCTCTGCACCCATCACCCCCAATTGCGTCAGCACCTGTTCCATGAAAAGAACGACCAGCTCAAGGAACACTTCCTGTTTACCGCCGAGGAGGCGTTGATCGACGCCGATGAACCCCTGCCAGCAAAAGCCCGGATCGAAGTGTTGCTCGCCACTTCAGGTGGCATGGACATCGATGCCCTGAGCAACGAAGAAGTGCAGCGCTATGTGCGCCACATCACCCTGCCAGGCGTCGGCCGCGAAGGCCAATTGAACCTGAAGAAAGCCAAGGTGCTGGTCATCGGTACCGGCGGCCTGGGCTCGCCCATCAGCCTGTACCTGGCGGCGGCCGGCATCGGCACCCTGGGGCTGGTGGACTTTGATGTGGTGGAAAGCAGCAACCTGCAACGCCAGATCGTACATGGCAACAGCACCCTGGGCATGCCCAAGGTCGAGTCCGCCAAGCAGCGCCTGCTGGACCTCAATCCGCATATCCAGATCAACGCGTACAACACCGCGCTCAACAGCGACAACGCCCTGGCACTGGTGGGCGCCTATGACCTGGTGATCGACGGCACCGACAATTTCGACACCCGCTACCTGGTCAACGACGCCTGTGTGCAGCTGGGTAAACCCTTGGTGTACGGCGCCATCTACCGTTTCGACGGGCAGATCAGCGTGCTCAACTATAAAGGTGGGCCGTGCTATCGCTGCCTGTTCCCCAAGGCCCCACCCGCAGAGCTGGCGCCCAATTGCAGCGCGGGCGGTGTGATCGGCGTGTTGCCGGGCGTGGTCGGTATGATCCAGGCCACCGAGGCGATCAAATTACTGATCGGCATTGGCGAACCCTTGTCCGGCCGCTTGATGCGCTTCGACGCGCTGGCGATGAAGTTCAGCGAGATCCGCTTCAAGCGCCGCGCTGACTGCCCCTGCTGCTCGGACCTGCGCCACAGCGAAACCGTCGCGCCGGCCACCTGCGCCGATGCCTTACCGAGCCAGCCCTCCCTGGCCGCGGAACGCTACATCAAGCCCCAGGTGCTCAAGCAAGTGCTCGAACACCCTAGCAGCGCCGATGTATTGCTGGACGTGCGCGACGCCAGCGAACTGGAAGTGTGCAAATTACCGGGCGTGGTGCATATCCCGCTGGCAGAACTGGATGGGCAGCTCGCCAGTCTGAGCCGCGACAACACCCACTACCTGATCTGCTACGCAGGCACCCGCGCCGAGCAAGCCGCCAGCACCCTGTTGGCCGCTGGCTTTGCCAACACCAAAGTCCTGCAGGGTGGCATGAAACATTGGGTTCGCGACGTCGAACCTGACATGCCGCTGTACTGAGAGTGGGGACGTGCTGATGCTGCATAACTCCATTCTCGACGTGATCGGCCAGACGCCGATCGTGCGTCTGGCCCAGTTTTCCGAAGACCTCGGCATCGAGGTCTACGCCAAGCTGGAGTCGCTCAACCCCGGTGGCAGCCACAAGGCGCGCATCGCCCTGGGCATGATTCTGGATGCCGAGCGCCGCGGTGTGCTGATCCGTGATTCCGGGCAGACCATCATCGAACCCAGTGGCGGCAACACCGGCATTGGCTTGGTAATGGCCGGCAATGTGCTGGGCTACAAAGTGGTGCTGGTGATCCCTGACAACTACAGCCCGGAAAAACAGAAGCTGCTGCGTCTGTACGGCGCCAGGGTAGTGCTGTCCGACAGTCGCCTGGGCAATAACTCCCACGGCGAAAAGTGCATGGAGCTGCAGTTGGAGAACCCCAACTACGTGATGCTCAACCAGCAACGTAATGGCGCCAACCCCCAAACCCACCGCGACACCACCGCTCCGGAAATCCTTCGCGCCTTCGGTGAACAGCGCGTGGACTACTTCGTCAGCGGCATTGGCACCGGGGGCCATATCACCGGTATCGGCGAAACCCTCAAGGCCGCCTGGCCCGCGCTGCGAGTGATGGGCGTAGAACCGGAAGAATGCGACCTGCTCAAAGACCGGCACGCGGCGCACGGGATCCAGGGCCTGTCGATCGGCCTGATCCCCAGCATCCTCAACCTGGACGTGATCGACGGCATGCTCAAGGTGTCGCACGCCGATTGCCTGGACATGATCAAACGCATCATGCGCACCGATGCCATCAGCCTGGGGCTGTCTTCGGCCGCCAACATGGTCGCCATCGCCCAACTCGCCCCCGAACTGCCGCCTGAAACGGTGGTGTTGACCATGGTCTACGACAATGCCGACAGCTACCTGCCCAGTTTCGAGTAACCGGGCTTTTAACCATTCAACATACGGGGGTGTCTCCATGGGGGGCTTTATCGACATGCAACAGCTGCACGATGAGTTGCTCACCCACCTCATCACCACCCTCACGCCCAGACAGATGAAGCAGCTGGAGCCGCACCTGGCGCCGTTGATTCAGAACGCCGCGCAGGCGGTGGCCGAGGACCTGATTGCCTATGCCTATCGCGACCCCGCGTCCCGTGGGCGCGGTGAGTTGATCCTGGAATCCTACGCCTCGTTCAAGGCCGTGCTGTTCTACCGCCTTGCGCACCTGGTGTGGCATTTCCAGGGCGCAGACAACGGCGATTTTTCGCGCATGGCCCTCAAGCTGAGTAACCAGGGCAAGATCCTCTCCGGTGCCGAGATTCACCCGGCAGCGCGCATCGGCCGTCGCTTTGTGCTGGACCATGGCTACGGCACCGTCATCGGCGAAACCTGCGTGATCGGCAACGACTGCTACATCCTCTGCGGCGTGACCCTGGGTGCGCGCGGTATTGCCAACAACCCGGACGGCAAACGCCACCCGCGCCTGGGCAACAACGTCGAAGTCGGCGCCGGCGCCCGGGTGCTGGGCTATGTTTCGATCGGCGATAACGTGTTTATCAGCCCCTCCTGCGTGATTACCCAAGACGTGCCGGCAGGCACCAAGGTCAAGGTGGTCAACCAGATCCAACTGCAAAAAAACGATGAATCGGACCACAGCAACTACCTCGGCGCCTTTGCCCTGGATGAGCGCTTGCACGTGGTGGGCGAAGTGAGTGCCGGCCACAAGGTCACCGTGCTGGACGCCGACTTTCATCCCCTGCAAGGGCTGATGCTTGAACCCACGGTGAAAGAGCGGCATCACCTGCAGTTTCGTCTGCGTCGCCTCGACACCGGCGAACAACTGCCACGCCTGCCGCTGAACCTGAAGGTATGCGGGCCGGAATTTGAAATCACCCTGCTCTCTCCCCCTGGCTTGAGCGCACTGGTGCGCCACCTCTTGCAAGCCACCCCATTGATCGTCGGAGGTTGAACATGTCCGTGCATACCATGGAAACCCTGGCGCTGTTTGACAGCGCGCCCTACCAGAACGCCTTCAGCGCCCGGGTGATTGCCATCAGCGAACAGGGTATCGCCCTGGAGCACACCCTGTTCTACCCCACCGGCGGCGGGCAACCAGGCGATACCGGTCACCTCACTCTGGCCGATGGCACACGGGTGCAAGTGACCGGCACCGTGCGCGACCCGGTGTTGCGCTCGATCATCTGGCACCAGGTGGACCACTACCCCGAACAGTTGGCCGCTGGCGTCCAGGTCGACGCTGGGCTGGATTGGGAGCGGCGCTACCAGCACATGAAGATGCACACTTGCCTGCACTTGCTGTGTTCGCTCATCGACGCGCCCGTGACCGGTTGCAGCATCAGCGCAGATAAAGGCCGCCTGGATTTCGACCTGCCAGAAATGACCTTGGACAAAGATCGCCTCACCCAAGACCTCAACGCCCTTATCGAACAAGCCCACGCGGTCCAAACTCTGTCGATGCCCGCCACCGAGTACGCGACCCTGCTGCAGATCACCCGCACCCAGGCGGTTGCGCCGCCGGTGGTCTCCGGTTCGGTCCGGGTGATTGAAATCCCCGGCATCGATATCCAGCCCTGCGGCGGCACCCATGTGCTCAATACCGAGGAAATCGGCCGGGTGTTCTGCGAAAAGATCGAGAAGAAGAGCAAGCACAACCGCCGGGTGATACTGCGGTTTGAATAGATTCTGAAGCAGAACTTCAATCAACTGTGGGAGCTGGCTTGCCTGCGATAGCTGACATCCAGTCAATTCATGTGGGGCTGACACACCGCTATCGCAGGCAAGCCAGCTCCCACATTAACCGCGTTGTTTTTCAGATCGTGAGCAGGTCCATGAAACGGTTGACTGGCGTCGCCTCAAGCCGTGCCTGATCGTTGCACAACGCAAAGATTTCGGCGCTGCGTTGCGCAGTGAACCGCGTGGCCAGGTTGGCCTTGAACTTGTCTTCCAGCAATTGAATGCCGTCCACCCGACGGCGACGATGGCCAATCGGATACTCCACCGCCACCTGCTCGGTGCAGGTGCCATCCGTGAAAAACACCTGCACCGCATTGGCAATGGAGCGCTTGTCGGCCTCCAGGTATTCGCGGCTGTAGCGCGGGTCTTCGATGACGACCATCTTGTCGCGCAGCTCATCGATGATCGGGTGGGCCGCGTGGAAATCATCTTCATACTGCTCGGCCACCAGGTTGCCGAACGCCAAGGGCACGGCGGTCATGTATTGCAGGCAGTGGTCGCGATCAGCGGCGTTGGCCAATGGGCCGACCTTGGAAATAACGCGAATCGCCGACTCGTGAGTCGTGATCACGATGCGGTCGATTTCATGCAGGCGATGCTCGACCAGCGGGTGCAGGGCGACTGCCGCTTCACAGGCAGTTTGCGCGTGAAACTCGGCCGGGAAGCTGATCTTGAACAGCACGTTCTCCATCACGTAGGTGCCGTAGGGTTGGGGCAGGCTGAACGCGCGCTTATCCTCGGGCTTGAGCGCCAAGTCCTTGTTGGTGTGGCTGAACAGCACGTCGTAGAAGCCCCACTGCGGCGCACTCAATACACCGGGGATGCCCATTTCGCCACGCAAGGCGATGTCTGCCAGGCGTACGCCGCGGCTCGATGCATCGCCTGCGGCCCAGGATTTGCGCGAGCCGGCATTCGGTGCATGGCGATAGGTGCGCAGCGCCTGGCCATCGACAAAAGCGTGTGACAACGCCGATAGCAGTTGCTCGCGGTTGGCCCCCATCAGCTTGGCGGTGACCGCCGTGGAGGCGACTTTCACCAGCAACACATGGTCGAGACCTACCCGGTTGAAGGAGTTCTCCAAGGCAATCACCCCTTGGATTTCGTGGGCCATGATCATCGCTTCCAACACTGCACGCACGGTCAGCGGCGCGTCGCCATTGGCCAGGCGCTTTTGCGACAGGTGATCGGCCACGGCGAGGATGCCGCCAAGGTTGTCCGAAGGGTGGCCCCATTCAGCGGCGAGCCAGGTGTCGTTGTAGTCGAGCCAGCGCACG
Source organism: Pseudomonas sp. FSL W5-0203 (assembly GCF_001896155.1). Classification (NCBI taxonomy): domain Bacteria; kingdom Pseudomonadati; phylum Pseudomonadota; class Gammaproteobacteria; order Pseudomonadales; family Pseudomonadaceae; genus Pseudomonas; species Pseudomonas sp. FSL W5-0203. The sequence goes on from NZ_MPOR01000008.1 coordinate 158,478, forward strand.
ATGCAACCGATATCCCAGGCGGCCTTGACCGGGTCCAGGCGAAACGAAGTGCCCGGCACCCGTGCGCCAAACGGCACCACGGTACCCTCTACCATCGGCCCCAGGTGCTTGGTGCACTCGGGGAAGCGCAGGGCCAGCAGGCCACAGCCGAGGGTGTCCATCAGGCAGTTGCGGGCGGTATCCAGGGCGTCCTGGGAGTCGATGCGGTAGTTGAGGACGTAGTCGGCGATGTCCTGCAACACCGGGTCGTAGTCGGGACGGTTGTTCTGGTCGACGTTGGCGCTCATGGCGGTTCTCCTAAAAGTTGGGGTTGTTCCTCAAGCTCAAGGTTGATGTTGATCGTTCCCACGCTCCGCGTGGGAACGCATCCCGTGACGCTCTGCGTCACAGCAGGACGCAGAGCGTCCCAGGCGACGTTCCCACGCGGAGCGTGGGAACGATCAAGCTAAAAGGCGTCGCCGGGGATGCGTACGTAGCCTTCCATCAACACCCGTGCACTGCGGCTCATAATGGCTTTTTTCACCACCCATTCACCGTCCACCTGGCTGGCCTCGGCGCCTACGCGCAAAGTGCCGGACGGGTGCCCGAAGCGCACGGCATTGCGCTCTACGCCGCCCGCCGCCAGGTTGACCAAGGTGCCGGAAATCGCCGCGGCGGTGCCAATCGCCACCGCCGCGGTGCCCATCATCGCGTGGTGCAGTTTGCCCATCGACAAGGCGCGCACCAGCAGGTCCACATCGCCGGCCTGGATCGCCTTGCCGCTGGAGGCCACGTAATCGGCAGGTTTGGCGACGAACGCCACCTTGGGCGTGTGCTGGCGCTGGGCGGCTTCGTCCAGGTGTTTGATCAGGCCCATGCGCAACGCGCCATACGCCCGCACGGTCTCGAACATCGCCAGGGCCTTGGGGTCGCTGTTGATCGCGCCTTGCAGCTCGGTTCCGGTGTAGCCCAAGTCCTGGGCATTGATGAAAATCGTCGGGATACCGGCGTTGATCAACGTGGCCTTGAAGGTACCGACGCCGGGTACCTCCAGGTCGTCGACGAGGTTGCCAGTGGGGAACATCGAACCACCACCGCCCTCTTCTTCCGCCGCGGGGTCCATGAATTCCAACTGCACTTCGGCAGCCGGGAAGGTCACGCCGTCCAGTTCAAAGTCGCCGGTTTCCTGCACCGCGCCGTCAGTGATTGGCACGTGGGCGATGATGGTCTTGCCGATATTGGCCTGCCACACCCGCACCACGGCCACGCCGTTATGGGGTACGCGGGCCGCATCGACCAGGCCGGCACTGATGGCGAACGAACCCACCGCCGCCGACAGGTTGCCGCAGTTGCCGCTCCAATCGACAAATGGCTTGTCGATGGAGACCTGGCCGAACAGGTAATCCACGTCGTGATCGGCGCGGCTGCTTTTGGCCAGGATCACGGTCTTGCTGGTGCTCGAGGTGGCACCCCCCATGCCGTCGATCTGCTTGTCATAGGGGTCGGGGCTGCCAATCACCCGCAGCAACAAGGCGTCGCGTGCAGGGCCCGGCACCTGCGCCGCGGCGGGCAGGTCCTGGAGGCTGAAGAACACGCCCTTGCTGGTGCCGCCACGCATGTAGGTGGCGGGGATTTTGATTTGCGCTACGTGTGCCATGGTTATCCTCTTCAGGCGGTCGCCTTTGATTCCAGGAAGTCCTGGGCGAAACGTTGCAACACGCCACCGGCTTCGTAGATCGACACTTCTTCGGCGGTGTCCAGGCGGCAGGTCACTGGCACCTCGACACGTTCGCCATTCTTGCGGTTGATCACCAGGGTCAGTTGCGCACGCGGGGTGCGCTCGCCGACCACGTCATAGGTTTCACTGCCGTCGATTTGCAGGGTGTGGCGGTCGGTGCCTGGCAGGAACTCCAGGGGCAACACGCCCATGCCCACCAGGTTGGTGCGGTGGATGCGCTCGAAGCCTTCGGCGGCAATCGCTTCCACACCGGCCAGGCGTACGCCCTTGGCCGCCCAGTCGCGGGACGAACCTTGGCCATAGTCGGCGCCGGCGATGATGATCAGCGGTTGCTTGCGCTCCATGTAAGTCTCGATGGCTTCCCACATCCGCGTGACCTTGCCTTCCGGCTCGATGCGCGCAAGAGAGCCCTGCTTGACCTTGCCGTTTTCCTGCACCATTTCGTTGAACAGTTTCGGGTTGGCGAAGGTGGCGCGCTGCGCCGTCAAATGGTCACCCCTGTGTGTCGCGTAGGAGTTGAAGTCGACCTCGGGCAAGCCCATTTTCGCCAGGTATTCACCGGCGGCGCTGTCCAGCATGATCGCGTTGGACGGCGACAAGTGGTCGGTGGTGATGTTGTCCGGCAGCACCGCCAGCGGGCGCATGCCCTTGAGCGGTCGTGCACCGGCCAGCGCGCCTTCCCAGTACGGCGGGCGGCGGATATAGGTGCTTTGTGGACGCCAGTCGTACAGCGGCGTGACCTTGGGCCCGGTGTCTTCGTGGATGGCGAACATCGGGATATACACCGCACGGAATTGCTCGGGTTTTACCGAAGCCTTGACCACCGCGTCGATCTCTTCATCGCTCGGCCAGATGTCTTGCAGGCGGATTTCGTTGCCGTCGGCATCCAGGCCGAGCACGTCCTTCTCGATGTCGAAACGGATGGTACCGGCAATCGCATAGGCCACCACCAGCGGCGGCGACGCCAGGAAGGCTTGCTTGGCGTAAGGGTGAATGCGCCCGTCAAAGTTGCGGTTACCCGACAACACCGCGGTGGCGTACAGGTCGCGGTCGATGATCTCTTGCTGGATCACCGGGTCGAGTGCGCCGGACATGCCGTTGCAGGTGGTGCAGGCAAAGGCCACCACGCCAAAACCGAGTTTTTCCAGCTCATGGCCCAGGCCGGCTTCTTCCAGGTACATGGCCACGGTTTTCGAGCCCGGCGCCAAAGACGACTTGACCCACGGCTTGCGGGTCAGCCCCAGCTTGTTGGCGTTGCGTGCCAACAGGCCGGCGGCAATCACGTTGCGCGGGTTGCTGGTGTTGGTGCAACTGGTGATGGCAGCGATGATCACCGCGCCGTCGGGCATTTGCCCCGGCACGTCATCCCATTGGCCGGCAATGCCTTTTGACGCCAGGTCGCGGGTGGCCAGGCGGGCATGGGGGTTGCTCGGGCCGGCCATGTTGCGCACGACGCTGGAGAGGTCGAAGCTCAGGCTGCGCTCGTACTGCGCGCCTTTCAAGTCGTCCGCCCACAGGCCGGTGTGACGTGCGTATTGCTCGACCAAGGCGACTTGTTCGTCTTCGCGGCCGGTGAGTTTGAGGTAAGCGATGGTTTGCGCGTCGATGTAGAACATCGCGGCGGTGGCGCCGTACTCCGGGGCCATGTTGGAGATGGTGGCACGGTCACCCAAAGTGAGTGCCGACGCCCCTTCGCCGAAGAACTCCAGCCAGGCGCCGACCACCTTTTGCTGGCGCAGGAACTCGGTGAGCGCCAGCACCATATCGGTGGCGGTGATGCCCGGTTGCAGCTTGCCGGTCAATTCCACGCCCACGCTTTCCGGCAGGCGCATCCACGACGCGCGGCCGAGCATCACGCTCTCGGCTTCCAGGCCACCGACGCCGATGGCGATCACACCCAGGGCGTCTACGTGAGGCGTATGGCTGTCGGTGCCGACACAGGTATCCGGGAAGGCCACGCCGTCACGCACTTGAATCACCGGGGACATTTTCTCCAGATTGATCTGGTGCATGATGCCGTTGCCCGGCGGGATCACATCGACGTTCTTGAAGGCCTTTTTGGTCCACTCGATGAAGTGGAAACGGTCTTCGTTGCGACGGTCTTCAATGGCGCGGTTTTTTTCGAAGGCTTGCGGATCAAAACCACCGGCCTCGACGGCCAGGGAGTGGTCGACGATCAATTGGGTGGGCACTACCGGGTTGACCTGCGCCGGGTCGCCGCCTTGCTGGGCGATGGCATCGCGCAGGCCGGCGAGGTCGACAAGAGCGGTCTGGCCGAGGATGTCATGGCACACCACGCGGGCCGGGAACCACGGGAAGTCGAGGTCGCGCTTGCGCTCGATCAGTTGGCTCAGGGACGCGTCGAGGGTGGCCGGGTCGCAACGGCGCACCAGGTTCTCGGCGAGCACGCGCGAAGTGTAGGGCAGCGTGGCGTAGGCGCCGGGGGTGATTGCCTCGACAGCCGCACGGGCGTCGAAGAAATCCAGGCGGCTGCCGGGGAGCGGTTTGCGAAATTCAGTGTTCATCGTCAGGACTCGGTCACGGTAAGTTCGAAAGGTGAACTGTCGACACTGGCTTTGTTTCCTGTGGGAGCTGGCTTGCCTGCGATGGCATCACTGTGGTGTGACAGGTACACCGAGGTGATGCCATCGCAGGCAAGCCAGCTCCCACACACAAGCACATGAGCCAGCGGGCACAGCCCATCCCATTCAGCGACGTTCGATTGGCACGAACTTGCGCTGCTCAACGCCGGTGTACTCGGCGCTTGGACGGATGATGCGGTTGTTGGCGCGCTGCTCGAACACGTGCGCAGCCCAGCCAGTCAGGCGCGAGCATACGAAAATCGGCGTGAACAGCTTGGTCGGGATGCCCATGAAGTGGTACGCCGAGGCATGGTAGAAATCGGCGTTAGGAAACAGCTTCTTCTGTTCCCACATGGTCTTGTCGATGGCTTCGGAGACCGGGAACAACACGGTGTCGCCCACTTCGTCAGCGAGCTTTTTCGACCAGCCCTTGATCACTTCATTGCGCGGATCGCTGTCTTTATAGATCGCGTGGCCAAAGCCCATGATCTTGTCTTTGCGCGCCAACATGCCAAGGGTGCCTTCAACCGCTTCCTGGGCCGAGGAGAAACGTTCGATCATTTCCATCGCCGCTTCGTTGGCACCGCCGTGCAGCGGGCCGCGCAGGGAGCCGATGGCAGCGGTGACGCAGGAATACAGGTCGGACAATGTCGATGCACACACCCGTGCGGTGAAGGTCGAAGCGTTGAATTCGTGTTCAGCGTAGAGGATCAGCGACACGTTCATCACTTTGACGTGCAGCTCGCTCGGTTTCTTGCCATGCAGCAGGTGCAGGAAGTGGCCACCGATGCTCGGCTCGTCGGTCACGCAGTCGATGCGCTGGCCGTCGTGGCTGAAGCGATACCAGTAGCACATGATCGCCGGGAACGCGGCGAGCAGGCGGTCGGTGACATCGCGCTGCACGCTGAAATCTTTCTCCGGCTCGATATTGCCCAGGAACGAGCACCCGGTGCGCATCACGTCCATCGGATGGGCGTCGGCGGGGATGCGTTCGAGCACTTCTTTCAGGGCCTGGGGCAGGTCACGCAGTTTGCTCAGCTTGTTGCTGTAAGCGGCCAGTTCGGCCTGGGTTGGCAGTTCACCGTACAGCAGCAGGTAGGCGACTTCTTCAAACTGGGCGTCGGCGGCCAGTTCGCGTACGTCGTAGCCACGGTAGGTCAGGCCGGCGCCGGCCTGGCCCACGGTGGACAGTGCAGTCTGCCCGGCGACCTGGCCACGCAGGCCAGCACCACTCAATACTTTTGCTTCAGCCATGTTCGTTCTCCAATTTTGTAGTTGTTCAGGGAACCACAGGGTTTATTTTTTCGCGGCGAACAGCGCGTCGAGCTTCTGCTCGAAGGTGTGGTAGTCGATGCGATCGTAAAGCTCCATGCGCGTTTGCATGGTGTCGATCACATTCTGCTGGGTACCGTCGCGACGAATCGCGGTGTAGACATTCTCGGCCGCCTTGTTCATGGCACGGAAAGCCGAGAGCGGGTACAGCACAATGGAAACATCCGCAGATTTCAACTGTTCGGTGGTGTACAGCGGTGTGGCGCCGAACTCGGTGATGTTCGCCAGGATCGGCGCCTTCACGCGGGAGGCGAACAGCTTGTACATCTCCAGTTCAGTGATGGCTTCCGGGAACACCATGTCGGCACCGGCCTCGATGCACGCGGCGGCACGCTCCAGCGCGGACTCCAGGCCCTCGACCGCCAGGGCGTCGGTGCGCGCCATGATCACGAAGCTGTCATCGGTGCGCGCATCCACGGCGGCCTTGATGCGGTCGACCATTTCTTGCTGGGACACGATTTCTTTGTTGGGGCGATGACCGCAGCGCTTGGCGCCCACCTGGTCTTCGATATGGATGGCGGCGGCGCCGAACTTGATCATCGACTTGACGGTACGTGCCACGTTGAACGCCGAGGAGCCGAAACCGGTGTCCACGTCCACCAGCAGCGGCAGGTCGCACACGTCGGTAATGCGACGCACGTCGGTGAGCACGTCATCCAGGCCGGTGATACCCAGGTCCGGCACGCCGAGAGAGCCGGCGGCTACACCGCCACCTGACAGATAAATCGCCTTGAAGCCGGCGCGCTTGGCCAAGAGCGCATGGTTGGCATTGATGGCGCCCACCACTTGCAAGGGCTGTTCGCTGGCGACGGCGTCACGGAAACGCTGGCCGGGAGTGCTGTTGTTGTTGGAACTCATGACTCACCTCGTGATGAAGGCGCACCGTCCGGGAAGTGACGGGCAATGTTGCGTTTGGAGGCGCCGATATGCCGGCGCATCAACAGTTCGGCCAGTTCACCGTCGCGATCGGCAATCGCGTCCAGAATGCGGTGATGCTCGGCAAAGGCCTGGCGTGGACGATTGGGGGTGGCGGAGAACTGGATGCGGTACATGCGCACCAGTTGATACAGCTCGCCGCAGAGCATTTGGGTGAGGGTGCGGTTACCGGCACCTTGAATGATGCGGTAGTGAAAATCGAAGTCGCCTTCCTGCTGGTAATAGCCGACACCGGCCTGGAACGCCGCATCCCGTTCGTGGGTGTGCAACACCTGGCGCAGCTCCTCGATCTCTGCGTCAGTCATACGCTCGGCGGCCAGGCGACAGGCCATGCCCTCTAAGGACTCGCGAATCTCATACAGTTCGACCAGCTCGGCGTGACTCAAAGACACCACGCGTGCGCCGACATGAGGCACCCGCACCAGCAGGCGCTGGCCTTCCAGGCGATGGATCGCTTCGCGCAGCGGGCCGCGACTGATGCCGTAGGTGCGCGCCAGCTCCGGCTCGGAAATCTTGCTACCGGGGGCGATTTCGCCTTTGACGATGGCGGCCTGGATACGCCGGAAGACGTTCTCTGACATGGTCTGGGAATCGTCTGGTGCCACCGATGGTTTTTCCAGTTGCTCCAGCATATTGTCGACACCTTTAAAATCAATGCCGCAAAAATTAGCCAATAAGCCTCTCATAGTCAAAGAATAAATACACATTGTCGACAATCGTCTAATAACCCCATCAATCGCCCGCCCAGGCATGGCCGCCTGCCAGCGCTGGCGCCAAAAAAGCATCATGTTAGAATGCCCGCCGCTTTTGCCTGACATCAAATGATGAAAGGGCGCACCCGAGATTGCGCAGCAATGCCAGTCCCCATGAAATGAACAGTGCACTGCCCTGCCTCAGGATTTATGAGACTCAAGCCTTACCTACTAGTGATGTGCCTGCTGTGCATACCGAGCCTTGGCGCTGGCGCCGAGAAGACCGTGTACGGCCTGAATGAATACGCCAAGCTTGCGGGTATCGACCTGGAAGTGGCGGCCAAACTCGACACCGGCGCCAAGACCGCCTCGTTGAGTGCCCGCGATATCAAGCGCTTCAAGCGCAATGGCGAATCCTGGGTACGCTTCTACCTGGCCATCGACACCGCCCATTCCCACCCCATCGAACTGCCCCTGGCGCGTGTCAGCAAGATCAAGCGCCGCGCCGGCGACTACGACCCCGATGAGGACAAGAACTACACCGCCCGCCCAGTGATTGCGCTGGATATCTGCATGGGCAGTGCTTTACGCAGCATCGAAGTGAACTTGACTGACCGCAGCGCATTCCAATACCCGCTGCTGATTGGCTCCGAAGCCTTGAAACGCTTTGATGCGCTGGTCGACCCCAGTCTTAAATATGCAGCAGGCAAACCCGCCTGCGCCGCCGACGCTTAATACCGCCGAGTAAACCGAATGCGCTCTCTGACCCTGCACCTGAAAATCCTGATCACCTTGCTGGTGGTGCTGGGCATTTCGGTCACCGCCTATCAGATCTTCGTGCTGGGAATTCCCGTCACCGAAGATGCCACCGACGACTTGTGGAACATCGACGCCAAGGTCGAGTTCGTCGCCAACCCGAAAGACCCGGTCAAGATCCAGATGTTCGTGCCGCCCTTGAGCCGCGACTTCGTCAGCCTCAATGAGAGCTTTATCTCGAACAACTACGGGGTGAGCGTCAACCGCATCGACGGCAACCGCAAGGTCACCTGGTCGGCGCGCCGGGCCAAGGGCAACCAGACCCTCTATTACCGCCTGGTGCTGACCAAGCGCTACAGCGGCGAAAAGATCAAGATCAAAGGCCCGACCTTCCGCGACAGCATCGCCGTGGAAGGCCCCGAGAAGATCGCCGCCGAAGCCTTGCTGGCCCCGATCCGCCAGCACTCGGCCGACGTCGAAACCTTTATCAGTGAAGCCATCAAGCGCACCAACAACCTCAACGACGACAATGTGAAGTTGCTGCTGGCCGGCGACCCCTCGACGCCGCACAAAGCCAAGATCGTCGAACTGCTGCTGTCCATCGCCCACGTGCCGGTAGAAAAAGTCCACACCATCCGCCTGGTGGCCGACCAGCCGCAAACCCCGGAACTGTGGCTGCGCAGTTTCAACGGCAACGACTGGCTGTACTTCAACCCGGAGACTGGCGAACAGGGCCTGCCCGCCGACCGCCTGCTGTGGTGGACCGGCGATGAAAACCTGATCACCGTCGATGGCGGCAAGAAAGCCATGGTGACCTTCAGCCTGAACAACAGCGAGATGAACGCCATCCGCCTGGCCAAGCTGACGGACGAAAACACCGACGCCAACTTCCTCGAATACTCGCTGTACGGCCTGCCGCTGCAAACCCAGCAGACCTTCATGATCATGGTGATGATCCCGATAGGCGTGCTGGTGATCTTGATCCTGCGCAACCTCATCGGCCTGCAGACCCTGGGCACCTTCACCCCCGTACTGATCGCCCTGGCATTCCGCGAGACCCAGTTGGGCTTCGGGATTGTGCTGTTCACGATCATCACGGCACTGGGCCTGTCGCTCCGGTCGTACCTTGAACACCTTAAACTGCAGATGCTGCCGAGGCTGTCGGTGGTGCTGACCTTCGTGGTGGTGCTGATTGCCGCCATCAGCCTGTTCAGCCACAAGCTGGGGCTGGAACGCGGCTTGTCGGTGGCGCTGTTCCCGATGGTGATCCTGACCATGACCATCGAACGCCTGTCGATCACCTGGGAGGAGCGTGGCGCCAACCATGCGCTGAAAGTGGCGATTGGCACGCTGTTCGCTGCGTCCCTGGCGCACCTGATCATGAGCGTGCCGGAGTTGGTCTACTTCGTGTTCACCTTCCCGGCGATCCTGTTGATCCTGGTGGGCTTCATGCTGGCCATGGGTCGCTACCGCGGCTATCGCCTCACCGAGCTGGTGCGTTTCAAGGCGTTCCTGAAGGCTGACTCTTGATGTTCGGCTTCTGGAAGACCTGGAAGGCCCTGGAAGCGCGGGGGATCATGGGCATTAACCGGCGTAATGCCGACTACGTGCTCAAGTACAACAAGCGCAGCCTGTACCCGATAGTGGATGACAAGATCATTACCAAGGAACGGGCGCTGGCCGCCGGTATCCATGTACCGGAAATGTACGGGGTGATCTCCACCGAAAAGGAAATCGACAAGCTCGACGAGATTATCGGTGGGCGCAGCGACTTCGTGATCAAGCCCGCCCAGGGCGCCGGTGGCGACGGCATCCTGGTGGTTGCAGACCGTTTTGAAGGGCGCTATCGCACGGTGTCCGGCAAGATCATCAGCCATGAAGAGATCGAGCACCAGATTTCCAGCATCCTCACCGGCCTGTACTCCCTCGGCGGCCACCGCGACCGCGCGTTGATCGAGTACCGCGTGGTGCCCGACCAGATCTTCAAGAGCATCAGCTATGAAGGCGTGCCGGACATCCGCATCATCGTGCTGATGGGCTACCCGGTGATGGCGATGCTGCGCTTGCCCACCCGCCAGTCCGGCGGCAAGGCCAACCTGCACCAGGGCGCGATCGGCGTGGGTGTAGACCTGGCCACCGGCCTGACCCTGCGCGGCACCTGGCTGAACAACATCATCACCAAGCACCCCGACACCACCAACGCGGTGGATGGCGTGCAACTGCCCAACTGGGACGGTTTCATGAAACTCGCAGCCGGCTGCTATGAGCTGTGCGGGCTGGGTTATATCGGCGTGGACATGGTGCTGGACCAGGAAAAAGGCCCGCTGATCCTTGAGCTGAACGCAAGGCCAGGGCTGAACATCCAGATTGCCAACGACTGCGGCTTGACCTTGCGCACCCATGCGGTGGAGGCGCGGCTGGAAGAACTCAAGGCGGCCGGGGTGACAGAAACCCCAGAAGAACGGGTGAAGTTCGTGCAGGAGATGTTCGGGCATATTCCGCCGGTTGAAGGTTAGCAGCGCATCGCAGGCAAGCCCGGGCTCGCTAGGTGGGAGCTGGCTTGCCTGCGATAGCTTTCTGACAAGCCATCCATCCCCCAGGCTATGCCCTCTATCGAGCTATCACCGACATCCCCCCTAGGAGCAAGTCCTACAGAGGACTACAATCCCCTCCCCCACGCCACTGGCTGATTCACCCTCGCATGTCGACCTGTTCCGTTTACCCCTTACCCTACCGGGCCAACCCCGCCGAGTACTTTGCGGCTATTCGCCATGCGCCTGGCGCGGTGCTGCTCGACAGCGGCCGCCCGGCTGCCGAGCGGGGGCGCTATGACCTGCTCAGCGCCTGGCCTGAAGCAACCTTGACGGTTGGGCCGGATGAAAGCGGCGGCGATTTCCTGCAACGCTTGCGAGAAAACCTGGCGCAGTTGGGTGAGGCCGCCCTGCCTGCTGGGGTTGAATTGCCCTTTGCCGGCGGTTTGATCGGTTACTTGAGCTATGACTTCGGCCGGCACCTGGAACAGGTTGCACGCCTGGCCGTGGACGACCTGCACCTGCCGGATGCGCGCCTGGGGTTGTATGCCTGGGCGCTGGTCAGCGATCACCAGGCGCGCACCAGCCAGCTGGTGTTTCACCCGGTGCTGGCCGATAGCGAGCGGCAACGGCTCGTCGCTCTGTTCAGTCATGCAACGGGCAGCGCGCCCACCGCCTTCAAGCTTCAGGGCCCCATGGCGCCGGACCTCAGCCTGGAGGCATATCAGCAGGCCATCCTGCGTATTCAGGATTACATTCAGGCCGGCGACTGCTACCAGGTCAACTTTACCCAACGCTTTCGCGCACCTTGTAGCGGCGACCCGTGGGCGGCCTACTGCGCCCTGCGCGAGGCCTGCCCGACACCGTTTTCCGGGTTCCAGAGCCTGCCGGATGACGGCGCGGTGCTGAGCCTGTCGCCGGAACGCTTTGTGCGCATCAGCGAACGCCAGGTCGAGACTCGCCCGATCAAGGGCACCCGCCCTCGCGGCCTGACGCCAGAAGAGGATGCCGCCAACGCCGCCGAACTGCTGGCCAGCCCCAAGGACCGCGCAGAAAACCTGATGATCGTCGACCTGCTGCGCAACGACCTTGGCCGCAGCTGCCGCATCGGCTCGGTGAACGTGCCGGAATTGTTCAGCCTGGAAAGCTACCCCAACGTGCACCACCTGGTAAGCAGCGTCACTGGCATATTGGCCGACGACAAAGACGCCCTCGACCTGATCGCCGGCAGCTTCCCCGGCGGCTCCATCACCGGCGCGCCGAAGATTCGCGCCATGCAGATCATCGACGAGCTTGAACCCAACCGTCGCGGGTTCTATTGCGGCTCGCTGATGTACCTGGACGTGCGCGGCGAGATGGACAGTTCCATCGCGATTCGCAGCTTGCTGGTCAAGGATGGGCAGGTGTGTTGCTGGGGTGGCGGCGGGATTGTGGCGGATTCAGAGTGGCAGGCGGAGTATCAGGAGTCGCTGACGAAGGTGCGGGTGTTGTTACAAACGTTGGAAAACCTGTAGGGCACAGCCCCTGCCTAGCGTTCGAGTAGAACGCCATGCGATAGAAAAAGCCTGAATCAGAACCGCTGTGGACGGAATAGACGCTTGCAGATAGCGTCCGGATCGACCGTCCACCGCCACCTGTGAAGGATCACATGAAGCGACTGCCTCCTCGTCTGGAAATATTTCCGAGATTGCCTAACCGCGCAATCGCACCTATGATCTCCCAAAACGGGAGGTTGAAGCGATGCGGATAATCGCTCTCTCTACCCTACGAATATTCTGGGAAAGCCATTCAGCTTATAGCGACGCCAGAACACCGCTGGTCGAGTGGTATCGGCACATGGAAAAGGCCAATTATCCAACACCGCAAGCACTCAAGGCCGAGCTCAGAACAGCGAGCATTCTTAAGGGCGGCAGGGTCGTGTTCAACGTCGGCGGCAACAAGTATCGAGTGATCATGGCCATCGACTACCAGCGACAACTAGGGTTTATACGGTTCGTGGGAACCCACGCTCAGTACGACCAGATCAACGCGGAGACTGCGTGATGAACATCAAACCTATTCACTCCCAGGAAGACCTGACTGCGGCACTCGTACGAGTCGAGCAGATATGGGGAGCACTACCCGGCTCGCCTGAAGGTGATGAGCTGGAAATCCTGGCAATCCTCATCGAGAAGTACGAAGCCGAGCATTACCCCATGCCCCCTTCGGATCCGGTAGAGGCTATCAAGTTTCGCATGGAGCAATTGGGCATGACCGCCCGCGACCTGGAGCCCTTTATCGGCACCAGTGGGCGGGTGTCAGAGGTGCTGAACCACAAGCGCAAGCTGAGCCTGGCGATGATCAAACGCCTGCATGAAGGCTTGCGTATTCCTTATGAGCGCTTGCTGGCCGAGGGTTAGGCGGTGACGGAGCCGACGCCATCGCGGGCAACCCCGGCTCCCTCAGTTGACCGCGTCGTTTGACGTTACAGGGTCGAAGGTGGGAGCTGGCTTGCCTGCGATGGGGCAATCAGCCGCGCCGCATAACTTACAGGCTCAACTGCCGATTCGACGCCTTGATAAACTCTTTTTTCAAGTCTTCAAACGTATGCACCGCCGGGAACTGCGGGAATTCGCGGATCACATTGTCCGGCGCATGGAACAGAATCCCACGGTCAGCTTCACCCAGCATGCTGGTGTCATTGTAGGAATCACCGGCAGCGATCACGCGGTAGTAGAGGGTCTTGAATGCCAGCACCGATTGGCGCTTGGGGTCTTTCTGGCGCAGTTGGTAGCTGACCACCCGGTCGTTTTCATCGGTGATCAAGCGGTGGCAAAGCAAGGTCGGGAACCCCAGCTGACGCATCAGCGGCTGGGAGAACTCGTAGAAGGTGTCGGACAGGATCACCACCTGAAAGCGCTCGCGCAGCCAGTTGACGAACTCGATCGCGCCGTCCAGCGGCTTGAGTGTGGCGATCACGGCCTGGATATCGGCCAACTTGAGCCCATGCTCGTCGAGGATACGCAGGCGCTGTTGCATCAGCACGTCGTAGTCGGGGATGTCACGGGTGGTGGCCCGCAGGGACTCAATGCCGGTTTTCTCGGCAAAGGCGATCCAGATTTCCGGAACCAGTACCCCTTCCAGGTCAAGGCAGGCAATTTCCACACGACACTCCTATTAGATGTTGTTAGTTGAGCGAGCAAAAGGACTGCCGAACTCTAGCGACTCAAGCCAGCCGCCGCAACGCGGGACAGTTTTTGATACCATCGCCCTCCTAGAGAGCGCTCAGCGCCACTGACCTGTAGGAACCGTCCTGATGAACCAAGCCTTCGACGTCGTTGAACTCGCCACGACTTATGCCAACAAGTCTGCCCAGGACATTCTCAAGCTGGCGTTCAGCCAGTTCGGCGATGACCTGTGGATTTCCTTCAGCGGTGCCGAGGATGTGGTGCTGGTGGACATGGCCTGGAAGCTGAACAAGAACGTCAAGGTGTTCAGCCTCGACACCGGCCGCCTGCATCCGGAGACCTACCGGTTTATCGAGCAGGTGCGTGAGTTCTACAAGATCGACATCGAGCTGATCTCGCCAGACCCGAGCAAGCTGGAGCCCTTCGTCAAAGAGAAAGGCCTGTTCAGCTTCTATAAGGACGGCCATGGCGAATGCTGCGGCATCCGCAAGATCGAACCGCTGCGCCGCAAACTCGCAGGTGTCAGCGCCTGGGCCACCGGCCAGCGCCGCGACCAGAGCCCCGGCACTCGCAGCCAGGTGGCGGCGCTGGAAATCGACACGGCGTTCTCCACGCCGGAACGCACCCTGTACAAGTTCAACCCGCTGGCGCAGATGACCAGCGAAGAGGTGTGGGGCTACATCCGCATGCTGGAGCTGCCGTACAACAGCCTGCATGAGCGCGGCTTCATCAGCATCGGCTGCGAGCCCTGCACCCGGCCGGTACTGCCCCGCCAGCATGAGCGCGAAGGCCGCTGGTGGTGGGAAGAAGCCACGCAGAAGGAATGCGGGCTGCATGCGGGGAATATCATCAGCAAGGCTTGAGCCTCTCATGCCACCGCCTCTGTAGGAGCGAACTTGCTCGCTCCTACAGAAAGCGAGATTTCCTTTCGGCCGGGTAAATCTTGTACACAACCTTGTAACCATAAGTGCCATTTTTGTGTGCAACTTAATATACAACGCACCAAAACGTAACATCTCTCTGCGCCAATGGCGCCGTCTATAAATAGCCCTCCAATTAACAAAAAAATAAATACCTGTTCAAACGGTCAACTTATAGTGTCCGTAATTCAGTGAGTTATTCTCAACCTATATAAAAACGAAATTAGCCAAGATTTTCATATATCGAGAATTGGCACGCATATGGCTTAGGCAGAAGTGCGCTTTGTATACAATCAATACAAAACCTACATACACTTTGCCATCCGCCGCTTTGCTGCAGATGCGCTGGAGCCTGCCGGAATGCGTACAAGTCTCTCGAACACCCTCGCACTGGATCTGCCCTCCTCCCCGTTAAACCCTGCGGCCGCCGGCCCCGGCCCGCTGGTACTCAGCCCGCGCCTGCACAACAAGGACCTGGCGCCCACCAAGGTCGAAGGCCGACGCTGGGGGCGCTATAGCATCTTCGCGTTGTGGACCAATGACGTGCACAACATCGCCAACTACTCATTCGCCATCGGCCTCTATGCATTAGGCCTGGGCGGCTGGCAAATATTGCTGTCCCTGGGGATCGGCGCGGCGCTGGTGTACTTCTTTATGAACTTGTCGGGCTACATGGGGCAGAAGACCGGTGTGCCGTTTCCGGTTATCAGCCGTATCAGCTTCGGCATTCATGGGGCGCAGATTCCGGCGTTGATTCGGGCGGTCATTGCGATTGCCTGGTTTGGGATCCAGACCTACCTGGCCTCGGTAGTTTTCCGCGTGCTGCTGACCGCCATTCATCCAGGCTTTGCCGATTATGACCACGACTCGATTCTGGGGCTGTCGACCCTGGGTTGGGCGTGCTTTGTGGCGATCTGGCTGGTGCAGTTGGTGATTCTCGCCTATGGCATGGAAATGGTACGTCGCTATGAAGGCTTCGCCGGGCCGGTGATTCTGCTGACCGTGGCCGCACTGGCCGGCTGGATGTACTTCCAGGCGAACGGGCAAATTGCCTGGTCGATCCGCGAGCCCCTGAGTGGCGGCGAGATGTGGCGCAATATCTTTGCCGGCGGCGCGCTGTGGCTGGCCATCTACGGCACCTTGATCCTCAACTTCTGCGACTTCGCCCGTTCCTCACCCTGCCGCAGGACTATCCAGGTCGGCAACTTCTGGGGCCTGCCGGTGAATATCCTGGTGTTCGCCGCCATCACCGTGCTGCTGTGCGGCGGGCAGTTCCAGCTCAATGGCCGCGTGATCGAAAGCCCGACCGAAATCATCGCGGCGATCCCCAACACCTTCTTTCTCGTGCTCGGCTGCCTGGCCTTCCTGATCGTCACCGTGGCGGTGAACATCATGGCCAACTTCGTCGCCCCGGCCTTTGTATTAAGCAACCTGGCGCCCAAGTACCTGAACTTTCGCCGCGCCGGACTGATCAGCGCCTTCGTTGCCGTGCTGATCCTGCCGTGGAACCTCTATAACAGCCCACTGGTGATCGTGTATTTCCTCTCTGGCCTCGGCGCGCTGCTGGGGCCGTTGTACGGGGTGATCATGGTCGATTACTGGCTGATCCGTAAAAGCCAGGTGGATGTGCCGCAGCTGTACAGCGAAGACCCCCAAGGCATTTATTACTACAGCCGGGGGGTGAATATGCGTGCGGTGGCGGCGTTCATTCCGGCGGCGGTGATCGCCATCCTGCTGGCGCTGTTGCCGGGGTTTGCCAGCGTCTCGCCGTTTTCCTGGTTGTTTGGCGCCGGCATTGCAGGGTTGCTGTACCTGCTGATTGCCAAGCGTCAACCGCACTACGCCGATGTCAGCGGCGAAAGCATTGCCGTCGATAACGTCAGTCATTAAACAAGGACTTTCCATGCGTATCCTCGTGGTCAACGTCAACACCACCGAATCCATCACCGACACCATTGCCCAGCAAGCACGGGCCGTGGCTTCACCGGGCACCGAGATTGTCGGGCTCACCCCGTACTTCGGCGCAGAATCGGTGGAAGGCAATTTTGAAAGCTATCTGGCAGCCATCGCCGTGATGGATCGGGTAATGGCCTACGACCAGCCCTTTGATGCGGTGATTCAGGCCGGCTACGGCGAACATGGCCGTGAAGGCCTGCAGGAACTGCTCAATGTGCCGGTGGTGGATATCACCGAAGCGGCGGCCAGCACCGCGATGTTCCTGGGGCACGCCTACTCGGTGGTGACCACCCTGGACCGCACTGTGCCGCTGATTGAAGACCGGCTGAAACTCGCCGGCCTCTACCAGCGCTGTGCTTCGGTGCGCGCCAGCGGCATGGCGGTGCTGGAACTGGAAGAAGACCCGCTGGGCGCCACGGAGGCCATCGTGCGCCAGGCCGAACTGGCCATCCGCGACGACAAGGCCGAGGTGATCTGCCTGGGCTGCGGCGGCATGGCCGGGCTGGATGAGCAGATCCGCCAGCGCACCGGGGTGCCAGTGGTGGACGGAGTGACGGCGGCGGTGATGGTGGCCGAGTCGTTGGTGCGGTTGGGGTTGTCGACCTCGAAGATCAGGACGTATGCGGCGCCGCGGCCGAAGAAAGTCGTTGGTTGGCCGGGCAAGTTCGGGCGGTAGACCGATGCGCCTGCATCGCGGGCAAGCCCGACTCCCACATTGGATTGCGATCACTGTGGGAGCCGGGCTTGCCCGCGATGGCCACGACTCGATGCAAGGCCCTGCTCAGATGGCACTGAATCGTTGAGCCAGTTTCTGCTCGGCGAACTGCTCAATAATGAAATC
The DNA here is from genome assembly GCF_001896155.1 of Pseudomonas sp. FSL W5-0203. Lineage (NCBI taxonomy): Bacteria > Pseudomonadati > Pseudomonadota > Gammaproteobacteria > Pseudomonadales > Pseudomonadaceae > Pseudomonas > Pseudomonas sp. FSL W5-0203. The sequence goes on from NZ_MPOR01000008.1 coordinate 175,908, forward strand.
CACAAACGCCCGCGTCTTGCCCGGCAGCAACTTATGCTCGGCGTAGTAGATGGAAATATTACCGTCGTCCACATACCAATCGGGTAACACTCGCACCAACGCACCGCTGTCCAGGAACGGCACGGCCATTGGCATGCTCACCAGCGCGATGCCAAGGCCCTGGGCACTGGCGCAGCAGGCGGCTTCGGAGTCGCTCATGGTCATGGCTGGCTTCAGTACCAGTGGGCTGTGCTCGCGCTCACGGTGGGTCAGTTGCCATGAACGCACCCGGCCAGTCTGCGGCGAGCGAATCAAGATGCCGAGGCAGTGCGACAGGTCGTCGGGCGCCCGCACCGGCAGGCGGCGCGCCAGGTAATCCGGCGACGCCACCAGCACCCGGTGCGCCGGGGTCAACTTGCGCGCCACCACGCCTTGGGGCAGATCAAACCCGCCACCGATGGCCGCATCGAAGCCTTGCCCGATCAGGTCGACCTGGCGGTTATCAAAATGCCAGTCCGGGCTGATATCCGGACAGCGCTGCATGAATTCGCCCAACAACGGCACCACATACCGATTGCCGAACACTGGCCCCATGCTGACCTTGAGCGTGCCCACCGGCCGCCCTTCGGCACTGGCCAGGTTGGCGACCGCATTCTGAATGGTGGTGAGGCTGCCGCTGACTTCCGCCAGGAACATCTTGCCGGCTTCGGTCAGCGCCAGACGCCGAGTGCTGCGCTGGAACAGCCGCACCCCGAGGCGCGCCTCCAACTTGGCAACGCTTTTACCCACCGCTGCGGGAGTGAGGCTCAGGTGCCGTGCAGCCTCGGCAAAGCTGCCACCCTCGGCGCTGCGCACAAAGCATTCGATACTGCCAAAGCTTTCCATATCGCTCCACTCTAAACTTTTGGTTTACACAGACTATAGCAACCACGGGCTACCGAGCTGCGCGGGTGAGGTCGATACTCGCTCCATCAACTACCTCGGAGATCGACATGACCACACATAACCTCACCGGCAAAGTCGCCTTGATTCAAGGCGGTTCCCGCGGCATTGGCGCCGCCATCGTCAAGCGCCTCGCCGCCCAAGGGGCAGCGGTTGCCTTTACCTACGTCAGCTCGGCCGCCAAGGCTGAAACACTGCAGAACGAGGTGATCGGCGCAGGGGGGCAGGCTCTGGCGATTCACGCCGACAGCGCCGATGCCACGGCGATTCGCGCGGCGGTCAACGCCACGGTCGAGGCGTTTGGACGCCTGGATATCCTGGTGAATAACGCTGGCGTGCTGGCCATCGCGCCGCTGGACGAATTCAAGCTGGAAGACTTCGACCAGACCTTGGCGATCAATGTGCGCAGCGTGTTTATCGCCACCCAGGAAGCCGCCAAGCACATGGGCGAAGGTGGCCGCGTGATCAATATCGGCAGCACCAACGCCGAACGCATGCCCTTTGGCGGTGGCGGGCCCTACGCCATGAGCAAGGCGGCGCTGGTGGGGTTGACCAAGGGATTGGCGCGGGACCTGGGGCCACGGGGCATCACCATCAACAACGTGCAGCCTGGGCCGGTGGACACCGATATGAACCCGGCGAACAGTGATTTTGCCGACAGCCTGATCGGGTTGATGGCGGTAGGACGGTATGGGCATGTGGAGGAGATTGCCAGTTTTGTGGCCTATCTGGCCGGGCCGGAGGCCGGCTATATCACGGGCGCCAGCCTGACCATCGACGGTGGTTTCAGCGCCTGATTTTGCAAAACCGCACACCAAATGTGGGAGCGGGCTTGCCCGCGAAGGCGGTGTGTCAGTGCGACATCTGTCACTGCACTACCGCTTTCGCAGGCAAGCCAGCGCCCACATTTTTGACCGCGCGGGGTCAGGCCATGGGAGGCAAGCCGTAGGCGGCCAAATCAAAGTCGGCGAGCTTGCGAATAATCTGGTCAGCATGCTGGTACTTGCTGTCAGCCATCGCCTCATCGGGCACCGCAATAGCGGTCATGTGCGCAGCCTTCGCCGCCGTCACGCCGAACGGCGAATCTTCGAACACCAGACAATCCTCAGGCGCTACACCCAACCGGCGCGCGGCGGTGAGGAAGATATCCGGCGCGGGCTTGGCAGCGCCTACTTCCGGGTCGTCAGCGGTGACGATGGTGTCGAACAGGCCAAACCATTCACGGTGCAGGGTGGTCTTGTGGCCAAACGAGTTACGCGATGAACTGGTACCCACCGCAATCGGAATATTGTGCGCCTTCAAGTGCCGCACCAACGCCTCGGCACCGGGCATACCCAAGGCCTTGGGAAAGCGCTCGCTCATCAGCGGTTCGCGTATTTCCAGAAACTCGGCGGGCGTGATCGGCAGGTCCAGGGCCTTGACCACGTAATCGGCCAAATCCTGGGCACCCCGCCCGATGATGTGCTGCTTGATGCCCCAGTCGTAGGTACGACCATAGCGTTCGGCAATGATCTGCGTGACTTCGGTGTAGATGCCTTCGGTATCCAGCAACAACCCGTCCATATCGAAAATCACGGCTTTGATCGGGACAGCGGTACGCGGTGCATTCATCACAACACAACCTTGGGGCGAGGACTAAAAGGATTCAGCACAATAACGGCCCTCGTTGCCTGCAAGCAACCTTCGTGGGCCTTCCGTTGATTCATACCACGCAACAGTTTTACCCGTCGGCGCTGACGGCGGCCGTCTAGGGTTTGAGAGGAAAACGTCATGACCCGTTGACGCGGATCTGAAAATACCGATTGCAAACCTTATAAAAGACTTATTAACCTCCCATGAATTCAATCCAATGGACGCGAAAAGCCGTCAAACAATTGCTTCGGTTGCATTCGTATCATCAGCAACAGGTACGCGATGCCGTGTCCGCTCTTGAACACATGCCCGATGCAATCAACGTCAAGGCACTGGTTAACCATCCTCACAGCTATCGCTTGCGGGTAGGTCATTACCGGGTCCTTTTCGACTGGGACGGCAGCATCCAGGTCGTCAGCATCCAAGAGGTTAAAAAACGTGACGAGCGAACCTACTGCCGTACAGATCATCCACAATACGCAGGGCGAGCCAGCCTATGTGGTGATTCCCTATGAACACTATGTGGCGCAGCAAAACGATCCAAACCTGATCCCCCATGCGGTAGTCAGCCGCCTGGTGGATGGCGCAACACCTATTCGCGCGTGGCGCGAGCACCTGAGCCTGACCCAGGAAGAAGTCGCTAAACGCCTGGGTATTTCACAATCGGCATTTGCCCAGCAGGAAGCGGTCAGCAAACCCCGCCGCACCACGCGGGAAAAGATAGCCAAAGCGTTCGGTATCAATGCCAGTCAACTGGAGCTATAACGGCGCGCTGCAAAAATTCACGTCCCCCTTCACCTCACATCGAGCTCAAACATGCTCTACCGCCTAGCCGCCGACGGCCTTGTGCTGTTCCACCTGGCCTTTATCCTGTTCGTGCTGTTCGGCGGCCTGCTCACCCTGAAGTGGCCCCGGGTAATGTGGCTGCACCTGCCCGCCGTTGCCTGGGGCATCGCGGTAGAGGTGCTGCACCTGCCCTGCCCCCTTACACGTTGGGAAAACCTGTTTCGCCACTTGGCCGGGCAGGATGGTTATGGCGGTGGGTTTATCGAGCACTACATCCTGACGCTGATCTACCCCGCCGGGCTGACTGCGAATACTCAATTAGTGCTGGGGGCCGTGGTGGTGGTGGTCAACCTCGCCGTGTATGCACGCCTGATCAAACGCAAGTAGGCAGGCAACCCAGGCCAACCAGGGTGGCCTCCACCGCCTGTTCCAGCGGTGTGTGGGGCTCATGGCCGAGCGTCGCGAGCAGGCGCTGGTTATCCAGGCGCAACGGTGTTTGCCACAGGTAGCGCATCTCCTGCACCTCACGCACGGTGACGACAAAAGGCGCCGCCCAGTTCAACAACCACCAGGGAAACGCGCCGACCCTGGGTTGCTGGCCCGTCCTGCGCAGCACCACACGCTGGATCGTCTTAGCCATCTGCGTACCGTCCGCATCCATGTACCCAGCCATATGAAAGCAGGCGAAGGCGCCAAGACTGGCACGACGCTCAATCAACTCAAGCATTGTACGCGCTACGTCCGGCAGATAAGCCCATTGATGGGCCACGCCGTAATCGCCTGGGTAGCGGATGGTGTGCACCGGTTTGCCGGGTTTGACCAAGCCTTGGGCAAACCAGTTATTGGCCACCCTGGCGCCGAAAAAATCCCCAGCGCGCACAATCACCACCCGGGCGCCCTGAGTGGAAGCGGCTCGCAAGCGCTGCTCCATCTGCACACGGATCGCGCCCTTGCGAGTCAGCGGGTGCTGGGGTGAGTCTTCGTGCAGCACAGGGAATGCATCCGGCCCGAAGTTGTAGACCGTGCCGGGCAGCACGACTGTCGCGCCTTCGCAGATGGCCGCCGCAATGGAGTTGTCGATCATCGGCAACACCCACTCGGCCCATTTGCGATAACCCGGCGGATTGACGCCGTGCACGATTACCGCGCAGCCCCGGGCGGCCGCGATCACGTCGTCGCGATTCAGGGCATCGCCTTTTAGCCACGTAAAAACAGGATTTTGGCTGCGAGCCTTGATCAGATCCCGAGTCAACGCCCGCACCTCCCAGCCCGCCGCGCTCAACTGCCGCGCCACTTCGCCACCAATGCCACCGGTTGCACCCAAAACCAGAACCTTGCTCATCACCCTCTCCCACTGTTGGTTGATGAGGGTATGTTGGATGCGGAACAGCTATAGAGGAATTGCCCAAGGGTATCGAGCCGCTATACATTTATGTATGGCTACGAATATCGGTTGGGAGCTTTACCGGTCATTTCTCGGTGTACTCAAGGAAGGATCGCTGTCGGGGGCCGCACGGCAGCTCGGCATCACCCAACCCACGGTAGGGCGGCACATCGCCGCGCTGGAAACGGCGCTGGGCGTCGTGTTGTTCACCCGCTCGCCCTCAGGCTTATTACCCACTACGGTCGCCCACACACTGCGGGCGCATGCAGAAACCATGGCGCGTACCGCCGCCGCCCTTGAACGCGCCGCCTCGTCCCAAGGCGATGAGGTGCGTGGCGTGGTACGAGTATCGGCCAGTGAAGTGGTGGGTGTGGAGGTACTGCCGCCGATCATCACGCAATTGCGCCGGGAACACCCGCACCTGAAGGTGGAACTGGTGCTGACCAACCGCTTGAGCGACCTGCTGCAGCTGGAAGCCGACATTGCCGTGCGCATGGTGCGCCCCAGCCAGGAGCAGCTGCTGGCGCGGCGTATCGGCCTGATCGAAGTCGGCCTGCATGCCCGTGACGATTACCTGCAGCAACACGGCATCCCCCAACACATGCACGACCTGGCCGGCCACTCCGTCATCGGCTTTGATCAAGCCACTGCATTTATCCGCAGCCTGGCAATCAAGGGTTTTGAGCGCAACGCCTTCGCCATCAGTAGCGACAGCGACCTGGCGCAACTGGCAATGATCCGCGCCGGTGCCGGCATCGGTGGGTGCCAGGTACAACTGGCCCAGCGCGACCCACGTCTGCGCCGAGTGCTGCCTGACGGCTTCGCGTTTAAAATGGACACTTGGGTCAGCATGCACGAAGACCTGCGCAACAGCCCACGCTGCCGGGTGACATTCGATGCACTGGTGGCAGGTTTGCAGCGTTACGTACAGGCTTGAGACAGCTGCGCTGGTGAACAATCAGCGCACCTCAATCCGTTCGCGGTCGCCCCATGTCCGAAGCCTTCGAAGTTCCCAGCCCCCACGAAAAACACCTTGAACACACCACCGAGCATGCTCACGGCCGCGGCGATAGCTTTGCCAGTCGTATCGCCGTGATGACCGCGATCATGGCGACCGTCGGTGCCATGCTCAGCTATCAGGCCGGCTCCAGCGAAAGTGAAGCTGCGATGGACAAGAACAACGCCGCCATCATCAAGACCGAAGCCGCTAACCAGTGGAACTACTACCAGGCCAAATCCAGCCGCCAGAACCTGGCAGAACTGGCCAGCCATATTCCCGGCGTGGATGCGGCGCATTACCAGGCGGAGATCGAGCGCTACAAGCGCCAGAAGGAAGAAGTGCGTAAACAGGCCGAAACGCTTGAGGCCACTTCACGGGACTGGGACCACAAATCCGAGGAAGCGCTGCACCAGCACCATCGCTGGGCCCAGGCGATGACGGCGATTCAGATCGCGATTTCATTGGCGGCGATTACCCTGCTCACGCGCAAGGAATGGCTCAAACGCATGTCGTACACCGCCGGCGGGGTGGCGGTGATGTTGGGTGGCCTGGCGTGGCTGCATCTCTGACACGCCGAAGAATAAATGTGGGCGCTGTCGAGCCCCAACCAGGCTGCAATGGGATCACCGCGCAGTACCCGCCAGACTGCGACCCAGCCTCGCTGATTGATTTCAATCTGCCAACTGAGCGCTTAGAGTGTCGCCCCCCCGAGAATTGAATCTCGAGATTGAACCTATGGAGTTATGAGTGAAATACGTCAGTAAAGTCGTTGCAGCAGCCGTACTTGGTTTCACCCTGGCAGGTTGCACCGGCACCGCCATGAAAACCCAGCAATACGACGCCAGCCAATACACCGTCCTCGGCCACAGCGAAGCCAGCGCCACCGGCATCATGCTGTTGGGCGTTATCCCCATCGGCCAGAACAACCGCTTCGTGCGCGCCCAGGATGCAGCCATCAAGGCCAAGGGCGGCGACGCGCTGATCAACACACAAGTGCAGGAAAAGTGGTTCTGGGCTTGGGTATTGAACGGCTACACCACCAAAATCTCCGGTGATGTGATCAAGCTGAAAACCGCGCAATAAAGTACGAAATTGCCAGGGCGCTGACCCCGGCAAGCGACGTATCATGGGCCTGACTTTCGAGGATGGCCCATGAACCTCAGCATCATTTACGCCCTCGCGGCCGCCGCCCTGTTCGGCGCCAGCACCCCGCTCGCCAAAAGTCTTGGCCTGGGCCTCTCGCCCATCCTGCTCGCCGGCCTGCTCTACCTCGGCAGCGGCATTGGCCTTGCCGGTGTGCGCTTGATCCGTGATCGCGGCTGGAAACCTACCGGGCTAACCCCATCGGAATGGCCCTGGCTACTTGGCGCCATCGCCTTCGGCGGCCTCCTCGGCCCCGTTGCACTGATGTTCGGCCTGACCCGCACCACCAGCGCCAGCGCCTCCCTGATGCTCAACCTTGAATCGGTACTGACCGCCGTGATCGCCTGGGTCGTGTTCCGCGAAAACGCCGACCGACGCATCGTCCTCGGCATGCTTGCCATTGTGTTGGGCGGCGTGGTGTTGTCGTGGTCCGGTGCTGACAGCAGCCATCAGGACTGGACCGGACCGCTCGCCGTTGCGCTGGCGTGTTTGTGCTGGGGCATTGATAACAACCTGACGCGCAAGGTGTCGGCGTCTGACGCGCTCTTTATCGCTGGGGCCAAGGGCTTGATTGCGGGGTTGGTGAATTGCAGCCTGGCGCTTTACCTGGGGGCGCAGATTCCGGGCGTGGCGCAACTGGCGCCGATTCTACTGGTAGGTTTCCTCGGCTATGGCATCAGCCTGGTGATGTTCGTGCTGGCCCTCCGCGGACTGGGCAGCGCGCGCACCGGCGCTTACTTCTCCACGGCACCCTTTCTCGGTGCCGCAGTGGCGTTGCTGGTATTTGGCGAGTCGGTGACCGTGGCGTTCTGGATTGCCTCGGCACTGATGGCCGTAGGCGTGTGGCTGCACCTGACGGAGCGGCATGCCCATGAACATGTGCATGAAGCCACGGAACATGGGCATCGGCATGTGCATGATGAACATCACCAGCATGAGCATGGGTTTGAGTGGGATCCGGCGCAGCCGCACAGTCATGTGCATGTTCACAAGGTGATGACCCACAGCCACGCGCATTTTCCGGATGTGCATCATCGGCATAGGCATTGATGATCGTTTGGTACGAAAAGACTTCGGTATTCTCCAATCCTGAAGCCCAGTGGGAGTGGTTCCAAACATTACAGTGCAGGCGAAGGCAGGTATGATCCAGGCCGACCCGGCCCGACTGGACCTACACACATGCCTGCCTCCGACACCCGCCCTACGCCCGCGCCATTCCTCAAGCCCGGTGAAACCGTGGTGTTGTTCGACGGGGTGTGCAAGCTGTGTAACGGTTGGGCAAGGTTTCTGATCCGCCACGACCACCAACGGCGCTTGCGATTAGCCGCCGTGCAGTCACCCGAGGGTCAGGCGCTGCTGGCGTGGGCGGGGTTGCCGCTGGAGCAGTTCGACACCCTCGCAGTGATCCGCGATCGGCACTGTTGGGAGCGTTCGGAGGCGGTGTTGGAAATCATTGCGCAACTGCCTGCCCGCTGGCACCCAATGCTGCTCCTGCGCGGCATCCCGCGCTTTCTTCGGGATTGGGCTTACGACCGCATCGCGCGCAATCGCTATCGGCTGTTCGGGAAATACGATACCTGTCTGTTGCCGAACGCGGATCATGAACAGCGCTTTTTAAAGGATCAGCCATGAATTCCCTGGTGCGCATCAACTGGATCGCCCGGGGCGGCCTGGCTTTCATGTTTGCCTACCATGGGCTGGTGCCAAAGCTGCTGTGGCTAAGCCAGGGTGAGCGGGCAATGATCCAGGCGCACGGGATCGAGCAGGTGCAGTTGTTCGCCACGCTGGCGGGGGTTGGGGAAATTGCCCTGGCGATATGGATACTGCTTTCGCCACGCAGTATCTGGCCGCTTGTAGTGGCTGCGACTGCGCTGGCGGGGCTGCTGGTGGATGTGGCGGTGTTCAGCCCGTCGATGCTCAGGGAAGCGTTTAATCCTGTGTCGCTGAATGTGGCGGGTTTGGCGTTGTGTGCGGTGGCTTGGAATACCAAGCCCTGAACGGCATTTATTTCAGCCCGAGTGCCTCAAGTGCAACGGCCAGCGCTGATGTCAGCCACACAGCAACAGCCCAATCAACTGCCATGGCGTCATCTTCGTGACCATGATCAGCACGATCACAAACATCCCAGAGAAACCCAAAACACCCATCCAGAACCATTGCCTATAGACGCCGCGGTATCCATCACCAAGCGCGCTGCACGTCTCAACCGCACTGAGCGCCATCTGCTGCAAACGCTTCTGCAGCACCAGCACCGGCAGCCAAAGAGCCCCCACACACAGGAAGATGATCAGCGAAGTCAGCACCCATTCGGTGGTCAACCCAAGTCCGGCAAGCTTGACCAACACAAAGCCGGTAATGATCTGAATGACGCCCGCCGGCGTAGTGATCCAGGTATCGAACTGCACCACCATCCGCGCCACATGGGCAATCACTTGCGGGTTGGCCGTACGGCTCGCGGCGATCAGATACAGATACGAGCCCATGCCGAAGCCAAACAGGAAAATCGCCGCGATGATGTGGATGTATTTCAGGCTCAGATAGAGCATGGTCAGCCCTGCCCGTCAGAGAAATGCACGGCCAGGCTGAGGTTCGCCGGGTCGTTGATAGCGGCCATGTATTCGTCGACGGTGATTTCGCCAACGCACGGCCGCGCACCGGGTTCAGGCACATAGCCTTGGGCGACTTTAAGGGCCAGAGCAACGGCGGCGCAGCTGGGGATTTCCGGGCCTTTGTCATTCAGCGCCGTCAGTTGCACCGCCAGGGACAGCGGTTGCCCTTCTGCACCAAGGCCTTTCACGTCGATGTACATCGCGCTTTTGCCATCGCCAAAGCGCTCGAACCAAGTACCCAGCCGACGCAGCCGCGCAGCCCAGGCAAGATGATCACGCACCACGCCCCACCGCAGCGCCTGGGCCAGCAGATAGTTGGCGACACCGCCAAGCTTGAGCCCCGCACCAGCCTTAAAGCTCAGGGTGTGGGCACCATAGCGGCCAGCAAAGATGTCCATGTCGGGCACGTCCACATTCGCCAATACCCGCGTGCCAAGCTCAGGCATCTTGCGCAGCGTCAGGTCCTGCCAGCCCAGCACTTCATGCACCTGGCCATGCCTGAGCTGCTTGATGGGTTTGCCCGCGTAAGCCAGCACACCTTCGACGGTGGACAGGCCCGGCATCTTGGCCGAGGAGGAAATACCGTGCTCGATCGAGTCGATACGGGTGAAGCGATAGCGATACTGATCGATGATGGCGGACGACAGCGTCGGCACGGAGCTGCACCCGCTAAGGATCGCCACGCCTGCCTGCCGTGCTTGTGCATCCAGCACGCGCACGCCGTTGACGAAGGTGCGGCAGTCGGACAAGTCGCAGTAGTTCACGCCAGCGTCGATGCAACTCTGGGCGACAGCATAGGACTGCCCCTGGAACGGGCCGCCGGTGTGGATCACCCACGTGATGTTCATCGACCGCAAAACGGAGGCGAACCCGGCGCCCATGGCATCGCCGCACCAGCCTTCGCAAGCGGTGTTCGACTGGCTTTTCAGCTCATCCACCTTGTGCTGCAGCTTATGTGGGTCGCGACCCGAGATCACCAGTTCAATGCCCGGCGCCAACACCAGATGCCGGCAAACGATGCTGCCGAAATTGCCGTAGCCACCGACTACCAACACCCTGAGTGTCATTCCATTCTTCCCTAAACAATCGATCATGCGCTGCGCCTGAGGAAGGCTGGCGGCTGAGGCGGCAAAGATACCCGATTTGCTTAACAGCTTGGGCCAGATCAACAGAAAGAGTGAGAAGAAGGACTACGGTTTTACAGAGCCCTGATCACCAGCCCGCCCCACAAGCCGTCTCAGACCACCTGCAACGGTTTACCGCGATCAATTGACTCCAGGCCAGCTCTCTACATATTCAATAGTGAAGTCCGGATAGGAATCGACAATCTGGATCTTGTAATCAGGATAGCTATCGACGGTTTGCCATTTCCCGACAGAATCCGGCCAGGAATCCACCTTCTTTACTTTGAGGTCGGGGAATTGATTCACCACCTTCACCTTGTAGTCGGGATAGCTGTCCACGAACTGAATCTTGCCGTAAATCTTCGACACATCGACCGTCGTACCGGCGTGAGCGCAAAAAGTGCAGGTCAACAGCAAGGAAGCGAGGGCAACTTTGAACATGAGTGCTGCATCCTGAAAAATTGAGGCGTCCAGTCTATCCGTAACCGCGCAGGCCGTGCCGAAAAACGCCTATCCCTTAAACTCACCCGCCCCATTGCCGACGGCGTCAACATACGCCACACACAACAACTCGGCGATCTGGCTTTTGACTGCTTTGGTCGATTCTGGGCGCGGGTTTCACCTTTGCTGTTTCCGGACTTTCGATAGCAACCTTGAGCCGGAAATAACATGAGGGTTCCCGTCGGCGAAGTTAGCGATAAAACACAACGCTGTGCGGGCCATAAAGTAAATAAATTCGTCCCCTTTTCCCGCTGGAGCAACTCCAGCCAGCCGCCCGCAATCAACTCGCCCGCTCTATCGGCCAGGAATTGCGACGTAGCCATCAAAGACCGTGCTCAGCGCAGTGCACCAGAGATTCGTTACGAGCAACCTGAACTATTAGGTTTCATAGACATAGACCTTGATATAATTCGCGACGCCTTACTGACAAAACCAACTCAATGAACTCTTTTTGATCGAGAACTAAAATGCAAGGAAAGCAAAACATGGCAAAGCCAAACTACAAAATGATCGTAGGCTTGTGGGTGGCTGCTTTCATACTAGCGTTTGTATCACCTATCACAGCTGGCATATTCGGCAAGCCAGAAATAGCCATATCAACATTGATCCTAGGTGTCTTTTTGGCTCTCATCATGATACTTGACCTCAAGCAGGACAGAGTAATCAAAGGGTTATTCATTATAATGTTTGGCGTGTTATTTCAAACTTTATACTTGAAAATAATTTACATCTTTGTTCCTTCCAATACCATTCCGCAGCATTACAAAGATTACTTGGATATCTACTCGCAAGTATTATTATTTGCTTGCTCAGGAGCAGGCGGAAGTATCATTGCAGCTCACGCAGACAAAAGCTCTCTCGATAATGACTCAGCAGCCTTCAGCGAAAAACACACCTGCCATGACGTAGAAATCAAAAAACTAACCACCACAATTGAAAAACTCCATAAAAAACTTAATTCTATTATCACTGCGATCGCCTCATTAGGCATGATTATTATAATTCTGGCAGTCGCTATTTTTATCCGATAGTTCGCGACGCTTCGGCGGCATCAACCTAGAAGGCGACATCACCCACAAAGGTGACTACATCCAAACCAGGAGTCAGACGTAACCGGCCAAGTCCAGGTATCTAGTGATGTGATCGCAGCCGGCGTCAGTTTGGTCAAACACCCGCACACCGGCGTCAAGGCCGGCGGCGACCAGTCTGGGGTGCCGATCCATCATGAATCGACATACCGGCGGTGCTATCAGCGAGCGCTAGCACATCAGTCAGGCGATCACCGACATTCTGACCACACGCATTGGCACGCGTGGAATGCACCGCGAATATGACAGCCTGGTGCCAGAGCTGGTGGATCACCCTTCAACGACGTCAACCGTCTGCGCGTACGAATAGATATGCCGTGCGCATGATCTAAGAACAGTAGGTTTTCCAAGCTCAAAAATTACAAACCCCCAGGTTTCTTTCGAAACCTGGGGGGGGGTTGTTTGCTTTGAACGAGGAGGAAGAAAATCAAAAAAATCTGTCCCCCTCTCCTTGCATTTTCCCGTCTGTAGGCTTGACTGTGGAAGCAGGCGGACAATATACCCATGCAATACAGGGCGGTTGCAGGAGCTGAGTGCAACACGGTTATTGAATTGAAGCCGGAGCATCATGCCGCATTGCCATGGAATTTTGCATGACCTCTCCCATCACCTCGATGGGGCATTTGAAGTCGAAGCGCTTGCGCGGTCGCATGTTCAGTTGCAGCGCAATGGCGTCCAGCTTCTCCTGGCTATGTACCGACAGGTCTGTGCCCTTGGGCAAGTACTGGCGAATCAGGCCGTTGATGTTTTCGTTGCTGCCGCGCTGCCAGGGGCTGTGCGGGTCGCAGAAGTAGATCGCCACGCCGGTTCTTTGGGTGATCTCGGCGTGTCGCGCCATCTCCCGGCCCTGGTCGTAAGTCATGCTCTTGCGCATCTCCAGCGGCATGCTATTGAGCGCGGCGCTGAAGCCTTCCAGTGCCGAAGTCGCCGTCGCGTCGTTCATCTTCACCAACATCAGGTAGCCACTGGTGCGTTCCACCAGCGTACCGACGGACGAGGCGTTGGCCTTACCCTTGATGAGGTCGCCTTCCCAATGCCCCGGCATCAGCCTGTCTTCAATCTCCGGCGGGCGCACATGAATACTGACCATCTCGGGGATCTGGCCGCGCCGATCCACGCCACCAGAGCGCGGCCGGCGCGTCGTCTTGCCTTGGCGCAGACAGATGATCAGCTCCTTACGCAGCTCACCCACTGGCAGGGCATAGATCGCGTTGTAGATCGTCTCGCGACAGACGTAGGCATCTCGCAGGTTGGGTATGTTCATGCTGCGCAGCTTGCCGGCAATCTGCTCGGGAGACAAACGCTCACGCAGCATATGGGTCACCAGTTCGAAGCGCTCGCTACCCGGCAACAGTTTTCGCATCGGTCGACAAACCTGGCGGCGGGCCTGCATTTGCTGCTGGGCCAGGCGGGCCGAGTAGCCACCGCAAGCACCTCGGTTACGGCGCAGCTCACGGCTGATGGTCGAAGGGGATCGGTTGATCAAGCAGGCAATCCTGCGCAGGCTGAAGCCTTGGGTACGACCGATTTGAATGGTGGCGCGCTCTTCAACGCTGAGTTCGGTATAAGACATAGGGGCAGCACCGTACCGGAAAGGTCAGGTGTTGCACTCAGTTTTTGCCGCCGCCTACCCTATAATGTGAGAATCACATGGAGGATAAATCATGGCTGAACTCGATTTCGATAGAGCTGTAAAGGTTGCTAGAGGTAATGTTGAGAAGCTAGTTCCGAAAGCTAAGAATGTTACGTTGGAGGAAGCAATGACATCGGCTGACGGCAGGCTTTATGAGGTGACCTTCAGCTACGACATTGATAGAGAAGATAATCTGTTCGGCGTTGGTACGGACAACATCTCAAAGCTCGCTAGCTTAATGGGGCGTCGAAGGGAATATAAGATTTTTCTAGTTGATGCTGATAGTTATAGTTTTAGGGGGTTTAGAAACTATAAGGAGAAGTAGTCTTGAGTAGCCCTAGACTAATTATTGATACCAATCTTTTGCTTCTTCTTGTAATCGGAGCTATCGAAGAAGGGCGACATATCTCAAGCTCTAGTAGGCTTAAAAGTTATAACGAAGAAGACTATCAGGTTGTAGTAAAGTTCATGGGCCGTTTTACAGATGTTTACATAACTCCATATATTGCGACCGAAGTATCCAATCTCATTGACTTGAATGGGTATGCTAGAATAATGGCGTTTGAAGCAGCTCAATTGCTGTTTTCACAGTTTCAGCAGATTGACTCAAATATCTCCGCAGACTCCGCAGCGAAGTTATTCAGCACCTATGGTCTAACTGATACTTCGTTAATTGGATTGGTTTCTGATTATACTATTTTGACTAACGATGGACGGATGAGTCAACCTTTATACGCGGCGGCGGCAAAAACTGAGTGCAACACCTGACCTTTCCGGTACGGTGCTGCCCCTATGTCTTATACCGAACTCAGCGTTGAAGAG
>NZ_MPOR01000090.1:0-2147 GCF_001896155.1 Pseudomonas sp. FSL W5-0203
CGAGGTGATGGGAGAGGTCATGCAAAATTCCATGGCAATGCGGCATGATGCTCCGGCTTCAATTCAATAACCGTGTTGCACTCAGCTCCTGCAACCGCCGCGTATTAAATAAATCTGTCCCCTTTTGTTCGCTTTTGTTCGAAATATTTCTGTAAGGGTGGCACGGTAATGACTAAATATAAGCTTGAGTTTCGGCATAGACCTAGTGTTTCAGAGTCTATCGAAGAGAGGCATAAAGATTTTTTGAGAGCTATAGGCGATTTGGGCGTTCCGTGGAGTTTGAACGATGCCTTTGAAGTTCCCCCTATTGGAAGCGAGTTGGTGACCTCGGTGTCATTGGATAAGCTACTTCCAGTCGGCGTTAGAGGTCGAATTTCATATGCTCTGCGAGATCAGAAGTATCTCCAAGATGATGCGCAGTTTGATGATACGCTATTTATTGAATTTACAGACTCCAAAGTTGACTATTCGTATTTGTTGAAGGTTGTTTTTCCTGTTTATATAAAGGCGTTTGGCTCCTATCGCTCAGCTTTACATGATTGGAGTGTTACGAGGAGCGATTGGCCTTTAGTGTTGGAAGCTTGTGATGCTACAAAAAAAGACGTTAACGGTAGGGATGGCGTTTTTCGTATAAATGCAGCGAATTATTTCGATAAGGAATTGTGTTTTCGCGCCTTTGAAAAAGGGCCTCGTGAACTTGTTGATTTGTTGAATGGTTATGTAGAAGAAGTGTGTGGGTTTGAAGAGGGGGTTTTGATTGTAATTAGTTATACTCCGCTTTCTGCCGACGAACTACTCAGTGCGGGTGATCGACTAAAGAGCTTAGTGGTTTGATTTTTTTGTCTAGTCAAATTGGTTGGTGTATTGCAGTTTTGATTGGGTTCGGTTGAGTTAATGTAAAGGTTCAAACGAAAAGGGGGCAGATTTATTTAAATTAGAGTTTAAAGGCGCACTAAATAAATATGTCCCCTTTTGTTGAATTAAGGTGGTGGGCTAATGGCTGGGTTTAGAGAAAGTATATATTTGTCTTATTCGCAATTTTGCGTGTTTTTAAGCTCGCTTGATCAGCCGTATAATGATTGGAGTGATCGTAGTTATGCGCAAGGATTTGCGTGGAGGTTAGGAAGTGTCTCTTTTAGAGCTTTGATCGACGAAGGGGATCATATAATTAGCTTTTTCATTAACGAACAAGTGCCCGCTATAAGCGCAGACGTGGTTCGGGCCTTTAAAGTTCCCTTCTCGGTAATAGATAGAAATATTGAGGTTGGTAGTATTTCGAGCACGGTTCCTCTAGAACTGCCTGAAGGAGATTATTCTCTTCAGGTCGAATTTATAAGACCCTCCTCAAGTGGAGTGTATGCAATAAATGTCCATTTGAATTTAGGGGGCTGCGATTTTGAGGTGTTGAGAGCAGACGCCGAAATTGACGAGCAAGGTGAGTTTGATATCGATGCGGTTCCTGCGGGATAAAAAATCGGAGAAATGGGTAGAAAAGGGACAGATTTATTTAAATTAGAGTTGAGAGCCTATTAAGTAATTCTGTCCCCTTTTGTTGTATTTAATTACATAGGGGGCGATTTGTGTCGGACAAACAAGTATATGAGCTAACGATTGATGATCTTGATAGCTATAGCGTTTGGTTTTTTCCGATGGACGAAGCCGTGGAGGATGAGTCAACTGTACGCCCCCTCGCCGAACAGGAAACGTGCTCAGATTTTCAGATTATCGTTCGAACTGATTTTCTTGGTGAAAGTGGCGCTGTGTATCGCGGTTATTTATATTGGGACTCCAATGCCGCAATTGAATACGTAAAGCCTGTTATATTGTCTGATAAGGGAGACGCAGTAAGTTTTTGGAGCGGTATAGTCACTCCAACGTGGGAAAGTTCGGAGTTTGCCGGTTCGATTAGATCCGAGCTGCCTATTTCTTATGCCTCAGAACCGGTTTTCGGTCTTCCTTCCATTTGCGGAAAGCTGGAGGGACTTTATTATCTTTCGGATGATCAGGTTTGCTGCGTGAAATGACGAAAAAAAGTGGACCGGTTTATTAAGTGGCGGCGGCAAAAACTGAGTGCAACACCTGACCTTTCCGGTACGGTGCTGCCCCTATGTCTTATACCGAACTCAGCGTTGAAGAGCGCGCCACCA
>NZ_MPOR01000111.1:0-290 GCF_001896155.1 Pseudomonas sp. FSL W5-0203
CGCTCAAGAATGACGTGCTGATCGTCGTACCGATAACGCTCGCTTTCACCGACAGCATTGGTCGCGCAAACCAGTCGTCCATGTTCGTCATAGGCGTAGGAAACAAGGTTCTGCTCGGTCTCCCACACGTAGGGCTCACGCCCTTTGGCGCGATGCACCTGGTAGTCCACCGCAACGATGCGATCCAGCTCATAACGCAACAGCAACGAGCGACCCGCGCCGTTATCCAGCCGCTCAATCCGCCCGGAACGATCACGGCAAATGCGTAGACGGTTGTCATACGCATCGCT
>NZ_MPOR01000009.1:0-185939 GCF_001896155.1 Pseudomonas sp. FSL W5-0203
CGGCTAACCCGGCGTCCTGCCGGGTTACCCACGAATTCAAGCCTGCGTTCGGCCAGCGTGGTTTAACGGGGCGCCTGAGATCAAGATCAAAAGCAGATCAAGAGCAAGATCAGGAGCAGTCCCTTGCTCCAGGCATAAAAAAGGCGACTGGGCCGTGGGGCCGCAGTCGCCTTTATTCTTTTGGATGAGGTGCTTACTGCACTTCTACCGCCAGGCTGTCACTGATCTTTTTCTGCCAGATGGCAGGACCGGTGATGTGGACGGATTCACCTTTGCTGTCTACTGCAACGGTGACCGGCATGTCTTTGACGTCGAACTCGTAGATGGCTTCCATACCCAGTTCGGCGAAGGCAACCACGCGCGACTTCTTGATGGCTTGGGCCACCAAATAAGCGGCGCCGCCCACGGCCATCAGGTACACGGCCTTGTGATCCTTGATCGCTTCGATGGCGGTAGGGCCGCGCTCGGATTTGCCGATCATGCCCAGCAGGCCGGTTTGCTCCAGGATCTGGCGGGTGAACTTGTCCATCCGCGTTGCAGTGGTCGGGCCCGCTGGGCCAACCACTTCTTCGCGCACCGGATCAACCGGGCCGACGTAGTAGATAAAGCGGCCCTTGAGGTCCACCGGCAAGGTTTCGCCCTTGTTCAGCATCTCGACCATGCGCTTGTGCGCCGCATCGCGACCGGTAAGCATCTTGCCGTTGAGCAGGACGGTTTCGCCCGGCTTCCAGCTCTGCACTTCTTCCGGGGTCAGGGTGTCGAGGTTGACGCGGCGAGCCGATGGGCCGGCTTCCCAGACGATTTCCGGGTAGGCGTCCAACGGTGGCGCTTCCAGTGACGCCGGGCCCGAGCCGTCGAGCACGAAGTGCGCGTGACGGGTGGCGGCGCAGTTGGGGATCATGCACACCGGCAGGGACGCGGCGTGGGTCGGGTAGTCCATGATCTTCACGTCGAGCACGGTGGTCAGGCCACCCAGGCCCTGGGCGCCGATGCCCAGTTGGTTGACCTTCTCGAACAGCTCCAGGCGCATTTCTTCGATACGGTTTTGCGGGCCGCGCTTTTTCAGCTCGTGGATGTCGATGGACTCCATCAACACTTCCTTGGCCATTACCGCGGCTTTCTCGGCGGTACCGCCGATGCCAATGCCGAGCATGCCCGGTGGGCACCAGCCGGCGCCCATGGTCGGAACAGTCTTGAGCACCCAGTCGACGATCGAGTCGGACGGGTTGAGCATGGCCATTTTCGACTTGTTCTCGGAGCCGCCACCCTTGGCCGCCACGTCCACTTCCACGGTGTTACCCGGGACGATGGAATAGTGGATGACCGCAGGGGTGTTGTCCTTGGTGTTCTTGCGGGCGCCGGCCGGGTCGGCGAGGATCGAGGCGCGCAGGACGTTTTCTGGCAGGTTGTAGGCGCGACGCACGCCTTCGTTGATCATGTCGTCCAGGCCCATGGTTGCGCCGTCCCAGCGCACGTCCATACCCACGCGCACGAACACGGTGACAATACCGGTGTCCTGGCAGATCGGGCGATGGCCGGTGGCACACATGCGCGAGTTGATCAGGATCTGGGCGATGGAGTCACGGGCTGCCGGCGATTCTTCGCGCAGGTAGGCTTCGTGCATGGCCTGGATGAAATCAACGGGGTGGTAGTAGGAAATGAATTGCAGGGCGTCGGCAACGCTCTGAATCAGGTCGTCTTGCTTGATCACGGTCATGAGTCGCGCTCCTCTATAAGGGAACATTCAATAAAGATGGCCTCAGTGTTGCATCGGTCGGCTGAAGCCATCTTTCCAAGGCACGCCAGAATGGTGCAGGCGCGACGCTAAAAAGGCGCGGCAGTATAACCCGGCACGGTGGCCGATACACCCGACTATGGTCAAACTGTCGCAGGCATGATTCCCTGTGCGCGCTCCTTATGATCGAGTCTTTATATGCCTGAACTGTATGTCGGCGAACGCCACTGGTCGGTCACCCCCGGCAGCAACCTGCTGGATGCCTTGAATCAGGCCGGTGTGGCCGTGCCCTTCAGTTGCCGGGCCGGCAGTTGCCATGCGTGCCTGGTGCGTTGCGAGGGTGAGGTTGACGACAAGCAGCCCGAAGCCCTGAGCCCGACGCAGCGCCAGCAAGGTTGGCGGCTGGCGTGCCAGTGCCGGGTCATTGCGGACCTGAAGGTCGACGCGTTTGATCCCCTGCGCGATGGCTTGCCCGCCCAGGTGGTGGGCGCCGATTGGCTGAGTTCGACGGTACTGCGCCTGCGCCTGCAACCAGAACGTGCCCTGCGGTACAGGGCCGGGCAGCATTTGGTGCTGTGGGCAGGGCAGGTGGCACGCCCTTATTCCCTGGCGAGTTTGCCCCAGGAGGAGCCGTATCTGGAGTTCCATATCGACTGCCGTCAACCCGGTGCCTTCAGCGATGCCGCGCGACAGTTGAAGGTCGGTGATCCTGTATGCCTGGGCGAACTGCGGGGTGGAGCGCTGCACTATGATCCTGACTGGCAATCACGACCCTTGTGGCTGCTGGCCTCCGGTACTGGCCTGGGCCCCTTGTGGGGCGTGTTGCGCGAGGCACTGCGCCAGGATCATCAAGGCGAGATTCGCGTGATTCACCTGGCCCATGAGGCCGAGGCTCATTATCTGGCTGAACCCCTGGCAGCGCTTGCCGCGCAACATGGGCACCTCACCGTGGAGCTATGGACCGCGGCGCAGTTGCAGCCGGCATTGGCGCAACTGCGGCTTGTTTCCCGGCACACCCTGGCCTTGCTTTGTGGGCACCCTGCCAGCGTCGAGGCCTTTTCCAAGCGCTTGTTCCTGGCGGGCCTGCCGCGTAATCAATTGCTGGCGGATGTGTTCCTGGCTCGCCCTTTTACGTTATGAAAAGCCTGGTCAAGTCGGTATCGGAGCTTATCGTCCGGAGCCGATGACGCCATCGCAGGCAAGCCAGCTCCCACAGTAGACCGAGTTGTCTGACTATTGTGGGAGCTGGCTTGCCTGCGATGAGGCGCTGAAATTCAACACAATGGCCTGCACTGAAATGCAAAAAGCCCCGCCATTCACAGGGCGGGGCTTTTGTTTTTCAGCTTGTCACTCAGACCTGCGGGTCGCCCACATGCAGGATCTTCATGCCATTGGTGCCACCGGTGGTGTGGTAGCTGTCGCCCTTGGTCAGGATGACCCAGTCGCCTTTCTCCACGACGCCGCGTTTGACCAACTCGTCGATCGCCTTCTGGCTGACTTCGTTCGGTGCCAGCGACGCCGGGTCGAACGGGATGGTGTACACGCCACGGAACATGGCCGCGCGGGCCTGGGCTTCGCGGTGTGGGGTGAAAGCGTAGATAGGCACCGAGGAACGGATGCGCGACATGATCAACGGCGTGTAGCCACTTTCGGTCAGGGCGATGATGGCCTTGACACCCGGGAAGTGGTTGGCGGTGTACATGGCAGCCAGGGCGATGCTCTGGTCACAGCTTTCGAAAACCTTGCCGATGCGGTGGCTGGAGGTCTTGCTGGTCGGGTGCTTTTCGGCACCGACGCAGATACGCGCCATGGCCTGCACGGCTTCCAGCGGGTACGGGCCGGCGGCACTTTCAGCCGAGAGCATCACGGCGTCGGTGTAGTCGAGCACGGCGTTGGCCACGTCGGACACTTCGGCACGGGTCGGCATCGGGTTCTGGATCATCGACTCCATCATCTGGGTCGCAACGATCACCGCTTTGTTATGACGGCGTGCGTGCAGGATGATCTTCTTCTGGATACCGATCAGCTCGGCGTCACCGATTTCCACGCCCAGGTCGCCACGGGCAACCATCACGGCATCGGAAGCCTTGATCAGGCCGTCGAGGGTTTCATCATCGGCCACGGCTTCAGCACGCTCGATCTTCGCTACCAGCCAGGCGGTACCGCCGGCTTCGTCGCGCAGCTTACGGGCGTATTCCATGTCGGCGGCGTCGCGCGGGAAGGACACGGCGAGGTAGTCCACTTCCATTTCGGCGGCGAGCTTGATGTCAGCCTTGTCTTTTTCAGTCAGGGCCGGCGCCGTCAGGCCACCACCGCGACGGTTGATGCCTTTGTGGTCGGACAGCGGGCCGCCGATGATCACGGTGCAATTGAGTTCGGTCGGCGTGGCGGTGTCGACGCGCATGACCACACGGCCGTCGTCCAGCAGCAGCTCGTCACCGACGCCGCAGTCCTTGACCAGGTCCGGGTAGTCGATGCCCACCACGTCCTGGGTGCCTTCGGTCAGCGGGTGGCTGGTGGAGAAGGTGAATTTGTCACCGATCTTCAGCTCGATCCGCTTGTTGGTAAATTTGGCGATACGGATTTTCGGGCCTTGCAGGTCGCCCAAGAGTGCAACGAAGCGGCCATGCTTGGCGGCCAGGTCACGCACCAGCTTGGCACGAGCCTTGTGCTCGTCCGGGGTGCCGTGGGAGAAGTTCAGACGGGCGACGTCCAAACCAGCCAGAATCAGCTGTTCGAGGACTTCCGGCGAGTTACTGGCCGGGCCAAGGGTGGCGACGATTTTGGTACGACGGACGGACATGCACGGACTCCTGAGTTCAAGCGCTGGGGAAGGCTACTATGCTCTTTCGTTGTAGTCATTGTTCGTTTGCACTACTTATCGACGATTGGCTTGTTTTGGCTGCGGTTGAATGGGCAAACGCCTTGAAGATTTTCGACCAGGGGTCGATACACTGCACAAGACAGGAGAACCCCATGCGAATTTTGCTCGTTGCTGCCCTGGCCGTCAGTGTTGTCGGCTGTACCCGCTGGTCGATGGACCACCATTTGAACAACGCTTACCGCGCCTATGGGGTCGGTGATTGCCAGCGTGTCACCCTGGAGTTGTCCCAGGTCGATCGCGAGAGCCGTACCCGCCGCTACGTGCAACCGGAGGTTTCGATGTTGCGCGGGCAGTGCCTGGAACGCCAGAAACTGTTTGTCGATGCCGCGCAGACCTATCAGTTCATCATCGGCCACTACCCGTCTAGCGAGTACGCCTATCGAGCCCGCGCGCGGCTCGATACCTTGCAGCAACTGGGGCATCTGCCGGCTGCAGGCCTGGCAAAACCAAGGCCTGCGTCGTTGTAATGGTATTTGTCATTTTATAGCTGGCCTGTCGCCAGTCTTGGGCTAATCTTTGAATGTCTGTTTGTGCAGTTTCCCATTCGAACGGATGCAAGGCCCGGATTCGGCAGTTGTTTGGTGACAAGCGGTAGGTTTTGTCACACCGAGATCCAGGGAGAGCGAGCGATTGCTTGTTCCGAATCACTGGCACGGCCAGATTTTTGGCTATTGGATGGCGACTTCACCATGTTTACCGAACGACGGATCGAGCGGCATCAACTGCCGTATTTTCTGCAGGTGTTCAATCGTATTACCGACAAGCCAATCGGCTATCTTGGAAATGTGTCTGAAAACGGTCTGATGCTGATCAGCTCGTTACCCATGATGACCGAGGTGGATTTCGAGCTGCGCTTGAAAGTGCCGGTGGCGCAAGGCGAGTTCAAGGCGATTGACCTCACGGCAACCTGCTTGTGGAGCCACGAGGATGTCACCCCGCAGCATTACGACTCGGGGTTCAGCGTGCTTGAGGCGCCCGAGGAATACCGGCACCTGATCAACGCGCTGTTGCAGTACTTCAGCTTTTATCCTTTGCAGGCCTCTGTCTGAATTATGCGTGGGGTCGTGGCCGTTTCCTGGCCATACCCCTGCGCAGTCATCCTCAGAATACCCCGGCCTTTTTCCACTCCAGATAGCGTGTGACCAGCCCGGCACCCAGCGCCGATGGCAAGGTATCGAGCACCGACAGCCCATGGGCACTCAAACGATCATGGCGTTGGTTGCGGGTGTTGAGGTAATCGATCGTGCCGCTGTAAGCCAGGGCTTCGGGCAATGTCTGCACAGGCGTCTGACGTAGCTGGTCGAGGACCTCTTCCCTCAGGCTGGCCACCAGTACCCGGTGATGCCTGCCGATACGCTGGACGGCAGCCATCAGCGCTTCATCCTCCTCATCCCGCAGGTTGGTGACGATGATCACCAGCGCCCGGCGTTTTTGACGTGCCAACAACTGGCTGGCGGCCGCCTGGTAGTCGGCGGTTTTTCGCGTGGTCTGTAGGTCATAGACCGCATTGAGCAACAGGTTCAATTGGCCACTGCCCTTGACCGGCTTCAGGTAGCGCGGCTGGTCGCTGGCGAACGTGCACAGCCCTACCGCATCGCCCTGTCGCAAGGCGACATAGCTCAGCAGCAGGCAGGCATTGAGCGCGTGATCAAAATGGGACAGTTCGTCATCCTGGCTGCGCATGTGCTGGCCGCAATCGAGCATGAACACGATTTGCTGGTCGCGTTCGTCCTGGTATTCCCGGGCAATGGGCGTTCGTTGGCGGGCGGTGGCTTTCCAGTCGATCTGACGCAGGCTGTCACCTTCACGAAACTCGCGCAGTTGGTGAAATTCCAGGCCCAACCCTCGCCGCTGATGTTGGCGCACGCCCAGTTGGCTCAGCCAGTTATCCACACCCCGTAACTGCGCACCGTATAAGCGCGCGAAATCCGGGTAAACACGGGTGGAATCGCGGGTGTCGACCCATCGTCGTGCCGACCACAGCCCCAATGGGCTGGGCAGCAGCAGCTCGCAGCGACTGAAATGGAACTGCCCGCGCCGCAAGGGGCGCACGCGATAGCCCAGCTCAGCACGTTCACCGGGGCGTAGTTGAATGAATTGAGACAGGTTCTCCACAGCCAGGCCATCGGGCACGTGATCGAACACCTGCACGGTCAGAGGTTGCGGGTAGTCGTGCTCCAGGCACAGGCGTATTTCTTCCCAGCGCCCCAGCGCCAGGCTACCAGGCAATGTTCTGTACACGCGGGTCGAAGGGCGGCGACGCAAGCGTGCAGCATCCAGCAACGCCAGCAGCAACAGGGCCAGCAGCAGGCCCCAGGCTACCGAATGCAAGGTGGCGGGCACTTTGAACTGCAACGCTGCCGAAGCGCCCAACAAGATGTTCAAGCCGAGCAGAACGCCCAGCCAGGTCAGCAGCAGACGAGTCGGTTTCATGGCCGCGTCATTGCCTTGGTGCCGCAATCTGGTCGAGTAACTGCTGGAGCACCTGGTCGACCTCCAAGCCGTCGATGTCCAGCTCTGGTGCGATGCGTACCCGGTGACGCAGTACCGCCAGGGCGCAGCCCTTGATGTCATCGGGGGTGACGAATTCGCCACCGCGCAACAGCGCACGGGCACGGGCACCGCGTACCAGAGCGATGGAGGCCCTGGGGCCGGCACCGATGGCCAGCCCCGGCCAACTGCGCGTGGCACGGGCCAGGCGCACGGCATAGTCGAGCACCTGTTCATCCAGTGGCAGGTCACTGGCAATTTGCTGCATCGTTACTACGTCCTCGGCTTGCAGCACAGTACGCAACGGCTGTACCTCCAGCATGTCGGCCTTGGACGAGCGCGTCACTTCGCGGACCATATCCAGCTCTTGTAGAGCATCCGGGTAGTCCATTCGCACCTTGAGCATGAAGCGGTCCAGTTCGGCCTCGGGCAGTGGGTAGGTGCCTTCCTGTTCGATAGGATTCTGGGTTGCCAGGACCATGAAGGGCTGGCCGATGGGCAACGCCTCGCCCTCCAGGGTCACTTGGCGTTCCTGCATGGCCTCCAGCAGCGCTGCCTGGGTCTTGGCGGGTGCACGGTTGATCTCGTCGGCCAGCAACAGGTGGGTGAACAACGGTCCCTTGCGCAGTTTGAACTGTTCGGTCTGCAGGTCGTAAACGGCGTGGCCGGTGACATCGCTGGGCATTAGGTCCGGGGTGAACTGGATGCGGGCGAAATCACCGCCAAAGCAGCGGGCCAGGGCCCGTACCAGCAAGGTCTTGCCCAGGCCAGGCACGCCTTCAAGCAGGACGTGGCCGCCTGCGATCAGGGCGGTGAGCACGTCGTCAATCACCGGGTCCTGGCCAATCACGGCCTTGCGCAATTCCACGCGCAGCGCCTGGGCCTGCTGGCTGGCCTGCTGAAGGTTTTCGGCGGTCAGGGCGGTGGCCAGTGGAGAGTCGCTCATAAGGCATTCCTGAGGGTTTGCAGGTGCGCCACCTGACGGCTGAAGTCGGCGCTGGAAAGCCGCTTCAGCGCAACGGGCTCAAGCGCCTGGCTGATGATGTGAGGGGGTTGTCGCGTAAGGTGTTCCAGCACTTGGCGTTGCTCTGACGCATCGAGGTGTTCGAACCCTGGATGGCGTCGCCGGGCTGCGCGCAGAATGTCGTGTCGCAAGGCTTGCAACAACGTGCCCTGGCCGCTGCGGCGCAATAGGAAGTCCGCGCTGGCCTGCAAGTGTTCCTGCAGCTGGCGACGTGCCTTGGGCGCCGGTGTCTGGATCGGGCCCTGGCGCATGCCTGCCTGCCACAGCCCCAAGGCAAGCAGCGCAACCAGGGCGACGAGGGCCTGAGGGAAATAACGGAGCAACAGGGTAAACAGATCGTCCGTGTCACTGTTGAACAGCAAGGTGACGTCAGTGCCCTGGTTCAGGTACCACAGCAACCAGGCGTTATCATGGCTGCCGATATCTGCGGTTTTCCATAGGTCGCTGTCGGTGATCACCGTTACGCGGCCTTGCCCCAGGTCGAGTTGTATCAGGTGGCTGGACTTGGCGCTGTTGGCGGAAAACTGCGCCAGGTGCTTGGGGTCGGTGAGGTTGAAGTAAGTGTCAAAACTGAAGTACGCCGGTGCGGTTTCGTTGTCGACATAGAGCTTGGTCAGATCCGGTTTGTTTTTTTTACGCGGTGGCACGGGTTCGTCGAAGGTGTCGCTCAAGGTTTGGCGGATAGTGAGGCGATCAAGCAGCAGGTCACCGCTTGTGCCGGCTTCTTCATCCCATAATGCCTCGGCGACCAGGAGCAGGTGGCCACCGGCTTTTGCCCAGCCCAGCAGTTGGTCGACCTGGCGTGGGGTCATGTTGCTGCGCTCTCCCAGCAACAACAGGCTATGGCCTTTGGCGGGCAGTTCGGCGAGTCGTTCAAGGCCCTTGGCGTGTGCCACGACCAAGCCGTGCTGGCGTAGAAAGTGCTCGGCGGCCAGATAGGGATTGGCGCGAGCCTCTGGCGACGGGCCCCGGTCAACCACTTCCTCGTAGGGAATTGCCTTGTGCCAGGCATATAAGCCGCCCGCACCCACCAGGCACGCCAACAACAGCGCTGTCCACAATAGCGCGCGATTCACTGGCCCGCTCCGTCACTGAAAAGAGCACGCCAGTCGCTGCACAGTTTTTGTTGGGCTGAAGAAGGCGGCAGACGGTGACCATAGGCCAGGTTTTGCCAGTGGCGTGTCAGTTCGTCGCTGAACGCCAGTAACTGCGGTTGTTGCAAATGATGAACACGCTCCAGTACCTGCCCCTCGGTATCGGCGCTTGTCAGTGGCAGGTCGAACTCGTGCAACAGCCGGCTGAGCAACCCGCGATACAGCAGGCCAAGGGCTTCCCGTGGGTGGGTGGGCCATAGTTGTTCGGCGGTACTGGCGATGTCTTCGGGCAATGTCTCGGTGCCCAGTTCCAGCCCGAACAACTGAGCGGGAACGGGCGAGGGAGCGGCCGTGCGAGTAGGCCCAAGGCGGCTGACGAACGTGCGCAACCATTCACGGTAACGCCAGCACACCAGGGCCAGGCCGCCAATCAGAAGGCTCCAGAGCAGTATTTCCAAAGTTTTGGCGACGTATTTGAAGGTGTCGCTGTTAAGGTTGTCGAGCAGTGCCTGGAGCCAGCCAGGTAATTTGCCGTCGCCCGTGGCCTTGTTTTTAACCGGCGCTTTTTCTTCGCCAAACCGATAGCGTGTGACGGTTTCCGGGTTCTTGAAAGGTGGCTTTTCCAGCAACGCCTGGATGGATTGGCTGGCGGCCTGGGTGCTAAGTGGCTTATGGGCTGTGGTTTCATCTGCCATGGTCGGTGGGCTGATGTGTAGCAACGCCAGGCCAACCACCAGCAACAGCAGCGGTGCAACATTGCTCAGGCGCTGGCGCAGCCGACGGAATACCAGTTCCAGGTCCCAGGCCTCCAGCACTGTGCGGCGGTTGAGGTACAGGCTGAAGCCACAGGCGACGTAGATGGGTTCCCAGAACACCAGGACCAGGGCATAGAAGGCATTGCTCAGGTGCTCAAGCCAAAGCACGTCCGAGGCTGACGCGAATATTAGCCGTTGCCAGTCCCAGTCCAGTTCAACCTGTTGCGGGATGAAGAGATAGAACAGGGTCATGCCGCCAAACCAGAGGCCGATTTCCATGTGCACACCGATGGTCGTCAGCCAGCGTGCGGCGCCAGCGTTACGTTGCAGCAACACTCCAAGGCGTCGTTGACGTGCGTCACCGTCCAGGCCTTCCAGTTGGCTGACGGGCAGGGTGAAGCTGCGGCTCATGCTCAGCCGCCGCCACGTCAGGCTTGCGAACAGTTGCCCCTTGAGCAATTGCGGCCACTGGCGAACGGCCTGTTTGAGGCTGGGGGGCTCACCAAACAGGGCCTTGGACAGAATGTACAGCGGCAAGCGGTCGAAGGCCGGCTTGAGCCACCAGAACAGGAACATGACCAAAGACGGGTAATTCCAGAGCAGCACCGTCAACAGGCTGAATACCGGCAAGCTTACCAGCGCCCAACTGCCCATCAGCAGGACACGGTGTTCCCTGGCCATCAGTACGCCCAGGTCCATGGCTTCCCAGGAAGTACGCGGGCGAATCACCACGCTGGCGTCAGTCAGGCGCATGGCGACTCCGCCCGGCCAGGGACAGGTAAGCGGCCACCAGCAGCCAGAGCGCGGCGCCTACTGCGTATTTGATCCAGGGCTCAATGCGAGTGGTTGAGGACCAGTAGGCTTCGATAAAGGCTGCGATCAACAGGAACACCATGACACCGCAAAGCATCCGTACGCTTTTGCGGGCGGCCAGGCGCAGGGCCTCGCTGCGTGCCAAGCGCCCGGGGGCAACCAGTGACCAGCCCAGTTGCAAACCTGCGGCACCGGCCAGCGTGATGGCGCTCAACTCGAATGCGCCGTGACCAATGACAAACGACCAGAAGGTCTGGCCATAGCCAATGTCGGTAAGGTGCCCGGAGACTGCACCTATGACCAGGCCGTTGAAAATCAGGAAGAACACACTGCCCAGGCCGAACAACAGGCCGGCGGCAAAGGTCTGGAAGGCGATGCCGATGTTGTGCATCACGTAATAGCCAAACATCATCCAGTCTTCGCTGGCGGCCCGTTCGGCAGCACGGCCCAGACGGCTGGCGTCGGGGTTGTACATGCCCTGCATGTCGGCCAACTGCTGGGGGCTGATGATGCTGTAGATAAGATCGGGGAACAGGTACACCAGCAGGGCTATCCCCACCAGGCTGCCAAAGAACAGCAGGCCAGCGATCAGCACGAAGCGCCATTGTTCGCGTACCAGGCGCGGGAATTCGGCGAGAAGAAACGCCAGTATGTTTGCCGTCAGTTGGCTGCGATGGCGATACAGTTGTTGATGGCCGCGCAGTGCCAGTTGTTGCAACGTGTCGACCAGGTAACTGCTATAGCCGCGTTGCTGAGCCAGGGCCAGATGTTGGCACAGGCGTCGATATTGATGCGGGAAGTCGGCAACATCGGCGGCCTTGGCTTTACCTTGCTCCAGTTGTGTCAACTGCTCGGCGAAGGTATGCCATTGGCGCTGGTGGCGGCTTTCAAAAAGGCTCTGCTTCATGTCGGCCCCAACAAACCACGGGCTACCCCGTTGAGTTGCTCCACGGCGCGCGGCGCAGACACCTGCAGGGGCTCTGCGAGGATGGCGGCCAATTCATGCACCCGTTCGGCCGAGAGTTCGGCCTGGCGTTCGGCGAAACCGAGGATGGCCCTCTGTTCGCTCAACTCCAGTGCGAAGGGTAGGCGCAGGGCGGGCGCTTGAGGGATGCTTGGGCGTACCAGCGGCAATTCCCGGTAGACCACCAGCGTACCGGCGGCCAGGTCGCCGAGCCGCTTGAAGTGCGGATGTTGCAGGCAACTGATCGCGCCCAGGAAATAACCGAAGGGCAGCATGTCGACAAAACGCAGCAGGTTGCGGATCAGCGATGCCGACCAGCCAATGGGCGTGCCGTCATCCTGTACCACGCGCAGCCCCATGACCTGCTTGCCTGGCGAGCAGCCCTGGTTGAGCACTTCGAACAACACCATGTACCACCAGCTCACCAGGAACAGCAGCAGCGAACCCAGCCCGATCCCCACATTGCCGAGCAGCGCCAGTGGCACCAGCAGGATACCCATGATGATCCCGCGCACGCCCAGGTCGAATGCAAACGCCAATGCCCGGGAGGGCAGGCCAGCAGGGCGCAGGGGCAGGTCGATGCCCTCGGGCGTTTCTATCTGATAGTGGGTATCCAGAGGGGTTGATGGCATTGCGATCCTTGGCACTGCGAGGCGACTTGAGAGACACGGATGCTAGCAGTGTCGAGGATGGAAGCAACCACCCGAGGTTTTTCTGGATATTTATACAGTAAGGTATCGCTGGCCCCGGACGCCTTGCAGCGCCTAGACTTTGTCGGTCTTCAGCACAGGAATAGCCCGTGACCTCGATTTTCTGGTACGACTATGAAACCACCGGCATCAACCCGCGCAACGATCGCCCGCTCCAGGTAGCCGGTATCCGCACCGACCTTGAGCTCAATGAGGTCGGTGCGCCGATCAACCTTTATTGCCAGCCCAGCGACGATATCCTGCCTCATCCGGCAGCGTGTGCGATCACGGGTATTACGCCGAGTATCCTCGCTGAGAAGGGCCTTGCCGAGGCCGATTTCATGACCCGGGTGCACGCCGAATTGGCCGCGCCAGGTACCTGCGGCGCCGGCTACAACACCCTGCGATTCGACGATGAAATGACGCGCTACAGTCTGTACCGCAATTTTTTCGACCCCTATGCGCGCGAGTGGCAGGGCGGCAACAGCCGCTGGGACTTGATCGATGTGATGCGCACCGCCTACGCCCTGCGGCCGGAGGGCATCAACTGGCCCGAGCAGGACGGGCGTGTGACCCTCAAGCTCGAACGCTTGACCGAGGCCAACGGCATAGACCACGGCCAGGCCCATGACGCGTTGTCGGATGTGCGTGCAACCATCGCCCTGGCGCGGTTGGTCCGGGAGAAACAACCGAAGTTATATGAATGGTTGTTTCAACTGCGCAGTAAACAACGGGTCATGGATCAGGTGCGGTTGCTGCAACCGATGGTGCATATCTCCGGGCGTTTCTCCGCCGAACGCCATTACCTGGGCGTGGTCTTGCCCCTGGCCTGGCACCCACGCAATCGCAATGCCTTGATCGTCTGTGACCTGGGGCTCGATCCACAAGGGCTGTTGGACCTGGATGCGACGACCCTGCGCCAGCGTCTTTACACGCGCCGCGATGAGCTGGCCGAAGGTGAGCTGCCGGTTCCGCTCAAGCTACTGCATATCAACCGCTGCCCGGTGGTTGCGCCGTTGAAGGTGCTGCGCCCGCAAGATCTTGAGCGCCTGCAACTGGATAAGGAGGCTTGCCTCGCGCGGGCGCTGCGACTAACTGACGCACAGGAAGTTTGGCGGGACAAGTTAGCGGCCATTTATGCCGAGGAAGACTTTGCGTCGAACGCGGACCCGGAGCAGCAGCTCTACGAGGGTTTTATTGGTGATCGTGACCGCCGTTTATGTGAGCAAGTTCGCATGGCAGAGCCCGCGCAATTAGCCCGTCAGCAGTGGCCGTTCGATGATCATCGTTTGCCGGAATTATTATTTCGCTACCGGGCGCGTAACTTTCCTGAAACCTTGAACAATGACGAGCAACAACGCTGGAAACTTTTCTGTCAGCAACGTTTGTCGGAGGCGCAGTGGGGGGCGCCGAATACCCTGTTGGCATTTAAGCAGGCGCGTGAGGAGTTGGCGGTTAGTGCTACATCGTTTCAGTGCCAGGTGCTGGCGCAATGGCAGGACTATGTGGATTCATTAGCGGCGCGCTTGAGTCTGTAAGCGCATAACTACAGAATATTCAGACAATAAAAAACGCCAGCAAGCTGGCGTTTTTCATGTGTGACGTATCGGGTGAACGTCCGACCGGGCTTAGCCCAGCAGGGTTGCCCAACCTTCAACTACGTCACCGCCCCACTTGGCTTTCCACTCTTTCAGAGTTTTGTGGTTGCCACCTTTGGTTTCAATCACTTCGCCGTTGTGTGGGTTTTTGTATTGCTTGACCTTGCGAGCACGCTTGGTGCCGGTAGTTTTCACAGCGCCGCGCGGTGCTTTAACTTTCGACTCTGGATCCAGCAGCGCGATGATGTCACGCAGGGATTTGGAGTATTCACCCATCAGGGTGCGCAATTTGCCTTCGAATTCCAGCTCGGTTTTCAGCTTGTCGTCTTCGGACAGGTTCTTCAAACGGGCTTGCAGCTCTTTGATAGCTTCTTCGGTGGCGCGGTATTCGTTGATCAGTGACATGTGGACTACCTTATGTAGAACGCTGATTGACAGGGTGAGTGGCCTAATAATAGTCAGGCAATTTCATCAAGTAAACATTTAAGACGTTATTCAGGTGAATGACATTGAATGTGTGTGAGAAAACCTGGCCGATGAGTTAATTAGTCAGCGTTAAGCGCAAAGATAATCGCGTTAATTTTTTGCTACTGACCTCAGCATGCCGTTGTACCGTCATATAGCGGTGGTAAAACCTTACACGATTAAGGGGTGTTACCACGGCCATGCCTCAAGATAAGGTGCAAGGGAATACTGCAGTTTTTCTGCGTAATCGCTAGAATAGCGGCCTTTGTGAAGTTCTGGAGTTTCCCCCTAATGCGCACTTTTCGGCTGGTGATTGCTTGCCCGGACCGGGTTGGCATCGTTGCCAAGGTCAGTAACTTTCTGGCTTCCCATAATGGCTGGATCACCGAGGCGAGCCATCACTCGGACGATCTCAGTGGTTGGTTTTTCATGCGTCACGAAATCCGTGCCGATACGCTGCCCTTTGGCCTGGAAGCATTCCGCGAGGCGTTTGCGCCGATTGCCGAAGAGTTTTCGATGACCTGGCACATCACCGATACAGAGCAGAAGAAACGCGTGGTGCTGATGGCCAGCCGCGAATCCCACTGCCTGGCAGACCTGCTGCACCGCTGGCACAGCGACGAACTCGATTGCGAGATTGCTTGCGTGATCTCCAACCACGACGACCTGCGCAGCATGGTCGAATGGCATGGCATCCCTTATTACCATGTGCCGGTCAACCCACAGGACAAGGAACCGGCATTTGCCGAGGTGTCGCGTCTGGTCAAGCAGCATGATGCGGATGTAGTGGTGCTGGCGCGCTACATGCAAATCCTGCCACCGGAACTGTGCCGCGAATACGCTGGCAAGGTGATCAACATCCACCACAGCTTCTTGCCGTCCTTTGTCGGTGCCAAGCCGTATCACCAGGCTTCCCTGCGTGGCGTGAAGCTGATTGGTGCAACCTGCCACTACGTGACCGAAGAGCTGGACGCCGGCCCGATCATCGAGCAGGACGTGGTGCGCGTCAGCCACAGCGACAGCATTGAAGACATGGTGCGCTTCGGCCGTGACGTCGAGAAGATGGTGCTGGCCCGTGGCCTGCGCTATCACTTGGAAGATCGCGTGTTGGTGCACGGCAACAAGACCGTGGTCTTCTGACCCGGCGATTGTGATTGAAAGACACCGGGGCCTGGAGGTAAAACTCTCCAGGCCCTTTTTTATTTCTGCTTCTGGAGATTCCCATGAGCGATCCGCTCGATAAAGCCACCTCACGGGCGCCTGCTACCTTGGGCGAGGGCTGTTTGAGCCGTTACGACCCGGACGCGCTGGATGCCGAGGATGGTACTGATTTTCCAGGCGCGGCGCGTTTATGGGAGCAGACACAGGCGCAGGACCAGCCGCCTGCCGCCCCTGAAAAAGACGCTTGAGCAGCGGTTTGCCGACCATCAATAGAAACACTGGCGCACCGGCCAGCAAATAGAAGTAGTAGGTCACCGCGCGCCAGATCAGAATTGCCGCAGCCGCTGTGGATGTGCCCACCATGGGCGCCAGCAGTGCCGCTGACGTCAATTCCGCAGCGCCGGCCCCACCAGGCGCCAGGCTGAACTGCCCCGCAGTCAGGGATAACATCTGGATCAGAAAGCTCCAGGCCCACTGTACCTCGCCCCCCAACCCGCGCAGCGCCAGGTACAGCACGCTGTAACGCAGCAGCCAATGCAGGCTGGTCAGCGCAAAGACCCCAAGCAAGGTGCTCCGGGGTAGTTTCAGGGTGGCGCTGAACGCCGCAAGAAAACGCAGCAACCGGCGTGCCCAGCGTCGGCGGCTGGTAGCGCCGACCTTCATGGCCTTGAGTGCCAAACCCGCCAGGCGAATCAGCCGCCGGTGAACATGCACCACGGCCCAGCCACTGATTACCCCACCCACCATCGACACGGCGCTAAGCCCCAGCAACCACTCCAGACGCGGGCTGAGGCTATGGAACAGCGCATACAGCAAGATCCCCACCAGTGCGCAGAGAAAAAACACCAGGTCGCTCAATTGGTCCATGGCGAACACCGCGCTGCCATGGGCGGGACGGATACCATTGCGCGCCAGCAGGGCCATCAGGGTCAACGGCCCGCCGCTGCCGCCGGGAGTTGCACACATGGCGAATTCAGTGGATATCACCACGCCAAGGCTTTTGAGCGGCCCTAACTGGCCGCGATGCTCGCCAAGCAACAGGCGGATGCGCAGGCTGTTGATCAGCCAGCAGCCGATGATCATGGCGAACATCCCCAGTAACTGGGGCAACGGAAACTGGCGCAGGCGCGCAATGCTTTCGCCGCCGCCCAGCCATACCGGAATGGCCAGCGCCACCAAAAGGGCCAGCACCAGCCAGATCAGTCGGCCCATGGCTGCGTGGCCAGCCAGGCGGCTTTGGTTTGGGGGACGCGCCCTGTGCTGAGCAGGCGTTGCAGGGTGTGCAACCAATAATCGCGGGAAAACCTGTGGCGCATGTCCACCGGGTGCAATCCCAGTCGGATCAGCGCAGCCTCCTGCCAACGCTGTTCACGGCGGTCGCTGAGGACTTTGGACAATCCCCGGCGCCAGGCACTGCGGGCACTCCACACCAGGCCGGGGGCGCTGATAGGCGTGAAGTCCGGTAGGCGATAAAGATGTTGTGGGTCGCTGGTGTAGCTCAGCGGCAACTGGCGCAATGCCTGCCGGGTGCCATCGCTCATCAACCAGGCTGGCGCAACAAAGCCATGCAGCGGCCAGCCATTGCGCTGGAATACCTCGATGCCGGCGGTCAGCCGCCGCAACGCCTCGGCCTCGGACAGCTGGTAAAACTCGCCTTCGTGGGTATAGATGCGTCGCATAAACCATTCTTTTGGCGTACGCGGCCGAGGTTGGTCGTCGCAATGGTAATAACCATGCAAGGTGAGTTCATCGCCCTTGGCGACACGGCTATCGAGCAGGCGCCGAAAATCGCGGTGGGCGGCCAGGTCGTCATGGTGATGGAAGTCTGGCACCACCAGCCAAGTGATGGGCACGTTGCCCAGTGCATCGACGGCCTCGACGAAGGGCCGGTAGTCGGCCCAGGTGTGCGGGGCCACGTCGTGCAGTACCAGCATCAGCGCGCGCTCAGCCATGGGCGAGCATCGGTTCATGGCTGCCCAGCACGGCGCAGTAATGCCCCAGCAGGCTGTCGACTACCGTGTTCCACGCATAATGCTGCTCGACATGGCGCCGAGCCTGAGCACCCAGGCGTCGGCTGTCGGTACTGAACAGCTCGCGCACCGCCTCGGCCATGGCCTTGGGGTTGTTTGGCGCGCACAGCAGGCCACAACGCTCGTCGACAATCTCGGTAAAGGCCCCGGCCGCCACGGCGACCACTGGAATACCGCAGGCCATGGCTTCCAGGATCACCAGGCCGAAGGTCTCCTGGTCACCACCATGCAGTAAGGCGTCGGCGCTGGCCATCAGCCGAGCGACATGTTGGGCGGGCCGGAATCCGTCAACCACGGTGACATTGTCTGGCACGCTGGCCGGCATGCCGGAGCCCACCAGCAGCAAGTGATAGCCTTCCCCCAGGCGTTTCATGCAGTTGAGCAGCACCGGCAGGTTTTTCTCCTTGGAGCCGCGCCCGGCGAAGATCAGTAGTCGAGTGTCTTCGCCAATCCCCAGTTCGGCGCGCAGGCCGGGGTCACGTACCTCAGGGGTGAAGGTTTGCAGGTCTACACCCAGGGGTTGCACGAAGACATTTCTGACGCCAAGCCCGGTGAGCTTGTCGGCCATTACCTGGCTGGGGGCGAGCACTCGGTCGAAATTCCCATAGAGTTTGCGCACATAGGCTTCAACATTGGGGGTAAACCAAGGCCCCATGCGATTGCTCACCAGCAGTGGCAAGTCGGAGTGGTAAAAGCCGATGACCGGCACATCCAATTGGCGTCGGGCATCCAGTGCGGCCCAGGCGGTCAGGTAAGGGTCGCCAACTTCGATCAGGTCAGGCTGTAAATCGTGCAGGACATTTCGCCAAGGCGCCAAACGAAGGGGGAAGCGATAGCCTTTGCCGAAGGGCAGGGCGGGCGCCGGTACTTTGAAGATGCCGTCCTGCTCGCTCAAGTGTGCACCGGGTATCAACAGGCTGTGGCGAATGCCCGGCTTGAGCGCCAGACGCCGGTGCTTGGCGTCAAGGTAAGTGCGTACGCCACCGCTGGCCGGGGCGTAGAACATGGTTATGTCAGCGATATGCACGATGAACATCCCTCCGATCCATTGCTCTCCCTAGATGGACCTGAGGTAAGGATAGATGTTCGATTGGGATTGGTGTGTTATGCCGGTCGGTTAAACGCAGGTCCCCTGTGGGAGCGGGCTTGCTCGCGAAAGCGGTGAATCAGTCAGTGCATCTTCAACTGATAGACTGCTTTCGCGAGCAAGCCCGCTCCCACATTGGATCGCATTGCGTTCGCTGTAATGGTCGGTATTGCCCCTCAGATCCGGAAGCTGCCCACCAATTGCTTCAAACGCGAGGCCTGTTGTTCCAGGTCCGAGCAGGCGCGCAGGGTCGATTGCAGGTTTTCCACCCCTTCCTGGTTGAGGGTGTTGATCTCGGTGATGTCCATATTGATCGACTCCACCACCGAGGTCTGTTCTTCAGTGGCGGTGGCGACCGACTGGTTCATACCGTCGATCTCGCCAATGCGCTGGGTCACGCTGTTCAGGCGCTCGCCGGCCAGGTTGGCGATTTCCACGCTGTCCAGGCTGTGGCGTTGGCTTTCGCTCATGGTAGTCACCGAGTCCCGGGCACCCACCTGTAGCTCTTCGATCATCGTCTGCACCTGTTGCGCCGACTCCTGAGTGCGATGAGCGAGGTTGCGCACTTCATCGGCCACGACCGCAAAGCCACGCCCGGCTTCCCCGGCGCGCGCCGCTTCGATCGCCGCATTGAGCGCCAGCAGATTAGTTTGCTGGGAAATGCTGGTGATCACCTCAAGAATCTGGCCGATATTCACCGTTTTGCTGTTAAGTGCTTCGATATTGGTGCTTGAGGTGCTGATCATGCTGGATAACTGCGTCATCGCCTTGATATTGCGTTCAACCACCTGCTGGCCGTCTTCGGCCAAGTGCCTGGCATCGCTGGCCTGACTGGAGGCTTGGGCGGCGTTGCGTGCGATCTCCTGGGCCGCGGCCCCCAGTTGGTTGATGGCGGCGGCGACGCTGTTAGTGCGGTTGGCCTGTTCGTCGGAGTTGACCATCGACGAGTTGGAGGCGCTGACCACCCGCAGGGCCACTTCATTGACGTGCTCGGTGGCTGAAGACACTTCGCGAATCGAGGTATGAATGCGCTCGACGAAGCGGTTGAAAGCATTGCCCAGGGTGCCGAATTCATCATTGTTCTGGATGGTCAGGCGGCGGGTCAGGTCGCCTTCACCGTCGGCAATGTCCTGCATGGCTCGGGTCATCAGGTGCAAAGGTTGCAGCAAGACGCGGATGAGCATGCCGAGCAGGGCGATGATGATCACCACCGCGATGATCGTTGCGATCACCGCCGAGGTGCGAAACTCACTGAGCATGGCGAAAGACTTGTCTTTATCCACCGAAACGCCCAGGTACCAGTTTACCGAGGGCAGGCCCTTGATCGGTGTAAACGTCACGATATTGGTCTTGCCGTTGGCTTGCACTTCGCTGAAATCGCCGCTGATCTTCGGCGTGTCTTTTGGATAAACGTCCGCCAGGGTCTTCATCACCAGGGCTTTATCCGGGTGCACCAGCACTTTGCCGTCGGCGCTGACCAGGAACGCATAACCCATGCCGCCAAAATCCAGCGCGCCGATGTTGTCCACCAGGGTCTGCAGGCTCAGGTCGCCGCCGACTACGCCGATGCTCTGGCCACCCTTGGCGCTGGGCGTGGCGACAGAAATGATCAGTTGCCCGGTCGCCGCGTCGATATAGGGTTCGGTCAGGGTTGAACCGTTGCTGGCCTGGGCGCCCTTGTACCAGGGGCGAACACGCGGATCGAAGCCGTCGGGCATCTTGGTGTCAGGACGAATGGTGAAGGTGCCCTGGCTGTCACCGACGTAGGTGGCCATGAATGACGAGGTCAGCGCTTTCTGTTCCAGCAGGCTGGCGACCACGCTTTGTTCAGGGTTGATGGCGATGTTCTGTGCGGCGTTTTCCACCAGGGCGATACGCCCGGTGAGCCAGGTCTGGATGTTGCTGGCGGTGACGTCGCCCATCTCATGCAGGTAGTTATTGAGGTCGTCACGAATCGCGTTGCGCTGCAGGTAGTCGTTGTAGAGGGTAAACAACGCGAAAGCGGCGATGACGATAAGGGAGGCTGCAAGCAGGATCTTGTGGCTGAAGCGCAGATTTTTGTTCATGGCTTGAAGGGTCCGCTAAGGTCTTAATATCCGAGGCGCATCCTATGCGGGAGGCGCAAAATGGCAGCGTCAAAAAAGGTGTGGTATTTCTGGTGATAGCTCCGTTGGTCCATATCGGAATTATCTGACCGTTTTTTAGTCTTTGTCGGGCTTACATCCGTCTATATCGACCTCGCGGCACTAAAGATTAACCATAGGTGACGAAATGCCTGACTCCACACAACTGCTTATCGGTGCTGGCCTTGACGGCCTGCCCATCGCCCAGTCCATGCGCCTGGCCAACCGTCATGGGTTGATCGCTGGCGCCACGGGCACCGGCAAGACCGTCACCTTGCAGCGCCTGGCGGAAGCCTTCAGTGATGCGGGTGTGGCGGTGTTCGCTGCCGACATCAAAGGCGACCTCTGCGGCCTGGGCGCCGCAGCCAACCCCCAGGGCAAAGTGGCCGAGCGCATCGCCGGTATGCCCTTCCTTAATTACACGGCCCAGGCGTACCCGGTCACCCTGTGGGATATCCACGGCCAATCCGGTCATCCGTTGCGCACCACCATCAGTGAAATGGGCCCGCTCTTGCTCGGCAGCCTGTTGGAGCTCACCGACAGCCAGCAATCGGCGCTCTATGCGGCGTTCAAAGTGGCCGACCGCGAAGGCCTGTTGCTGCTGGACCTCAAGGACCTCAAGGCACTGCTCAATCACCTGCGCTATCACCCGGAACTACTGGGCGAAGACGCCGCCTTGATGACCACCGGTTCCAGCCAGGCCTTGTTGCGGCGTCTGGCAGTGCTGGAGCAGCAGGGCGCCGAAGCCCTGTTTGGCGAGCCGGCCCTGCAATTGGAGGATATTTTGCAGCCCGCCAGTGATGGGCGTGGGCGCATCCACCTGCTGGACGCCAGCCGCTTGGTGCATGAAGCGCCGAAGGTCTACGCGACCTTCCTGTTGTGGCTGCTGGCAGAGTTGTTCGAACAATTGCCGGAACGCGGCGATGCCGACAAACCGTTGCTGGCGTTGTTTTTCGATGAAGCGCACTTGTTGTTCGCCGATACGCCAAAAGCCTTGCAGGAGCGCCTGGAGCAGGTAGTGCGCCTGATCCGGTCCAAAGGCGTCGGCGTGTATTTCGTCACGCAATCGCCGGGCGACTTGCCGGATACGGTGCTGGCGCAACTGGGCCTGCGCATCCAGCACGGTTTGCGCGCGTTCACTGCCAAAGAACAGAAGTCCCTGCGAGCGGTGGCGGACGGTTTTCGTCCCAACCCGACATTCGATACCTTGTCGGTGCTTACAGAGTTGGGCACTGGTGAGGCCTTGGTGGGAACCTTGCAGGAAAAGGGCACGCCGGAAGTCGTCCAGCGCGTACTGGTTGCTCCTCCGCAATCGCGGATCGGGCCGCTCACCGAAGCCGAACGTAAAGCGTTGGTTGCCAGCTCGCCGCTGTTGGGGCGCTATGACAAGCCGGTGGATCGTGAGTCTGCCTATGAAGTGCTGATGGCCCGCAAGGAGCTTGGGCCTGCCGAGCAGGCTGCTCCGGCCGCCGAAGAGCCGAGCTTTACCGACAGGGCCGGTGCCTTCCTGGGGACCACGGCGGGCAAGGCGTTGAAGTCAGCCATGCAGCAGGCCGCCAATCAGATGGGGCGCCAGTTGGTACGTGGTCTGCTGGGTTCGTTATTGGGCGGCAGCAAACGCAAATAACGTTTCAGGCTTTGGGCCGGGCATGGGCGGCCAGCCGTTCCAGGGCGGCGCGCAAGCCCGGGTCGTTGATCCCTTCGGCGGTGGCCTGAAGGGTTTCGGCGGCCGTTTCCGACAGGTCCAGGGTATGCCCCACTGCGCCTTGCGGCACGGTGGGTGGCTGTACCTTGAACTGAATGCGCGTCAAGCCGGCGAATTCTTCAAACGCCATCAACTGGCGCTGCAAGCGTTTTTGCTGATAACGCAAGCGCGTGGCCCAATGACCATCGGTGACAATTAATAGCAGATTGCCTTCTCGCCAGGACGCCACATGACAGTGCTCACGTGCGGCAGGTTGCAGCTGGCTTTCCAGCAGGCGTTGCAAATGGCCCAGGCGTTTGGCATGGCCAAAGATGGCTTTCAACGGCTTGGCTTCGCGAAGCAACACGCCGGGCGCGCGGGCTGTAAGAGGGCGAAATGCCATGTTTAGACACCTTAGGTAACAGAGCGGTTATCTTAACAGAAAGCGCCGGTACACCCCGCGGCCGTGCCTCGGCTGGGCTTTGCCCATGAAATCAATAAGTAACTTCTGCGCTCCATGGGTTGAAGTTCGCGCAAAAGCCCTTATTTTAAACAGGCCCTCTCACAGCGCCGTGCCTGCCTCGGGGAACAACGCCACTTTCCTCACCCACGATTCCGGGTAGAATGCGCGTTCGCAATGCGGCCGTGAGGGCTGCTCGGGCCACTCACGGTGCGCCCTCCATCCCTATGTGTGGAAGAACCTGCCGATATGTTTGCGCCTTTGTTAAAGAAACTTTTTGGAAGCAAGAATGAGCGCGAAGTCAAACGCATGCTCAAGACGGTGCAGCTGGTCAATGCCTTCGAAGAGCAGATGGTTGCTCTGTCGGACGAGCAATTGCGCGCCAAGACCCAAGAGTTCAAGGCCCGCATAGCCAAAGGTGAAACCCTCGACAAGCTGCTGCCCGAAGCCTTTGCGGTCGCCCGTGAAGCCGGTAAGCGCGTCATGGGCATGCGCCACTTCGACGTCCAGTTGATCGGCGGCATGACCTTGCATGAAGGCATGATTGCCGAAATGCGCACCGGTGAAGGCAAGACCCTGGTGGCAACCCTGGGCGTTTACCTCAACGCACTGTCCGGCAAGGGCGTGCACGTTGTGACGGTGAACGACTACCTGGCTCGCCGGGACGCCAACTGGATGCGCCCGCTGTATGAATTCCTCGGCCTGACCGTCGGCGTGGTAACGCCGTTCCAGCCGCCGGAAGAGAAGCGCGCCGCGTACGCCTGCGACATCACCTACGGTACCAACAACGAATTCGGTTTCGACTACCTGCGCGACAACATGGCGTTCAGCATGGATGAAAAATTCCAGCGTGAACTCAACTTTGCCGTGATCGACGAAGTCGACTCCATCCTCATCGACGAAGCCCGTACCCCGCTGATCATCTCCGGCCAGGCCGAAGACAGCTCGCGCCTGTACACCGAGATCAACAAGTTGATCCCGCGTCTTGAGCAGCACATCGAGGAAGTGGAAGGCGTGGTGACCAAAGAAGGTCACTTCACCATCGACGAGAAGACCCGCCAGGTCGAACTCAACGAAGCCGGTCACCAGTTTGTCGAAGAGATGCTGACCCAGATCGGCGAATTGGCCGAAGGTGAAAGCCTGTACTCGGCGCACAACCTGGGCCTGTTGACCCACGTGTACGCTGGCCTGCGCGCCCACAAGCTGTTCCACCGCAACGTCGAGTACATCGTGCAGGACGGCCAGGTCGTGCTGGTTGACGAGCACACCGGTCGTACCATGCCCGGTCGTCGTCTGTCCGAAGGCCTGCACCAGGCCATCGAAGCCAAGGAACACCTCAACATCCAAGCCGAAAGCCAGACGTTGGCGTCCACCACTTTCCAGAACTACTTCCGTCTGTACAACAAGCTGTCCGGCATGACCGGTACGGCCGACACCGAAGCGTTCGAATTCCATCAGATCTACAACCTGGCCGTGATGGTCATCCCGCCGAACAAGCCGTTGGCGCGTAAAGACTACAACGACCTGGTGTTCCTGACCGCCGAAGAGAAATACGCGGCGATCATCAATGACATCAAGGATGGCATGGCCAAGGGCCGTCCGATCCTGGTGGGTACCGCCACCATCGAGACCTCCGAGCACGTGTCCAACCTGCTCAACAAGGAAGGTATCGAGCACAAGGTACTGAACGCCAAGTTCCACGAAAAAGAAGCCGAGATCATCGCCCAGGCCGGTCGCCCAGGCGCATTGACCATCGCCACCAACATGGCCGGTCGTGGTACCGACATCCTGCTGGGCGGCAACTGGGAAGTGGAAGTGGCCTCGCTCGACAACCCGACGCCTGAGCAGATCGCCCAGATCAAGGCCGACTGGCAGAAGCGTCACCAGGCTGTGCTGGAATCCGGTGGCTTGCAGGTGATCGCGTCCGAGCGTCACGAATCGCGCCGTATCGACAACCAGCTGCGTGGCCGTGCCGGTCGCCAGGGTGACGCCGGTTCCAGCCGTTTCTACCTGTCGCTGGAAGACAGCCTGATGCGTATCTTCGCGTCGGACCGGGTGAAGAACTTCATGAAAGCCCTGGGCATGCAGTCCGGTGAGGCGATCGAGCACCGCATGGTGACCAACGCCATCGAGAAGGCCCAGCGCAAAGTAGAAGGCCGTAACTTCGACATTCGCAAGCAATTGCTTGAGTTCGACGACGTCAACAACGAACAGCGTAAAGTGATTTATCACATGCGTAACACGTTGCTGGCCGCCGACAACATTGGCGAGACCATCGCTGATTTCCGTCAGGACGTGCTCAACGCCACTGTCAGCGCCCACATCCCGCCACAGTCCCTGCCTGAGCAGTGGGATGTTGCCGGCCTGGAAGCGGCATTGAAGAGCGACTTCGGTGTGGACTTGCCGGTTCAGCAATGGCTGGACGAAGACGATCACCTGTACGAAGAAACCCTGCGCGAAAAACTGATGGCCGAGCTGCTGGCGGCGTACAACGAGAAAGAAGAGCAAGCGAGTGCCGAAGCACTGCGCACCTTCGAAAAACAGATCGTATTGCGCGTGCTGGATGACCTGTGGAAAGACCACCTGTCGACCATGGACCACCTGCGTCACGGTATCCACCTGCGTGGCTACGCCCAGAAGAACCCGAAGCAGGAGTACAAGCGCGAGTCGTTCACGCTGTTCTCCGAATTGCTGGATTCGATCAAGCGCGATTCGATCCGCGTGCTGTCCCACGTTCAGGTGCGTCGCGAAGACCCGATCGAGGAAGAAGCACGCCTGCGTCAGGAAGCCGAAGCACTGGCGGCGCGCATGCAGTTCCAGCACGACGAAGCGCCGGGCCTGGATGAGCCTGAAGCATTGGGTGAAGAGGTCGATGTGGCCCTGGCCCAGACCCCGGTTCGCAATGACCAGAAGCTGGGCCGCAACGAGCTGTGCTACTGCGGTTCGGGCAAGAAATTCAAACACTGCCACGGCCAGATCGAATAAGATTTTCGCCTGACGCTGCAACACCCCGCGCCGCGACCGGCCTTTGCCGTCGCGGCGTTTTGCCATTAATTCCCACCGTCGATAGCGACGGCACAGACATCACCTATTTTTAAGGAGCGCATTCATGGCTGTTGGTCTTGGTCCTTTGCCCACGTTGCACCCGGTTGCCGGTTTTGAACTTGGTATCGCTTCGGCCGGCATCAAGCGCCCGGGGCGCAAGGATGTGGTGGTGATGCGCTGTGCTGAAGGCTCGACCGTAGCGGGCGTGTTCACCCTCAACGCCTTCTGCGCCGCGCCGGTGATTCTGGCCAAGCAGCGCGTGGCCGGGTCGATTCGCTACCTGCTGACCAATACCGGCAACGCCAACGCGGGCACCGGCGAGCCCGGCCTGGTGGCGGCGGCGCGCACCTGCGCCAAGCTGGCCCAGTTGACCGGCGTCGATGCCAGCCAGGTGTTGCCGTACTCCACCGGTGTGATCGGTGAGCCGCTGCCGGTGGAAAAAATCGAAGGCGCCCTGCAAGCCGCGCTCGATGATCTGTCTGTGGATAACTGGGCGGCTGCGGCCACTGGCATCATGACCACCGACACCTTGCCCAAAGGCGCGAGCCGCCAGTTCGTGTATGAGGGCGTGACCATCACCGTCACCGGTATCAGCAAAGGCGCAGGCATGATCCGCCCGAACATGGCCACCATGCTCGGCTATATCGCCACCGACGCCAAAGTTTCCCGTGATGTGCTGCAACGCCTGATGCTGGACGGCGCCAACAAGTCGTTCAATCGCATCACCATCGACGGTGACACCTCCACCAACGACTGCTGCATGCTGATCGCCACCGGCCAGGCCAACCTGCCGGAAATCACCTCCACCGAAGGCCCGTTGTTTGCGGCGTTGAAACAGGCGGTGTTCGAAGTGTGCATGGACGTGGCCCAGGCCATCGTGCGTGACGGCGAGGGCGCGACCAAGTTCGTCACGGTTGAAGTCAACGGCGGCGGCAACCATCAGGAATGCCTGGATGTGGGCTACACCGTGGCGCACTCGCCGCTGATCAAGACCGCGCTGTTTGCTTCGGACCCGAACTGGGGACGTATCCTCGCGGCTGTCGGCCGTGCCGGCGTGCCGGACCTGGACGTGAGCAAAATCGACGTGTTCCTGGGTGACGTGTGCATCGCCAGCCGTGGCGCCCGCGCCGAAACCTACACCGAAGCCCAGGGCTCGGCGGTGATGCAGCAGGAAGAAATCACCATCCGTATCGAACTGGGTCGTGGTGACTGCAGCGAAACCATCTGGACCACCGACCTGTCCCACGAGTACGTGAAGATCAACGCGGAATACCGTACCTGATACCAAGAGGAAACTGGCGGTGAAACGAGTACATGTAGCAGCAGCGGTGATCCGCGGTGTCGATGGCAGGATCCTGCTGGCGCGCCGTGCCGATACTCAGCATCAAGGCGGCCTCTGGGAATTTCCCGGCGGCAAGGTGGAGGCTGATGAGTCGGTTGCCACGGCCTTGTCCCGTGAATTGCAGGAAGAGCTGGGCATCCAGGTCACCACGGCGCGGCCGCTGATCAAGGTGCAACATGACTATCCGGACAAGCAGGTATTGCTGGATGTCTGGGAAGTCTCGGCTTTTACCGGCGAGCCCCATGGCGCTGAAGGGCAGCCGTTGGCGTGGGTGGCACCGCGGGACCTGGTCAACTATGAATTTCCGGCGGCGAATGCGCCGATTGTCGCCGCGGCACGCTTGCCCGCCGAATATCTGATCACCCCTGGCGAGCTGGAGACCCCGACGCTGTTGCGCGGTATCCAGAAGGCTATTGCCGGTGGCATCAAGCTGGTTCAACT
The DNA here is from genome assembly GCF_001896155.1 of Pseudomonas sp. FSL W5-0203. Taxonomy (NCBI): domain Bacteria; kingdom Pseudomonadati; phylum Pseudomonadota; class Gammaproteobacteria; order Pseudomonadales; family Pseudomonadaceae; genus Pseudomonas; species Pseudomonas sp. FSL W5-0203. The sequence goes on from NZ_MPOR01000009.1 coordinate 27,885, forward strand.
GCGTGCGCCCAACGGCTATGACCCCAAATACCGTGACCTGGCGGTGGATGCGGTGGGCCTGTGTGCTGGCAAGGCGCAACTGATGCTCAAGGGGCCGTTCGAGTGGCTGGGGGATTTCCCTGCTGCGGGGTGGCATATGACCTCGGCGCAGTTGCGCAAATACGCGAGCAAGGGCCGGCCGCTGCCCAAAGACCGCTGGTTGGCGGCGTCTTGCCACAACGCGGAAGAACTGGCGCTGGCAGAGTTGATGGACGTGGATTTTGTCACGCTGTCGCCGGTGCAGCCGACTCAGACCCATCCGGATGCGCAGCCGTTGGGTTGGGAACAGGCGGCTGAGTTGATCGCCGGGTTCAGCAAGCCGGTGTTTCTGTTGGGCGGGGTTGGGCCGGCGCAGCGGGAGCAAGCTTGGGAGGCTGGTGCGCAAGGTGTGGCAGGTATTCGGGCGTTCTGGCCGCAGGTGTGATGAGCGTTCCCACGCTCTGCGTGGGAATGCCTCCTGCGACGCTCTGCGTCACGCTTTGGGACGCGGAGCGTCCGTTGATGCATTCCCACGCAAAGCGTGGGAACGATCTGCTCAGTGTGGCTTGGCCGCCGCCTGCCACAACACTTCCGCAACACCTTGGCGTTTGGCAATCACCCTGGCCGCCACAAACAGCAAATCCGACAACCGATTGATGTACGCCAACCCCACACCCTCCAACGGTTCCACCGCATTCAGGTGCTGACAACGGCGTTCGGCGCTGCGCGCCAGGCTGCGGCACACATGGGCTTGAGCGATCAACGCTGAACCGCCAGGCAGGATGAAATTCTCCAGCGGCCCGACTTCCTCGTTCCAGCGATCAATCGCAGCCTCCAGCCGATCCACTTCCGCCGCATTCAACGCCTTGTACACAGGCATGGCCAGCTCACCGCCCAAGTCAAACAGACGGTGCTGGCAAGGCGTGAGCACTTCAATCACATCCTTCAGCCCCGGATGCTTGCCGCTTTGTTCTTCAAGGTTAGCCAACAGCAGGCCGAGTTGGCTGTTCAGCGTATCCACCTCGCCAATCGCTTCCACGCGTGGATGGTCCTTGGGCACGCGGCGGCCGTCGCCGAGGCCGGTCTCGCCTTTGTCGCCGGTACGGGTGTAGATCTTCGACAGGCGAAAGCCCATGGTCAGTGCTCCAGTTGGGTAAGTTCAGTGGGGGGCAATTGGCTGCCGGCCAAAGGCAGGCGCAAGGTAAAGCAGGTGCCCTGGCCCAGGGTGGAATGCACTTCCATCTGGCCCTTGTGGTTGTTGGTGATGATGAAATACGACACTGACAGCCCAAGCCCGGTACCTTGGCCGATTTCCTTGGTGGTAAAGAACGGTTCGAACGTGCGTTTGCGCACGTTTTCGCTCATGCCGATGCCGTTGTCTTCCACCTGGATTTCCGCCCACGGCGGGTTGAGGCGGGTGCGCAGGATGATGCGCCCCGGCTCGCTGTCGTCCTCGCGCAGGTGAATGGCCTGGGCAGCGTTTTTCAGCAAATTGAGCAGCACTTGCTCCAGCTCGTTGGCGGTGCCGGGCACCGGGCCCAGTTGCGGATCGAACTGGCGGATGATCGCCTGGCCCTTGAAATCGAAACCGATGGTCAGGTCAAAGTCGTTACCGGCGATTTCCACGGCCTGGTCGATCAGCGCCGGCAAATCGCAGGGCGCCATCTGGCGATTGCTGCGGCGGCTGAAGCTGAGCATGTGGGTAACGATTTTCGCGGCACGCGCCCCGGCCTGCTGAATGCCGTCGAGCAGTTGCGGGACTTCGCGGCCTTGCAGGTATCGGTTGACCGTCTCCAGCGCGATGCCCACCTGTTCGGCAAGTTCAAGGTTCTTGGGCAGCTCGGGGGACAGGCGCCGCCGAATGTTCTGCACGTTATGCAGGATCGCGCCCAACGGGTTGTTGATCTCATGGGCCATACCTGCGGCCAGGCCGCCCACGGAGAGCATTTTTTCCGATTGCACCATCATTTCTTCCAGGGACAGGCGCTGGGTGATGTCGTCGATTCGGATCACCACACCGCGCCCGGCGCCGCCCATCAACGGGTAGAACGTCAGCGCATAATGCTTGGGCTCGTCGTCCTTGATCCAGGTGACCCGTTCTATCCGCTCCACTGTGTGCTGCTCCACGGTGGCCTTGATCTGTGGCAGGTACGGCTTGAGCGGCTGGAAGGCCAGGAACACCGGCTGGTTCAGGGCTTCGTCCAGACGCGTACCGGAGAGGGCGGTAGCTTCCTGGTTCCACTGGGTGACATAGAGTTGTTCGTCCAGGGCGATCAGCGCCGAGGGCATCGAGTCAATGATGCTGTTCAGGTAGTTCTGGAAGCCCGTGAGCTTTTTCTCGATCTTGCTGCGTACCTGGACTTCCAGTTCCAGCTTGCGGTTGGTATGCCGGGTTTCTTCGGCCAAACCCTGGGCCTGGTCATACGCGGCCTGAGAGTCGTCGCGCGCGCGTTTGAGCTGCTGCTCGCGAGCTTCGATGCGCGACAACATGGTGTTGAACGCTTCGGCCAGGCTGCCGATTTCATCACGGTTGCCACGCCCGGCGCGTAAAGCGTAGTTCTCCTCGCGGGTCACCTGGCGGGACAGTTCTTCAAGTTCATGAATCGGTCGTGTGATCAGGCGTTTTATTTGCCGGGCGATGACCAGCCACAGCAACACACTGAAAATCAGGATGCCCAGGCTCGCGGTCAGCGTGCCGGTATAGAACGCCACCGGCAGCTCACTGCTGGCCACCAGCAACAAATGCCCCGAAGGCTGAGTGCCACGGGGCAGGGTGATGATCTGGTTGCTGCGAAATTCGGTGAGGCGCCACGCTTCGATATGCCGGTAGTGGTCCGGCAGGTGCAGGCGGTCGCCGTGCTGCATCTGCGCCAGGCGGTTGCCTTCGCCGTCGTACAGCGCGGCGGCGCGCAACGGTGAATAGCTGGTCAATTCATTGAGCAGCGCCTCGGCCTTGGTCGGGGACTCAAGCGCCTCGGCGGCGAGCGAGGGGTTGGACACCAGTCGACCAATAGCCTGCAAGGCCTGGGGGGCCATGCTTTCCTGGGAGATCCAGTAGGCGGCGCTGATAAACGTCAGGTTGGCCACCAGCAATACGGTGGTGAGAAGCACCAGCAGGGCCGCCAGCAGTTTTTGTCCTACTGGTAGATTTTCAAGACGCTGGCGCAGTGGCATCAGAGTTTTCCCAGGTGATAGACAGGTAGGCAGGGTAGCGCGTGCCTCAGTCGCTGGCCAATCCGCGTGCAAGCAGATGCGCCACCAACCGCGTGTGTACCTGTTGCAGGTGCGGCGCTGCCAACTGATGGCGGGCCGCGGCCTGGCAAGCGTAGCCCAGCAGGTAACTGATCTCGGTGCGTCGGGCGTTGGCGACGTCCTGGTACATGGAGGAATAGTTGGCGGCGGTGGCCTGGATCACCCGCTCGACTTCACTGTGCAAGTCCTGTGCAGCCGCAGGCTGGCCACAGCGCTCCAGCAGTTCGGCCAGTTCGGCGCAGAGCGTGGCGACCTCGCAGTGGTGGGCGCTCAAACCGCCGTTGCGGCAGTGGTACAACACGGTCAGTGGGTTGATGGCGCAATTGAGCGCGAGCTTGCGCCACAGGCGCGTCAGGATATCGGTGGCCCATTCATGGGGGATGCCTGCCGCTTGCAAATCATCCAGCCACAGCGGCGGGGTGGGATGGCTCGCGTCCCCCAGCCAGGTGTAGCCATGGCCGGCAAATACCACCCGCCAATCGCCATCGCGAAATGCGCCCTCGGTGCTGGAGGCAAAGATGCAGCGCGCCGACGGCCATTGCGCAGCCACGGCGTCCTGGCTGCCGAGGCCGTTTTGCAGCAGGATCAATTCGGCGTCCGGCGCCAGTCGATGCTGCAACTGTGCGATGGCGCTTTGAGCGTCGTAGGCTTTGCACGCTACCAGCAGACGCCGAATCGGCTCCGAGCTATCAGGCGTTTCGCCGATGACCGGATAAGTCTGTTCCACGCCGTGCTCCACCAGGGTCAGCCCTTTGCCTGCGCGATAGCTGGCCAGGCGCGCCTGGTTACGCAGGATCAGCCTGACGGGCACCCCCGCGCGTGCCAGCCGCGTGGCCCAGAGGGTGCCCAGGCTGCCAGCGCCAAGAATATGCCAGGGGGTCGACATCAGTGTGTACTCCATAAGGTCGCCAGCGGTGAACGGCGCGAAAGAACCGCTATAATGCCCCGGCATTTTAGCTCGGGCGCGCTCCATCTCTACTGAGCCCGCCCCTTATATTGGAGAAATCACATGCCTTCGTTCGACGTGGTATCTGAACTGGACAAACACGAAGTCACCAACGCCGTCGAGAACGCCGTCAAGGAACTGGACCGTCGCTATGACTTGAAAGGCAAGGGCAGCTTCGAATTCAAGGAAAAGGAACTGACCGTCAACCTGACCGCTGAAGCCGATTTCCAGCTGGAAGCGATGATCGAGATCCTCAAGCTGGCCCTGGTCAAGCGCAAGATCGACGTGCAATGTCTGGAAGTCAAAGATGCCTACGCCTCCGGCAAGCTGATGAAGCAGGAAGCCGTGCTCAAGGAAGGCATCGACAAAGAGCTGGCCAAGAAGATCGTGGCGCATATCAAGGACGCCAAGCTCAAAGTCCAGGCCGCCATCCAGGGCGAGCAGGTTCGCGTCACCGGCAAGAAGCGTGATGACCTGCAAGAGGCTATCGCAGCTCTGCGCGCCAAGACTTTCGACATGCCGCTGCAGTTCAATAACTTCCGCGACTGATGGCACTTTGGGGAACCTGTGGGCACTTTTGACGTCCCACGCCCCAGCATCAGTGCCTACAATTGAGCCCTTCGGGGCTCAATTGCGTTTTCAGGCAGTCAATACAGCCTTATCGCCGCACAACAGGAGAAAGTAGATGGATTTGAACGCTGAAATGGATCACCTGATCAAGACCTCCCAGTCTTGGCTCCCCATGATCATGGAATACGGCAGCCGCGTATTGCTGGCGTTGGTCACCCTGGCCATCGGCTGGTGGCTGATCAACGTCTTGACTCACCGCGTGGGCCGTCTGCTGGCCATGCGTAACGCAGACTTGGCACTGCAACACTTCATCACCAGCCTTGCGAACATCGCGCTCAAAGTCATGCTGGTGGTCAACGTGGCCTCGATGATCGGTGTGGCAACCACCTCGTTCGTTGCGGCGATCGGTGCCGCTACCCTGGCTATCGGCCTGGCCTTGCAAGGCAGCCTGGCGAACTTTGCCGGCGGCGTGTTGATTCTGTTGTTCCGCCCGTTCCGTATCGGTGACTGGATCGAAGCCCAGGGTACCTCGGGTACCGTCGACAGCATCCAGATCTTCCACACGGTGCTGCGTACCGGCGACAACAAGACGGTGATCATTCCCAACGGCAGCCTGTCCAACGGCCTTATCACCAACACCAACCGCCAGCCGACCCGCAAGGTCGTGTTTGACGTGGGTGTGGACTATGAGGCGGACCTGCAAAAGGCCCGTGAAGTATTGCTGGCTCTGGCCGAAGACCCGCGTGTACTGAAGGACCCTGCCGCTGTGGCGGTGGTGTCGACCTTGGGCGACAGTTCCATCACCGTCTCCCTGCGTTGCTGGACCAATACCCCGGATTATTGGGATGTGGTGTTTATGCTCAATGAACTGGCGCGTGACCGTTTGAAAGCGGCCGGGATTGATATTCCGTTTCCGCAACGGGTTATTCGGGTGATGCAGGAAAGTGCGCCGAAGTAACTTGGCGTGATGCTATCGAAGTTGGCCGAAAGGTCAGCTTTGAAAAAACTAGTTACTTAGCTTGCTAGTTGTTTTGTTGGTTGAAGTAAAACTGCAATAAAAAAGCCGCTCCCTGTTTAAACAGAGGAGCGGCTTTTTGTTTAAGGCCGAGGCCTCAAGTCATCGTTGTAATTGAACCGGCAATTACAAGATGTTCAGCGGGTAGTTGGCGATCAGACGCAGCTCGTCGATCGACGGCGAACCGTAGTACACGCCATCACCGGAACGGTAAGTCGCTTGACGCAGGCGCAGGCTCAGGTTTTTCGCCGGGCCGCTCTGGATCACGTACTTGGCTTCGATGTCGCGTTCCCACTCTTTGCCGTTCGAGGTGGTGCCGGTGTTGGCGCCGCTACCGGTGACGTAACGGGTCATGAAGCTCAGGCCCGGAATGCCAAAGGTCGCCATGTTGATGTCATAACGCGCCTGGTAGGACTTTTCGCCTTCGGCGTTGAAGTCGGAACGGGCGATGGAGTTGGCCAGGAACACAGTGCCGCCGCCGTCTACGCCGTAACCGTAGTCGCCGTCACCGGTGACTTTCTGGGCTGCCAGGGTGAAGGTGTGAGCACCGATGGTGTACGCACCCTGCAAGCTGAAGGCGCGGTTGTCGAGCTTGGTCACGCCATCTTTCTCTGCGCGTTGCAGGCCGGCGCCGTCGCTCTTGGTGTCGTAGATGTTGAAGTCCAGGGCGAACGACTGATCATCGCTCAGGGCGTGGGTCCAGTTCAGGTTGCTGTAGTACTTGCGGAAGTAATCTTCGGTTTTCGCGTAGTACAGGCTGCCGGTGACTTCTGGAGTGAAGGCATACACACCGCCGACAAAGTCGGTTTTGGTCAGGCCCAGGCTGTCGTGGTAGGTCTGGTTCTGCGCGACGCTGGAAGTGAAGTGACCGCCTTCAAGCTTCAGGCCCTTGATTTCGTTGCTGGTGATGGAGATACCTTGCGGCAGCTCTGGCAGCAGGCGGCTGTCGTCGGAGGCAAACACTGGGGCTGTGGTGTATTGGTCACCGATTTTCAGCACTGTGTTGGAGATGCGGAACTTCACCGCGCCGCCGCCTTTGGAGTAGTCGTCTTGCGAGCGACCATCGGAACCGGTTGGGAACAGGCCGGTGCCGGCGCGGCCCTTGCCGCTGTCGAGCTTGACGCCCATCAGGCCGATCACGTCGACACCGACACCAATGGTGCCCTGGGTGAAGCCAGACTCGTAGAGGGCATTGAAGCCCAGGCCGGTTTCTTCAGCACGGCTTTTACGCTTGCCGTTGACGGTGCTGTAACCGCCCCCTGGCTCATTTCGAAAGTCACGGCTGAAGTACAGCGCGCGAGTATTGATGCTGAACGTGCTGTCTTCAACAAAGCCCTTGGAATCGTCCTGGGCGGACGCCATTGCGAACTGCGAGGTGCCTGCTGAAACAGCCAGGGCGATCATGCTCCACTTCATCACGCGCATCGTGATTTGCTCCTTTGGTTTTAGGAAGAGTACTGCCGTCCCACCTGTATTTTTATCTGGGCGGCTCTTTCTTTTTGTGTCGGCGCAAAGTTAGCTCACGCAGACCCTATTGACGATACTTACTCAACTATCCTTTCAGCTTCTTTACGAGGCTGTCGTAAATCGCTAGATCCATGTCGCAAATTCACAGCCCAAAATGTATCCAGGCTGACAACTTCAATGCGGTTTTCAGACTTCTTTCAAAGTTTGAACACTTCCCTGATACACATTGAAACGCCACTATTTTTATCGCGAAACACCTGTGTCCAAACGGGTGCCGTTGCCGACGATATGGGGGTGAATGCAACAAGCGTGCTCAAACCGCTGACCGAATGTCATTTTTTCGTGAAAAGTGTGATGAACCTGTAAAAACCGCATAAGCACGGGGGTTTTACGCCATTTGGGTTGGGCTTGACGCCAGGGTGTTACCCCGGTTCGGTGGTATCTGAATCCTGTACCTGGGTAAAACGTTACCGGTTGACCCTTATCAGTGGGTAATCGGCGGATCCCTTTGAGGCACAGGTGGGTCATTTTGGTGCATCCCGTTGAGGCCCGGCCTAGCGTTGCTCTCTTGAGTTACTGCCTCTAAAGGGTGCATTTTTTTGCCCGGCTGCCTCAAGGCCGCCAGCATTGCCCGTGAAGCCTTGGGCATTCGAAGGTATGCTGGGCATCTGTTACCGACCTGCCGAACGGAGTGCCACGTGTTCGCCTTAGATCAACGCCTGCAACAAGATACCTTGGCCATTGGGGACTTCCCGCTCTGTCGCCTGCTGCTGTCCAATGACGCCAATTACCCCTGGTTCATTCTGGTGCCACGCATCGACGGTATCAGCGAAGTGTTTCAACTGGATGTCGCCGATCAACAAACCTTGTGGCAAGAAACGACAGCCTTGGCGCAGTTGCTCAACGAGGGCTTGGCGGCCGACAAAATGAACATCGGCGCGTTGGGTAACGTGGTCAGCCAGTTGCATGTGCATGTGATTGTGCGCAAGCGCGACGACGCCGCCTGGCCAGCCCCCGTGTGGGGCAAGCACCCGGCCCAGCCCTATACCGAAGAGCAGGTGGCCGCGATTCGCAGCCGATTGCGTGAGCTATTGCCTGCCGACTTCATCTTTACCCAGGACTGAACCATGGACCTGCAAGAACGCGTCACCGACCTGGAAAGCCGCCTGGCCTTCCAGGACGACACCATTGAAACCCTCAATGACATTCTGGTCACCCAGCAGCGGGCCGTCGAACGCCTGCAATTGCAGATGACTGCACTGCTCAAGCGCCAGGAAGAAATGGGCGGGCAATTCGAGTCATCCGAAGAAGAAGCGCCGCCGCCCCACTATTGATTGCGCACGCAATAAAAAACCGCGACCCAGCCAAGGCTGGATCGCGGTTTTTTTTGCTGCGAAAGCTGGGGAATCAGCGACGCGGCAGGGCAGCGATGACGTCTTCGGCTTGCAGGCCCTTGTCACGGTTCATCACCGAGAATTCCACGCGCTGGCCTTCGACCAGTACGCGATGGCCTTCGCCACGAATGGCTCGGAAGTGGACGAAGATATCGTCGCCCGAATCGCGGGAAATGAAGCCGAAGCCCTTGGAGGTGTTGAACCACTTGACGGTCCCGGTATCCCGGTTAGTCATGTCATAGTTTTGCGACGCGGCCGCTGGAGACGAGCGGTAGAAGCTGATGGCCAGGTGAAGAACGATGGCGACCACAGCAATCACCAGGCTGAGCAGGATGGCCGGATGGCCCCCGACTTCAGGCATGGGCGCCAGGAGGGTAAGGGTTTGTACGACAACAGTCAGCACCAGCAGCGCACTGACCAGGTTTTGCAGTTGATGACGCGTGCCTTTGTTCCAGTAAGGGATTACCGGTGCGAGCGTCAGGTTAAGAAGGCCGAACAAGGCCAGGTACAGGGCGTCGTGTTGTTCCAGGTAGGGCAGGCTTTCAGGCTGCAGGCTCGGAATAAAGGACAGCAGCAACGCTGCAACGCCCGTTAGCAGGTGGACGATTTTCAACATTTTGGTTAACTCACGTTAAGACGGATCACAAGGAAGAGCTGACTGGCACGGTTCGCTTCTGAACAATGGGAGGCGTTGAGCACGTGCGCGGGTATCAGCCTATGTGACGTGCCGCAGGAATAAACGGCAGCCACACCGCGTCTATTTAACAGCAAAGGCTGTGCCTACTCAAATCAAGCATTTCGGGGTGTTGCCACGGTCACGGCATTTTTGCGTCAAACGCTTGTCCTAGACAGGTGCGGGATTTTTTCAGTGGCAGCCAAGACCCTTCCTACAGGTAAACAGGCTTGCCAACTCAGATCTCGCAGGCGGTGCGGGGCGATTTGCCGCATGCCGTCCGAGTGTGTCGGGCTGCACGTGGCGCACTCTCTTGCTAGAGTGGAGCTGCACCTGATCAATGAATGCTCGTCAATTGAAGGGGAAACACATGGCAATCGATATTGGTATCAGTGAAGAAGACCGTAAATCCATCGTCGACGGACTTTCCCGCCTGCTCTCCGATACCTATGTTCTGTATCTGAAGACCCACAATTTCCATTGGAACGTCACAGGCCCCATGTTTCGTACACTGCACCTGATGTTCGAAGAGCAGTACAACGAGCTGGCGCTGGCAGTGGACTCCATTGCTGAGCGTATCCGTGCCCTGGGCTTCCCGGCGCCGGGTGCCTATTCGATTTACGCCCGCCTGTCTTCCATCAAGGAAGAAGAGGGTGTGCCGAGCGCCGAAGAGATGATCAAGCAGTTGGTCGCCGGCCAGGAAGCAGTCACGCGTACCGCGCGGGGCATCTTCCCATTGCTCGACAAAGTCAGTGATGAGCCGACGGCGGACCTCTTGACCCAGCGTATGCAGGTTCACGAGAAAACCGCGTGGATGCTGCGCTCCCTGCTTGAAAACCAGTAATCGTCGAACCCTGGCGGCGCCTTTTGGGCGCCGCCTGCTGGTTTCCCTGCGCTTCCTGGCGTTGTCCTACGACTAACAACTCCCCGTCTTCTGGCTGCTCTGTGCTGGCTGCTGTTTTATAGGCCCATCGTCCAATGGGAGAAACCTGTTGGCTGTTGTTTGGCAATGGAGTGTCAGCTGTATGTCACGTGGAGTGGGTAAGGGAGTGATGGAAACCTGTGGTTTTCACAAGATAAAGGTCGACCCTTTTGCCAAGGGTTTTGATATGGGGCTGGCCAAGCCGCTGTCCCGGTCGGTCAGGCTCAATGGGTTTTCTACCTGCCTGCGGCTTGAACAGATCTATTGGAACATCCTGACGGAAATCGCCAGGCTCAATACCTGTTCGGTCAGTGCATTGTTGTCCTACGTCGATCGGGAAGTGCATTTGCGTTACGGAGGCGTGAAGAACTTCAGTGGGCTGGTGAGGGTGGTGTGCGTGGTCCATGTGCTCAAAGGCCGGGACGCCCTCACGTCCGCGGACACGCTCGCGCAGTAGTCCGGTGATCGGTCCGTCATCCCGGCGGGCCGGGCCCTGGGCACAAAGCCGGCTGCGCTGTGTTGATTTACCAGATATAATCCCGCGCTTTGCTGCGCATGCCGGGCTTTTAGCACAGGGCAGGGCGTGGCGCTGTAACGATCTGATCGCCGAGACATCTCCATGCCCATGTACGACTATCAATGCGCTTCCTGTGGTCATCAGTTGGAAGCCATTCAGAAGATCAGCGCCGCGCCGCTGGTCGATTGCCCTGCCTGCCAGGCACCTGAGTTGAAGAAGATGTTGTCCATGCCGGGCTTCCGTCTGAGCGGCAGTGGCTGGTACGAGACCGATTTCAAGACCGGCGCCAAGAAGAACCTGGCGGGCGGCGACAAAGCAGACTGAGTTGAACTCTACGCGCAGGCTCCTGCATTATCCGTCCCCTGCTTTAATGTACGGTGACGAGGCGGGCCTGCCACCGAATTTCGAATTACGAGAAGTGAAACCACGACCATGATGCGCAGCCACTATTGCGGCCAACTGAACGAGACCCTGGAAGGTCAGGAAATCACCCTTTGCGGATGGGTTCACCGTCGCCGCGACCACGGCGGGGTGATCTTCCTCGATATCCGTGACCGTGATGGTCTGGCCCAGGTGGTGTTCGACCCGGACCGCGCCGAGAGTTTTGCAGCCGCCGACCGCGTGCGCAGCGAATACGTCGTCAAGATCACCGGCAAGGTACGCCTGCGTCCGGCCGGTGCCGTGAACAAGAACATGGCGTCCGGCGGCATCGAAGTACTGGGCTATGAGCTGGAAGTGCTGAACGAGTCGGAAACCCCACCGTTCCCACTCAACGAATACTCCGATGTGGGCGAAGAAACCCGCCTGCGCTACCGCTTCCTGGACTTGCGTCGTCCGGAAATGGCCGAGAAGCTGCGCCTGCGTTCGCGCATGACCACCAGCATCCGCCGCTTCCTGGATGAAAACGGCTTCCTGGACGTCGAAACGCCGATCCTCACCCGGGCCACCCCGGAAGGCGCGCGTGACTACCTGGTACCGAGCCGTACCCATGCCGGCAGCTTCTTCGCCTTGCCGCAATCGCCGCAGCTGTTCAAGCAACTGCTGATGGTGGCCGGTTTCGACCGCTACTACCAGATCGCCAAGTGCTTCCGTGACGAAGACCTGCGCGCTGACCGCCAGCCGGAATTCACCCAGATCGACATCGAGACCAGCTTCCTCGATGAAAAAGAGATCATGGGCCTGACCGAGCAGATGATCCGCAACCTGTTCAAGGAAGTGCTGGGCCTGGAGTTCGGCGAATTCCCGCACATGACTTTCGAAGAAGCCATGCGCCGCTACGGTTCCGACAAGCCAGACCTGCGTAACCCGCTGGAACTGGTGGACGTGGCCGACCAGCTCAAGGACGTCGACTTCAAGGTGTTCAGCGGCCCAGCCAACGACCCTAAATGCCGCATCGCCGCCCTGCGCGTGCCTGGCGGCGCGAGCATGCCGCGCAAGCAGATCGACGATTACACCAAGTTCGTCGGCATCTACGGTGCCAAGGGCCTGGCTTACATCAAGGTCAACGAGCGCGCCAACGGCGTCGACGGCCTGCAATCGCCGATCGTGAAAAACATCCCTGAAGCCAACCTGAACACGATCCTTGATCGCGTCGGTGCGGTTGACGGCGACATCGTGTTCTTCGGCGCCGACAAGGCCAAGATCGTCAGCGAGGCCCTGGGCGCGCTGCGTATCAAACTCGGCCACGACCTGAACCTGCTGACCTGCGAATGGGCGCCGATGTGGGTTGTGGACTTCCCGATGTTCGAAGAGAACGACGACGGCAGCTTCAGCGCCTTGCACCACCCGTTCACCGCACCGAAGTGCTCCCCGCAAGAGCTGGAAGCCAACCCTGCAGGCGCGCTGTCCCGTGCCTACGACATGGTGTTGAACGGTACTGAACTGGGTGGCGGTTCGATCCGTATCCACCGCAAAGAGATGCAGCAAGCGGTCTTCCGCCTGCTGGGCATCAACGAAGCGGAACAGGAAGAGAAATTCGGCTTCCTGCTCGACGCCCTGAAATACGGCGCGCCGCCGCACGGTGGCCTGGCGTTCGGCCTGGACCGTCTGGTGATGCTGATGACCGGCGCCCAGTCGATCCGTGAAGTGATCGCCTTCCCGAAAACCCAGAGCGCTGCGGACGTCATGACCCAGGCGCCGGGTGTGGTGGATGCCAAGGCCTTGCGCGAGCTGCACATCCGCCTGCGCGAGACGCCGAAGGCTGAGTAAGGCTGCAGCGTGAAAGCGCGATAAGGTTGTACGCAGTCAAAAAGGCGCATCTTCGGATGCGCCTTTGCGTTTAAAAGAGGGAAATCTCGCCTGGGGCGGGATTGATAAGGTTTCTAGAGAATTCGGAGTTGTGTTATGGCTGGCCATTCCAAGTGGGCGAACATCAAGCACCGCAAAGAGCGTCAGGATGCCAAGAAGGGCAAGATCTTCACCAAGTGGATTCGCGAACTGACCGTCGCGGCCCGCCAGGGTGGCGGTGACCCGGGCTCTAACCCGCGTCTGCGCCTGGCGCTGGACAAGGCGCTGGGCGCCAACATGAGCCGCGACATCATCGACCGCGCCGTGGCCCGTGGTGCTGGTGCGGCCGACACCGACGATATGGTCGAGCTGACCTATGAAGGCTACGGCCCGGGCGGCGTGGCGGTGATGGTCGAATGCATGACCGACAACCGCAACCGTACCGCGGCAGCCGTACGTCATGCGTTCAGCAAGTGCGGCGGCAACCTCGGCACGGATGGTTCGGTGGCCTACCTGTTCGAGCGCAAGGGGCAGATCACCTTCGCACCGGGCACCGATGAAGACGCGCTGATGGAAGCCGCAATGGAAGCGGATGCCGATGACGTCGTGACCAACGAAGACGGCTCCATCGACGTGTTTACCTCGTTCGCCAGCTTCTACGCCGTGCGCAACGCCCTGGAAGCCGCTGGTTTCAACGGCACCGACGCAGAAATCGTGATGCTGCCGACCACCAGTGCCGAACTGGACCTGGACGGTGCGCAAAAGGTGCTGAAGCTGCTGGACATGCTTGAAGACCTGGATGACGTGCAGAACGTGTATTCGAATGCCGACATCCCTGAGTCTGTGGCCGAGCAGCTCACTTAAGAACGATGAATATCCACTGTGGGAGCTGGCTTGCCTGCGATAGCATCACCTCGACTTGACAGAAGCACCGAGGTGCCCGCATCGCAGGCAAGCCAGCTCCCACAGGGGTTCTATGCTGTTACACAAATGTGTGCCTGGCACATGCCGTTGTAAATCCAACCCGCAGGCGTTATGACTTTAATCCTAGGTATCGACCCCGGTTCGCGCATCACCGGATTTGGCGTGGTGCAGCAGACCCCACGTGGCTGTGTGTACGTCGCCTCGGGCTGCATCCGCACTGGCGCAGGGGAATTGGCCGAGCGGCTGCAGATCGTCTATCGCGGCGTTCGTGAAGTCATCCAGACCTACGGCCCGGTCACCATGGGCATCGAAAAAGTGTTCATGGCCAAGAATGCCGACTCGGCGTTGAAGCTCGGCCAGGCCCGTGGCGCTGCCATCGTAGCGGGTGCCGAGGAGGGCATGGAGATCGCTGAATACACCGCGACCCAGGTCAAGCAGGCCGTGGTCGGCACCGGTGGCGCCAACAAGGAGCAGGTGCAGATGATGGTCATGCACATGCTCAAGCTCACTTCAAAGCCACAGATCGACGCCTCGGATGCCCTGGCCATCGCCATTTGCCATGCCCATACCCGCTCCAGCCTGTTGCCTCACGGCTTGGGCGCAGCACGTAGTCGTGGCGGGCGCCTGCGTCTCTGATAGCATCAGCGCAATCGTTATTTTTGCGGTCAGGCTCCGATCTGACCCCCCAGCTTTAAGGATCTGAACCGTGATTGGACGCTTGCGCGGCACCCTGGCTGAGAAACAGCCGCCGCACCTGATTCTGGATGTGAATGGGTTGGGTTATGAGCTGGAAGTGCCCATGACCACCTTGTATCGCCTGCCGTCGGTCGGCGAGCCGATAACCTTGCACACTCATTTAGTGGTGCGCGAAGACGCGCAACTACTCTATGGTTTCATCGGCAAGCGCGACCGCGATTTCTTCCGCGAGCTGATTCGTCTCAATGGCGTGGGGCCCAAATTGGCCCTGGCCTTGATGTCGAGCCTGGAAGTGGATGAGTTGGTGCGTGCTGTATCGGCCCAGGATACCTCGGCCCTGACCAAGGTGCCGGGCGTCGGCAAGAAAACTGCCGAGCGCTTGCTGGTCGAGCTCAAGGACCGCTTCAAAGCCTGGGAGGTGGTACCGAGCATGTTCGCCTTGGTACCGAACCAGCCGGATATGCCGGCGGCCCAGGTCGCCAGCGCCGAAAGCGATGCGGTCAATGCGCTGATCTCCCTGGGCTACAAGCCTCAGGAAGCCAGCAAGGCCGTATCGGCCATCAAGGACAAGAACCTGAGCGCTGAAGACATGATTCGCCGTGCCCTGAAGGGAATGATTTAAGTGATTGAAGCCGATCGTCTGATCGCGGCCACCGGCCCGCGTGACCGTGAAGAAGTCCAGGACCGGGCCATCCGCCCGCTGAGCCTGGCCGAATACATCGGCCAGCCCACCGTGCGCGAACAGATGGAGTTGTTTATCCAGGCCGCGCGCGGGCGCAGTGAGTCCCTGGACCACACCTTGATCTTCGGCCCGCCCGGGTTGGGCAAGACCACCCTGGCCAATATCATCGCCCAGGAAATGGGCGTGTCGATCAAGTCCACCTCCGGCCCCGTGCTGGAGCGTCCTGGAGACCTGGCGGCGCTGCTGACCAATCTTGAACCCCATGACGTACTGTTTATCGACGAGATCCATCGGTTATCACCGATTGTCGAGGAAGTGCTGTACCCGGCGATGGAAGACTTCCAGCTTGACATCATGATCGGTGAAGGCCCGGCGGCCCGTTCGATCAAGCTCGACCTGCCGCCCTTTACCCTGGTGGGCGCGACCACCCGTGCGGGCATGCTGACCAACCCGCTGCGAGACCGTTTCGGCATTGTTCAACGTCTAGAGTTCTATAGCACCGCCGATCTGGCGACCATTGTCAGCCGGTCGGCGAGTATCCTCGGCTTGCCCCTGGACCCGGAAGGCGCCTTTGAAATCGCTCGACGCGCTCGCGGTACGCCACGAATTGCCAACCGTTTGCTGCGCCGCGTGCGAGACTTTGCCGAGGTGCGTGCCAAGGGCCACATCACCAAGGCCGTGGCGGACCTTGCCTTGAACCTGCTGGATGTGGACGAACATGGTTTTGATCACCAGGATCGACGCCTACTTTTGACCATGATCGAGAAATTCGACGGTGGCCCGGTGGGCGTGGACAGCCTGGCCGCAGCCATCAGCGAAGAGCGCCATACCATTGAGGATGTGCTGGAACCGTACCTGATTCAGCAGGGCTACATCATGCGAACCCCGCGGGGCAGGGTCGTGACGCGTCATGCTTACCTGCACTTTGGGCTAAACATTCCGTCACGATTGGGAGAGATGCCCGTGGTAGACGAATTCCTCGATGCGGTAGACGATTAAAAAGCTTACGCCGGACGATTTATCTGAGCTTTGTGCTGTCCCAGTGTCTGGCGTCGTCATTTGATTCACTGCAAAAGCGTTCAGGAATGAAAAAACAGTTGCCCAGCCAATTGGCAACCTGAGGAGTAAGCACTAGAGTATGCGCGCGCAAAACGGGGATCAGTCGTTCGCACATCGCTGTCGCGTTTATTACGAGGACACCGATGCCGGCGGCATCGTTTATTACGTCAATTACCTGAAATTCATGGAACGGGCTCGAACCGAGCGGCTGCGGGAGTTGGGTTTTGCCCAGTCCGAGCTTGTAGGCGAGGACCTGTTATTCGTCGTGCATTCCAGCGAGGCGCGGTATTACGCGCCGGCGCGACTGGACGATGAGTTGCTGGTCAGCGCTGAAGTCATCGAATTGAACCGTGCCAGCCTGCGTTTCAAACAGCAGGTCAGGCGGGCCACGGATGCAACGCTGCTCTGTGAGGGGCAGTTCCTGGTGGCGTGTGTGCGCACCAACAGCTTGAAACCTCGGGCCATTCCCGAAACTCTACGCGCGGCCTTTGCCGCCGTGAGCGGCGCGGGTCAACAATCAAAGCAGGAGATTTAGCGTGGAACCTACCGTCGTCGACCATTCCTCCATGTGGAGCCTGGTCAGCAATGCCAGTGTCGTGGTTCAACTGGTCATGCTGACCCTGGTAGCCGCATCGGTTACCTCTTGGGTCATGATTTTTCAGCGCAGCAACATGTTGCGCGCCGGTCGACGTGCCCTGGAGAGCTTTGAAGAGCGCTTCTGGTCGGGTATCGACCTGTCCAAACTGTACCGCCAGGCCGGCAGCAACCCGGACCCGGATTCGGGCGTCGAGCAGATCTTTCGTGCCGGCTTCAAGGAGTTCTCGCGCCTGCGCCAGCAGCCGGGTGTCGATCCTGAAGCGGTGATGGAAGGTGTGGCCCGTGCCATGCGCGTGGCCATCTCCCGCGAAGAAGAGAAACTTGAGCAGGGCCTGCCGTTCCTCGCCACCGTGGGTTCCGTCAGCCCGTATATCGGCCTGTTCGGTACCGTATGGGGGATCATGAACTCCTTCCGCGGCCTGGCCCAGGCGCAGCAAGCCACACTGGCCACCGTGGCCCCGGGTATTGCCGAAGCCCTGATCGCCACCGCGATCGGCCTGTTCGCCGCTATCCCCGCAGTAATCGCCTACAACCGTTTCGCCGCAACCAGCGAAACCTTGATCGGCCGTTACTACACCTTCGCCGATGAATTCCAGGCGATCCTGCACCGTAAAGTGCACACCAGCGAAGAATAAGCAGGTAATTCCCAATGGCTTTAATCGCTCGAGCTCGCAAAAAGCGCAAGCCGGTCGCCGAGATGAACGTAGTGCCTTACATCGACGTGATGCTGGTGCTCCTGGTGATCTTCATGGTGACCGCGCCGATGCTCAACCAGGGCGTGAAGGTTGATCTGCCCAAGGTTTCCAGTGAAGCCTTGCCGCAGGACAACAACACTCAGGTCCTGACCATTTCGATCAAGGCTGACAAGACCTATTACTGGAACCTTGGCAGCGAAGTCGACACGCAAAAGCAGCAGGACAAGGCCCTGACGTTGCCGGCCATGACCGATGCTGTGACCAAGATCATTCGCTCCGGCAACGAAGGCGGCAAGCACACCCAGGTGTTTATCCGGGGTGACAAATCGGTCGACTACGGCTCCGTCATGGGCGCCATGGGCGGGCTGCAGAAGGCCGGCGTCGGTAACGTTGGCTTGATTACCGAGGCGCCCTGATGCAGCAACAGCGAGAGCCGTCCGCCTCGGAAAGCTACTTCTGGCCTGGCGTGTGGGCAATAGCCCTGCACGTCCTGGTGTTCGGCATGCTGTTTGTCAGCTTTGCCATGACCCCGGACCTGCCGCCAGCCAAGCCGATCGTGCAGGCGACCCTGTATCAGCTGAAATCGAAAAGTCAGGCCACCACCCAGACCAATCAGAAGATTGCGGGTGAGGCCCAGAAGTCGGCTGCGCGCCAGACTGAAGTCGAGCAGATGGAACAGAAGAAGGTCGAGCAGGAAGCGGTGAAGGCTGCTGCGGAACAAAAGAAAGAAGAGGCGGCTCAAAAGGCCGAGGAATCGAAAAAGGCTGACGAAGCCAAGAAAGCCGACGAGGCGAAAAAGGCTGATGAAGCCAAGAAAGCCGAGAAAGCTGCCGAAGCCAAAAAGGCCGAAGAGAAACAATTGGCTGATATAGCCAAGAAGAAATCGGAAGAAGAAGCCAAAAAGGCTGCCGAAGAAGAGGCCAAGAAAAAGGCCGCTGAAGAAGCCAAGAAAAAGATAGTCGAAGACGCGAAGAAGAAAGCCGCCGAAGACGCCAAGAAAAAAGCTGAAGCAGACGAGGCGAAGAAGAAAGTCGCCGACGAAGCGAAGAAGAAAGCTGCCGCCGACGCCTCCAAGAAGAAGGCCCAGGAAGCAGCACGCAAATCCGCCGAAGAGAAAAAGGCCCAGGCCCTGGCAGATTTGCTTTCCGACACGCCGCAGCGTCAGCAAGCCTTGGCCGATGAGCGTGGCGATGAAGTCGCGGGCAGTTTCGACGACCTGATTCGGGCGCGGGCAGCGGAAGGCTGGACACGTCCACCTTCGGCACGTAAAGGCATGACAGTAGTGCTGCAGATCGGCATGTTGCCGGACGGTACGGTGACTTCGGTCAGCGTGGCCAAGTCCAGTGGTGACGGTTCGTTCGACAGTTCGGCGGTTGCCGCGGTCAAGAATATTGGCCGGTTGACCGAGATGCAGGGAATGAAACCAAGTGACTTCGCTCCCTATCGTTCATTCAAGATGACATTCACACCTGAGGATCTAGCCTTGTGAGAAACCTTCTTCGAGGAATGCTTGTCGTTATTTGCTGTATGGCAGGGATAGCGGCGGCGGATGAAAAGAACATCCTGGTTACCAGCGGCAGTGATCGGGCCACACCGATTGCGGTAGTTCCGTTCGGTTGGCAGGGCGGCAGCGTGCTGCCGGACGACATGGCCCAGATCGTCAGCGACGACCTGCGTAACTCCGGTTACTACGCGCCAATTCCAAAAGGCAACATGATCAGCCAGCCAACCCAGGCCAGCGAAGTCATCTTCCGTGACTGGAAGGCCGTCGGTGCCCAGTACCTGATGGTCGGCAGCATCACGCCGGCCGGCGGTCGCCTGCAGATCCAGTACACGTTGTTCAACGTGGCCACCGAGCAGCAGGTGTTGACCGGCAGCGTATCGGGTACCGCCGAGCAACTGCGCGACATGGCCCACTACATCTCGGACCAGTCGTTTGAGAAACTCACCGGTATCAAAGGGGCGTTCTCGACGCGCCTGTTGTACGTCACCGCTGAGCGCTTCTCGGTAGACAACACCCGCTACACCCTGCAGCGCTCGGACTACGACGGTGCACGTGCAGTGACCTTGCTGCAGTCCCGTGAGCCAATCCTGTCGCCGCGCTTCGCGCCGGATGGCAAGCGTATTGCCTACGTATCGTTCGAACAGCGTCGTCCGCGCATCTTTGTGCAGCACATCGATACTGGCCGTCGTGAGCAGATCACCAACTTCGAAGGCCTCAACGGTGCGCCAGCCTGGTCGCCGGATGGTTCGCGCCTGGCTTTCGTGCTGTCCAAGGACGGTAACCCGGATATCTACGTGATGAACATGGCCTCGCGTCAACTCTCGCGTGTGACCAGCGGCCCGGGCATCAACACCGAACCGTTCTGGGGTAAGGATGGTTCGACCATCTACTTCACCTCCGACCGTGGCGGCAAGCCTCAGGTCTACAAGGCAAATGTGAACGGCGGCGGTGCGGAACGTGTGACCTTTATTGGTAACTACAACGCCAACCCCAAGCTTTCGGCCGATGAAAAGACGTTGGTGATGATTCACCGTCAGGATGGTTTCACTAATTTCCGGGTTGCGGCCCAGGATTTGCAGCGGGGAACCGTAAAAATCCTTACAGATACCAACCTTGATGAGTCAGCCACTGTTGCGCCCAACGGCACCATGGTAATCTACGCCACCCGCCAGCAGGGCCGGGGAGTCTTGATGCTCGTGTCCATCAATGGACGCGTAAGGCTCCCACTTCCTACCGCACAAGGCGAAGTCAGAGAACCATCCTGGTCCCCTTACCTGAACTGACGCGGCGCTACAAAAAGAAGTACTTAACACACTGGGGTTCATTAGGAGTTTCACGATGGAAATGCTGAAGTTTGGTAAGTTTGCTGCTCTGGCTCTGGCTCTGTCCGTAGCCGTTGGTTGCTCCTCTAAAGGCGGCGACAATGCCGGTGAAGGCGCAGCTGTTGATCCAAACGCTGGTTACGGCGCCAACACTGGTGCGGTCGACGGCTCCCTGAGCGAAGAAGCTGCTCTGCGCGCAATCACCACTTTCTACTTCGAATACGACAGTTCGGACCTGAAGCCAGAAGCCATGCGCGCTCTGGACGTTCACGCCAAGGACCTGAAAGCTAACGGCGCTCGCGTTGTTCTGGAAGGTAACACTGACGCCCGTGGTACTCGTGAGTACAACATGGCACTGGGCGAGCGTCGTGCGAAAGCCGTTCAGCGCTACCTGGTACTGCAAGGTGTTGCTCCAGGCCAACTGGAACTGGTTTCCTACGGTAAAGAGCGTCCAGTTGCAACTGGCAACGACGAACAGTCGTGGGCTCAGAACCGTCGCGTCGAACTGCGTAAGTAATTCGTCATGCGAACGTGCCGTCGTGCTCTGACTGTATTGGCTCTCAGCTTCGCACCGCTTGCGGTGTGGGCTGCGGTTCCTGTAACGGATAGCAACTCAGGCTATAACAATAGCGGGAGCAGTTATCCGCCAGCAGGTTATGGCACGAACGGCGCCTATGCGGGGGGAGCGGCTACGTCCGCTCCCTCGGCACAGGGCGAGCTGTTCAACCAGCTGCAACGCATGCAGGATCAATTGGCCCAGCAACAAGGCGCCATTGAAGTGCTGCAGAACCAGGTGAACCAGCTCAAGCAAGAAGGCCTGGAGCGTTACCAGGATCTTGATCGTCGTATTGGAGCCGGTGTTGCACCTGCCGCTACTCCTGATAATTCTGCTGCCGGTGGCGCGCCAAGCGCCGCTGCCGGTGGCGCAGCATCAGGGGCCGCCGCGGCTGCCCCTGCCGCCAGCAGTGAACCGGGTGATCCGGCGAAGGAAAAACTGTATTACGATGCAGCCTTCGACCTGATCAAGGCCAAGGATTTCGATAAGGCCAGTCAGGCCTTCACCGCTTTCCTGCGCAAGTACCCCAACAGCCAGTACGCGGGCAATGCCCAGTACTGGTTGGGTGAGGTCAACCTGGCAAAGGGTGATTTGCAGGGCGCGGGCCAGGCTTTTGCCAAGGTCAGCCAGCTGTACCCCAAGCACGCCAAGGTGCCGGATTCGCTGTACAAACTCGCTGACGTAGAACGCCGCCTGGGTCATACCGACAAGGTCAAAGGCATTCTGCAGCAGGTGGTTGCCCAGTATCCGGGTACCTCCGCGGCGCAGTTGGCCCAGCGGGACCTGCAACGCTTGTAAGCAATGCAGCCCGTTCAGAAGAAACCCGCGCTTGTCGCGGGTTTTTTCGTTAGAATCCACGCCCTTTTATGAAACACGCTTCCTGGGGTTGACGCGTTGGCGCAATCCCTTGAAGTGCCTGACGGAGGCGGACAGCCTGTTTAGCTGTTACGCCCGTGGCGACTATGCAAGACACATTACGTATTACCGAAGTCTTTTACTCGTTGCAGGGTGAAACGCGCACTGCTGGCCTGCCCACCGTATTCGTACGGCTCACCGGCTGCCCATTGCGCTGCCAATACTGCGACAGCGCCTACGCCTTCAGCGGCGGTACCGTGCGCACCCTCGACGACATCCTGGAACAGGTTGCCGGCTACCGGCCGCGCTACGTCTGCGTGACGGGCGGTGAGCCATTGGCGCAACCCAATGCCATCCCATTGCTCAAGCGGCTGTGTGACGCGGGTTACGAGGTCTCACTGGAAACCAGCGGCGCCCTGGACATCTCTGCGGTCGACCCGCGTGTCAGCCGAGTAGTCGACCTCAAGACCCCGGACTCCAAGGAAGCCCACCGCAACCGCTACGAGAACATCGACTTGCTGACGGCCAACGATCAGGTCAAGTTCGTCATCTGTTCTCGCGACGATTACGACTGGGCCACCTCCAAGCTGATCCAGTATGGCCTGGAGCGTCGTGCGGGCGAGGTGCTGTTCTCGCCCAGCCATCACGACCTGAACGCCCGCGACCTGGCCGACTGGGTAGTGGCGGACAATTTGCCGGTGCGCCTGCAATTGCAGCTGCACAAGTACCTGTGGAACGACGAGCCAGGGCGCTGATCAGGCGGCTGCGAGAGGCGTTCTACCCACCGAATTACCGTTCAAATGCGTTTTTTCTGATTTATTTAAAATAAGGTGTTGAATAATCCTTAGAAATCAGTATTATACGCGCCACCACACAGCGGGTCGTTAGCTCAGTTGGTAGAGCAGTTGGCTTTTAACCAATTGGTCGTAGGTTCGAATCCCACACGACCCACCATTTTTGGCGGTTTAGAAAATCCGGAAGGCCCACGCAAGTGAGGATTTCCGGGTTTTTTTTTGCCTGTTATTTGGCATCACCGACTGGACGGTGAGCCGTCCCTTGCTCAGATTCCCGCTCTCGTCCAAAAAAAAGTCCTGTCAGTACTTTGAAAGAGCGAACTATAGAAAAGGGCTCAGCTAATCGGCTGATATGAATAAAGAAAAATAAAAAGGACCGACCTTGATTCACGGTGACCTGTCCCGTCCTGTGCGTAACCCACAGGTATCAAATCACGTGTGTTTAGAAATCCTGAGAGCCTCACACCAGTAAGGCTCTCGGTTTTTTTTTGCCGTCAGAAATGTTTTCCCTGGCTCCTTGCCGGTAACTCGTGCTTTTAAGTCTTCGATTGTTGACTTTCATGCCTTTGCGCAATTTTTTTTGGTTTTTTCAGTCTGCTTGGGTTTTTTTTGGTTTTTCTTATTCCACAAACTCAACAACGCAATTTGTATCAAACTATGTTCGTTTAGTATTGGATCCAATCAGTCGGCATCGCCGACGGTGTGTCTGACACAAACAAACTGCTGAAAAAGGAGAAACGCCATGATGCTCAAGGACCCTTCCCGCAAATATCGCCACTTCACCACGGTCAACCTGCCGGATCGCACATGGCCCAGTACTGTCCAGGTTGCCGCTCCTACCTGGTGCAGTGTGGATATGCGCGATGGCAACCAGGCGTTGATCGAGCCGATGAATGCCGAGCGCAAGCGGCGTTTCTTCGATTTGCTGGTGAAGGTCGGTTTCAAGCAGATCGAGGTGGGCTTTCCTGCCGCTTCGCAGACCGACTTTGACTATGTCCGTGAGCTGATTGAAAGCGGTGCGATTCCTGATGATGTGACGATTCAGGTCATGACCCAGGCGCGCAGCCACCTCATCGAGCGCACGTTTGAGGCGTTGAAGGGCGCGCCTCGCGCCATCGTGCATGTTTACAATGCGACGGCGCCGGTGTTCCGGGACGTTGTCTTCAATGTGGACAAGGCGGGCTGCATCGAGATTGCTACCCAGGCAACTCGGGAGATCAAGCAGCACATGGACGCAAACCCCGATACGCAGTGGACGTTCCAGTATTCCCCGGAAACCTTTTGCTTCACCGAGCTGGATTTTGCACTGCAGGTGTGTGAAGCGGTGACAGATACGTTCGGCCCGACCCCGAGTAACAAGATGATCCTGAATCTGCCTACCACTGTGGAGGTGTCTACCGCCAATGTCTTCGCCGACCAGATCGAATGGTTCTGCCGGCACTTCAGTCGCCGGGACAGTGTGGTCATCAGCGTGCATCCGCACAATGATCGGGGCACTGGGGTCTCCACCGCGGAGCAGGCGTGCCTGGCTGGTGCCGAGCGTGTCGAGGGCACGTTGTTCGGTAACGGTGAGCGCACTGGCAACGTAGATATCCTCACGTTGGCGATGAACCTCTACACCAGCGGCATCGATCCGCAGTTGGATTTCTCCGACATCCTGCACGTCCAGCGTGAGGTGGAATTCTGCAATCAGTTGCCGACCCATCCTCGTCACCCTTACGCCGGTGAGTTGGTGTTTACCGCATTCTCCGGCTCGCACCAGGACGCGATCAAGAAAGGCTTTGCGGCGCGCCAGGCCAATCCACAGGGCATGTGGGAAGTACCGTACCTGCCTATCGATCCTGCCGATATGGGCCGTAGCTATGAAGCGGTAATTCGCGTAAACAGCCAGTCGGGCAAGGGGGGCGTGGCCTATCTGTTGGAGCAGCACGGCATTGTGATGCCGCGTCGCTTGCAGATGGAGTTCAGCAGCCTGGTACAACAGGAAGCGGATGGCTCCGGCCAGGAAATCAGTGGCGAGATGATCCTTGCCTGCTTCACCCGGCATTACCTGGAGCAGGGCAAGCCTTACGCGTTACGAGCCCACAAACTGGTGAGCGAGGGCGATGTGACTTACCTGGAGGCCACCCTTGAACAAGGCACACAGCGCATCGACTTGAGTGGCGAGGGCAACGGCCCGCTTGCGGCGCTGGTCGATGCGTTTGCCCAACGTGGCATTCATTTTGATATCGCCGATTACCACGAACATGCCACCCGTGACGGTGCCCAGGCTGAGGCGTTGGCCTATGTGGAAATTCGCGTGGGCAACCAGTTGCTGTTCGGCGCCGCTCGTGATGGCAGTAGCCTTCTCGCTTCCCTCAAAGCGGTCACCAGTGCGGTCAATCGTGCATCGCGCCTGGGCTTGCTCAGCCTGGTGAATGCTGCGGTGCCGTCCTGAGATGAACGCGCATACCGCATTGGCGGCACTTGCCGGTAATTATGGCCACGGTGACATCGTGGCCTCGCATCGACATGACGAAGGCCAACTGGTCTACGCCATCAACGGTGTGATGCTTGTGTCGGTGGAGGAGACCACCTGGGTGGTACCTTCCGGGCATGCGCTGTGGGTGCCTTCAGGTTTGGAGCATCAGATCCGCATGACCGGCGAAGTGCGCATGCGCACTTTGTTGATCTCGCCGGGAGCGCACCGTCGTTTGACGGAGGAATGCGAGGTCATCAGGGTTTCACCCTTGTTGCGCGAGCTGATTGTGGCTGCGGGCGATGAGCCTGACAGCCAGGCGGCGTCGTTGCGTCATGTGCAGATTGTGGAGCTGATTTTCTCGGAACTTGACCGTGCGCAAAGGGTGCTGGCTCACGTGCCGATACCGGACGAGCCGAGGCTCAAGTCACTGTGTGCGGACTTTATCGACAACCCTTCTCAGGAGTCGAAACTGGAGAGTTGGGCGGTGCAGCTCAATATGAGTTCACGCACCCTGGCTCGGCTGTTCCAGAAAGAGTTGGGCATGAGTTACGGCGAGTGGCGCAAGCGCACGCGGCTGCTGCTCAGCATGCAGCGGCTTGCCAGTGGCGCTTCCATCCTGGAAGTGGCATTGGAGCACGGTTACCAGAGTCCGAGTGCATTTACCGCGATGTTCAAACGCACCATGGGCTACACCCCGAGTAACTGTCGCTTGGTCTGAATCTACCTGGCGATAGCACCACCTCCTTTTGAACATGGCCCCGCCTCCAGGCAGGGCCATGTTTACCTGTGCCTGGTGGAGCCTGCGGCCCAGAGGGCGCGCCGGCACATTGTCCCAATCGAAACGATGGTTGTCTGGAACTCGGGAGATGCGCAACCGGTTGCTCTCTTACCCTGCGTCTCTACTTGGCATTCTGGATTTCTTCGATGGGTTCGCCTTCTCTTTTCCCACGGCATTGCCGTCTTTCGCTGCTTGGCATGGCGGTGGCGTTATTGGCGGGTTGTTCGTCCTGGGTCGCCCATACACCGGCACAGCCACATCCGGAACGCATCAATGCCCTGAGTCACCTGCCCCAAGGTGTCTCGGCCCAAGCGTTACCTGAGCGCTGGTGGCAGTTGTACAACGATCCGCAACTCGACGCGCTGGTGCAAAAGGCCCTGCTGCACAACCGCGACCTGGCGGCGGCCCAGGCCCATGTGCAGGCGATGCTGGCCGGGATCCAGCAGGCCGATGCCGAGCGCTGGCCGTCCACCCAGGCGTCGCTGGGGGCCGCTTATGGCAAGACGGCCGATGACCAGACGCTGGCCAAGGCCACCGATAGCCATGCGCCGTCAGAGTGGGCATTCAACCCAGGCTTCGAGCTGGCTTATCAAGTGGATGTGTGGGGCCAGGTTCAGCGCACCATTGAACGTGCCCACGTGCAAACCGCAGCGGCGCAGGATGCCGAAGACTTGCTGCGCATTACGGTCGTGGCGCAAACCACTCGCGCCTATGTGAATGCCTGCGCCCTGGGCGCGCGTGCCAAGGTCCAGCGCCATTCGTTGGACGTGGTCGCGCATAGCCTGGCGTTGACCGATCGCCAGCGCCAGGCCGGTGTGGTGACAGACCTTGAATACAGCCGCATGCAAGCCCTGCAAGGCGAAACCCAGGCGCTGCTGCCGATGTTGGAGGCGCGTCGACAAGCCGCGCTCTACGAATTGGCCATGCTGACGGGCGTCGCTGATCTTGAACAAGGCTCTGGCGCCGCAACGTGTGAAGTGGTGCCACAACTCAATGCCGAGTTACCGGTGGGCGATGGCTGGCAATTATTGGCACGCCGCCCTGACGTCCGGCAGGCCGAGCGCGCGTTGCAGGCGGCCACGCTGCAAGTGGATATTGTCCAGGCCGACCTGTACCCCAAGGTGACGTTCGGTGCTTCAGTGTCCTCCTCGACCAACAAACCCCATGAGCTGGGGGACAACCGTGCGGTGATGTTCGGCATCGGCCCGCTGATTACCTGGCAGTTCCCTAATTGGCAGGCCAACCGCGCGCGAGTCAAGCAGGCACGGGCACTCGAGCAGGTGGAGGTCGCACAGTTCGAGGCCAGCGTCCTCAAGGCCCTCAAGGAGGTGCGCCAGGCCCTGGCGTTGTACGACGGCGAGCGGCAGCGCCACGCGGCCTTGAGCCGGGCGCTGGACAGCAGCCGCCAAGCCTACAAGTTGGCCCAATTCAACTATGACGCAGGTTCTATCGACTTTCTCGACGTGCTGGACAGTGAGCGAGAACTGATCCGCTTGCAGGCCACGCGCGCCGACGCCGATGGCCAGTTACTGCAACGCCAGATCGGCCTGTTCCGTGCCCTTGGCGGCGGTTGGCAGTCCGGCGCCGTCGAAACCCCGGCCGCTGCGCCCACCCATGCGTCCATCCCTTCTTCCGGTACCCAGCCATGAATATCGCCGTTGATGAAAAAACTGCAGTCCAGGACGAGCAGGAGAATGTGCTCGAGCAAATCATGCATGCGCGTAAGCAACGGCGAAAAAGGAACCTGATCCTGCTGGGCGGCGCCGCGCTGTTGATCGCGGCGGTGGTGTTCGGCGTGTATTGGATGACCGTCGGCCGCTACCTGGAGCAGACCGATGATGCGTATGTGCGGGCCGACTGGATTCCCATCAGCCCGAAGGTCTCAGGCTACGTGGCCGAGGTGATGGTAGAGGACGATCAGCCGGTCAAGGCGGGGGATGTGCTGGTGCGCATCGAGGACCGTGACTACCAGGCCCGTTTGGCACAAGCCCGCGCAGAACTGGCCGAGACCCAGGCCTCGGTGGCGGCGCAAGAGGCCAACTTGAAAGTCACTGACAGCCTGATCGCCCAGCAAAAGGCCGGCGTTGCCCAGGCTGAGGCCCACGCCCGCAGCGTGGCCGCCGAATTGCGCCGCGCAAGCCTGGACCAGCGCCGCTATGAAGGCTTGGTGCGCGAACACGCCGCCAGCGCCCAGCGCTTGGAAACGGCCGCCGCCAGTTACACCCAGGCCAGTGCCGCAGTGGAAATGGCCAAGGCCATGCAACGCCAGCAGGAAACCCGCTTGACCGTGGCCGTCACCCGCCGTCAATGGGCCCAGGCCTCGTTCCAGCAACAGATAGCCCGGCGCAGCCAGGCCGAGGCGCAGTTGAACCTGGCGACGCATGCCCTGGAAGACACCTTGATCCGCTCACCCATTGACGGCGTGGTGGGGCAGCGCAAAGTGCGTACCCGCCAATACGTCGCGCCAGGGTTGCCGCTGCTGGCGGTGGTGCCCTTGCAGCAGGCTTACGTCGTGGCCAACTACAAAGAAACCCAATTGCGCGATATGCGTGCCGGCCAACCGGTGGATATCAGCGTCGACAGTTATTCGGGACGCAAGCTCAAAGGCCATGTGGTGAGCTTCTCGCCAGGCTCTGGAGCGGTGTTCGCACTGTTGCCGTCGGATAACGCCACCGGCAACTTCACCAAGATCGTGCAACGCTTTCCAGTGAAAATCGTCATTGATGAGCATGACGAAGGCGGACCTATCCTGCCGGGCATGTCGGTCATCACCACGGTGGACACCCGCCCAGATAAGCAGGGCGCTGTACATGACTGAAGCGGCTGAAAAGAGCGTCTCCTTTCGCGCCTGGGTGGCCGTGATCGGTGGGCTGTTCGGTTGTTTCATGGCCGGCATGAACGTGCACGTGACCAGCGCCGCGCTGCCGGAGATCGAAGGCTCCCTGGGGGCGACGTTCGAAGAAGGCTCGTGGATTTCCACCGCCTACCTGGTCGCGGAAATCGTCATGATCCCGCTGACCGCCTGGTTGGTGCAGGTGTTCTCTCTGCGGCGTGTGATGCTCGTGGGCTCGTTTGTGTTTTTGGTGGCGTCCATCGCCTGCTCCTGGGCACCCAACCTGCAAGTGATGATCATCATTCGGGTGATCCAGGGCGCCGCCGGCGCAGTGCTGATTCCCTTGTCATTCCAGCTGATCATCACTGAACTGCCGCCCAGCAAGATCGCGATGGGCATGGCCTTGTTCGCGCTGTCCAACAGCGTCGCCCAGGCCGCCGGGCCGTCCATTGGTGGCTGGCTGACCGATGCCTATTCCTGGCGCTGGATCTTTTACCTGCAACTGGCCCCCGGCATTCTCTTGCTGTTGGCGGTGGCATGGTCGATCGATGCCAAGCCCATGCAGTTGAGCCTGCTCAAACGCGGCGATTGGGGCGGGATCATCGCCATGATCGTCGGCCTGGGTGGCTTGCAGATTGTGCTGGAAGAAGGTGGCCGCAAGGACTGGTTTGGCTCCGATTTCATTGTGTGGATGTCACTGGTGGCCGGCGTGGCCCTGGTGTACTTCGTGCTGTCGCAGTTGTATGGCAGTCGCTCCTTCATCAACCTGCGCCTGCTCAAGAGCTACAACTTCGGCGTGGCCAGCGCAGCGATGTTCATCTTTGGCGGGGCGACTTTCGGCCTGGTGTTCCTGGTGCCCAATTACCTGTCCCAACTGCAGGGCTACAACGCCCGGGAGATTGGCATCAGCCTGATCGCCTACGGCATGGTGCAGCTGGTACTGGCGCCGTTCATGCCGCGCCTGATGAAGTGGCTCAACCCGAAACTGATGGTCGCCAGTGGCTTTTTCATTATGGCCCTGGGGTGCTACCTCGGCGCGCACCTGGACGTGGACAGCGCCGCCAACGTGATTATTCCGTCCACCGTGGTACGGGGCATCGGGCAGCCGCTGATCATGGTGGCGCTTTCCGTGCTCGCGGTGTCTGGCCTGGCCAAAGATGAAGCCGGCTCCGCCTCGGCCTTGTTCTCCATGCTGCGCAACCTGGGTGGTGCCGTGGGTACCGCGGGCCTGACGCAGATCGTGGCCATGCGCGAGCGCTTTCACTCTGAGCGGGTAGGGGAGTCGATCACGCTGTTTTCCCCGTCCTTTCAGGAGCGCCTGCGCGCCAGCATGGCTGACAGCGAGGCTTTTATCTTCAACCAGCTATTACCCGCTCAACAGCAGGTCCTTGAGGGCTTGATCCACACCGTGCGTCGTGAGGCGTACCTGATGGCCTACAGCGATGCGTTTTATGTGTCCTGTATTGCGTTGATCGTGTGCGGGGTAGCAGCCTTGGCATTACGGCAGTCAGCCAAGAGCGGATAACCACGCCAAGCAGGTGTTGAACTTGTACAGCCCACTGCATTTGGTAGGCGCCCACTATCCGCCCTTCGGAAAAAAGGAGCTCTCTCATGCAACAACCCGATACCCTGGTTCGCAACCCGGTGGGCAACCCTGTCGTCGCCAGCGTCAGCGTGAAGGGCGATGCTCGCAGTGTGTGGAATGTCGTCGGAGATTTCGCCGGTTTCGCGAAGTTTATTCCGGCCTTGTCCCATATCGAGATGACGGGCGAGGGCGTGCGTTCGGTACGCAAAAAGCTGTTCAAGGACGGCAATGTGGTGATCGAGCAACTCCACAGCCATGACGACCAAGCCATGACCATGACCTGGTCACTGATCTACACCTCGCTGAACATCGGCAACCTGTGGGCGCTGATGGAGGTGGTGCCACAAGGCCCGAACCAGAGCCTGGCGACCTGGACCATCATTGGTCAGCCCTACACGGGCGGCAAGGAAGACGTACCGGCGTTCGAAGCCTTCCTGCAAGGCTTTGCCGATGACGCGATGAAGAACGTACAGGCACTCTTCAACTGACATGACGCGCAGGGTGGCACGCTGAGAATGTCCTAGGTAGGAGCGAGCTTGCTCGCGAAAAACCTGAGGGCGCCGCGTACTCTCAACATGCCAGTGTCATCGTTAACGTCTTTCGCGAGCAAGCTCGCTCCTACAGTGGGGTGGGCCTTCCCCGACAGTGCCCACCGTTTATGGTTTTGGAAAGGTCTCGGGTTTATAAGTAAAAGCCCACCATTTAAACGGATTCCAATGGGGGTTTTTCTTTGCCGGTTTGAAGTTTCTGTTTTTTGCCATTTCTCGGGAGACGTATTTTTCCGCTTCGGATCTGGCCAATGCCTTATCAGCGTCAGTCAGTGGAGTGTTCTGATTTTTTTTCAGGGTGTCCAGATAGATATTTTCTACTTTTACAATCGCAGCATTTATATCTTCCGGTACTAGGTTGGCGGTGAGGGTGCCGCTATAGCCCTTGACAGGGCGCCCTATGAGCTTCTGAAACTCCGCCGCGAAGGACGCATCTCCACCACTTGCAGAGTCACATGACAGTAGTCTTACGTTGTCAAACGTTTCCGGGTAAATGCCCGAGTCATGAAGTGTCTGAAGTAACTCTTGTGGCGTATTGAGTTTTCCGTTGTATGAAACTTTCGAGATGCCAGTAGCCGGGTCGACGCTTCCGTGCACCAGGATGTTGAGTCGTTCTTGACGGCCGTTTTTGTTGAAGTCGGTAAATGTATAAAGTTTTTCGTCAAGGGAATTTAGCTCGTTAAGCTCTCCACTTAGTACTACGTTTTTATCCACAGTGGAAAAAAGCGCTTCGCCGGTCGGTAAGTTCTCTACGGATGTCAGAAGTGAGCGCTTACTGTTTGGTATTTCGATTGTCGGAGGGACACCTTCACTGACGTGTGGTGTATCCGGTTCGCTTGGTGCGGTATTGGCGACGGAGGACACGTCGCTGTCATTCGCGGCGTTTACTTTCCTCACGAAATCAAAACGGTTGCTTTGCTCATTGTATTTCCAGCCGTAATGTTCGCTGCCAGCGATAGTCGATGCGGAGGGTGCTTCGCCCAACCCAGCCTCAGCTCCAAATGGTGTGAGTTCGTGCGCCAGCTGCAAGCCCGATATCACTGCAGCCGCTGTGCCGCCAACACGATCGTCGGCGGTCATACCATAAATGGAATCATGGGTACCGAAGACAATATTGCCCGCGTTTCCAAGGATGGGCACATAGCCGAAGGTGCGCCCCCATAATTCTTTGGCTTCCTTCCACGTTTGCTTCGAGGAACCAAATACCTCTGTTTGATCGGCCCACACGGCATTGTTGGCGTTGATCTTTTGATAATTGCTGGCAATACCAGAGTTCAGATCTCCAAATTTTAAATGGTAGGTTTTCTTTCGCGATTGAGTGTAATTAAATAACTCTCTAACCGGAATCTGTTTGTCGCTGAGTAGATTTTTGCGTCCCGGATAGTGCGCATGATTACCCTCAATCAAATTTTCGAGCACACTGCTCGCTGATGGCCAATGAGCATCCTTTCCGCCTTGTCTGTCTTCGGCGTTAAAGCTGGCTTTTAAGGCATCACGGTTGTCTTTGGCCCAACGAGCAAAATCATCGTCTCCGCGTATTTCGCTGACTGTGCCGTTCTTCAAGTCGAGCATCAGGCCTTGATTGGGGCGGGTGTCATAATTGCCGTGATAGTTGACATAAGGAATAAACGCATACCCGGCCAGTGGATAACCGTATATGTTGGGTATGACGACATTTCCCTTATTGTCTAGCGTGCGTTCAACGGCTGATCGGCCTTCAGGCGATAGCATTTTATACGCATCTTTGTCGTTACGCAGGCCTTGCAAAGTTCCCAGCACAACATAAGCATCGGCTTTTCCCGAGTGCTTCGCCAATTCGCCCGTCTCGTCGCTCATGGTGGAGGCGACATCATCTTGCCAATGATTTTGTAGCTTCGCACCCAGCGCTTCCAGATCGTTGATCTTGCTCCGGTCTTGCGGCTTGATTTCCATGGTCTGGAAGTTGAGCAGGCCACCTCCCGGTGGTTTATCGTGCTTAAGAGCACCGGCTGCAATTTCCCATGCAAAATAGGTGCGTGTATCGGTGTTGGTCTCGACTTCCGGCTTCCATTTTCCAACGTAACTTTTGAAGGTTACAGTGATTTTTTCATGCGGGTCGAACCCGGCAGCCAATAACCCGCCGCTGAAATAACCGGCAGGCTCCAGGAACGGGCGAGTTTTCTGGAACCTGATATTACTTTCGTTTTCTTCACCGCTTTCTTCTATTTTCTTGATTTGCGTGACAACACGGTCGGCGTAAGCGTCAATCCTCTGTAGCTGTTCCTGGTGCGTATAACTTGCTGTGGGAGGGGAAACGCTGACAGAGCCATAAATGACTCCCTTGGCGAAATCTAACTCATGGTCGGGGGCGGGCGCAGGGATCGTTTTTTGTCCCAGCCCCAGCTTTTTATCTTCCGAGGCGCTCGGCGCGCCCGCAAGTGTATTTTCGACTGGCGGTGCATCGTCAATTGCCCGAGTGGAGCGACGGTGTTCAGCATTTGTTGTATGGGGATAGTTGCTGAGTGGCTGTGGCACGGGCGAGAATATATTCATTGCTGGGTCACTTTATTTATATGAGATCAACGATATAGCTTTAAACGCAGTCGTTCGGCGGGCGTGTGTGCACTGCACTAACATGCCATACCCTTTTAACGGGCTCACTGTTTAACCTCTGTTTATGGTTATAGACGCCAAAGGGAAGCGCTGAATTTTCTGGTGCGTCCGTCTGTCGAGCTTATTTTCTCTTGTTTGAAAATATCCGCATGAGGTTAGTTTTTTGTTGGGTGGTTGAGGTCTGTGAAAGGTTCCACTTTCTGGGTGTGCTTTGTTTGTAAGAACGCGATCATAAGGACCAACCTACAGCGACCCGAGAAAAAGCGTACAACTGAGCGCGCCGGCTGGCACGCTGAGAATGTGCCTGTGGAGCGAGCTTGCTCGCGAAAAACCTGAGGGCGCCGTGTACTCCAAGCATGCCAGCGTCATCGTTAACGTTCTTCGCGAGCAAGCTCGCTCCTACAGTGGGGTGGCTTTACCCTTTAGTTGATGGCCTGATCAATCCCCGCCTGCAAGGCCTGGCTCTCACTGTGCCCACCCGCTCGCAGCGGGCCCAGATTTAAGGCTTGGTCCTTGCGCGTGGCGTCGTCGTGTTTCTGGGTCAGTTCGTCCTTGGCGCCCAGGGCCAGGTTGACCGGTGACTTCGAAACGTTCAGCCCGACATCGGCACGGTAGTCGCTGCCGGCCAGTGTGGTTGCAGTCACCTTGGAGCCACCCAGCTCAACCTTGCCATTGGGCGCACTGATCCGCGCGCCCGTGAGCTGGGTATCACCCTTCACCAGCAGGTTGACGCCGTGGCCTGCGCGAATGCCTGACGCCTGGGTGACGCTGTCCTTGACCACATGGCTGACATCCAGATACAGGGTCGGGGTGTAGCTGGTGTTGCCGCTCTTGTCGCCGAACAACACGCTTTCGGCGGTGTTGGCCACCTTGCTGCCGGTGGTGTCTTTGCCACTGACGGTGTAGCTGTCGCTGGTTTTTGGCCAGACCTTATCCTTGAAGCCAGACAGGCGTGTGCCCAGGGCGTCGGTCTTGTCTGCCAGGTAAGCCTTGGCCTTGTCCACGCGAGTACCGAAGGCGCCACGGGGTTGCGGGTTCACGTCGTAGCTGCCACTGCGGGTAAGTTTTTCGCCCAGGCGTTCCTTGGCATTGACCACGCTGTTGACCACGCTGTCCTTGGCCGAAGCCAGGTGCCCGGTGCCTTTGTCGACGACGTTCTCCAGCTTGTCGCGATGCTTGTCGAACGCACCTTCAGCCTTGGCTTGTACCTTGTCCTTCAGGGGGCCGCTGGTTTTGGCCAGCTTATCCACCACCCCCGGCTGGTTCTTCTCGACATCCAGCCTGGCGTCAACATTCACCTGGGTGCTGTTGACGTGGTCCTTGCGGCTTTCGACGACGAGGTCGCCGCCCACCGTGCCGTGCACCTTGTCGGCGTCGATACGCGCTCCGGCCAGATGGGTATCGCCGCCACTGTTTAGGGTGACGTCACCCGCCGTGATCACGCTGTTGTGCTGCGTGGTGCCTTGCAAGTGATCCACATCGACCTTGGCCCGCGCATTGATGCCGCGCTGGGTCTTGGGTGTCTCATGTTCACCGGCGTCGGCCAAGGTGGTTTTGCCGATGCTGGCGCCTGCGCCCAGGGTCACGCCCCAGCTGTTATGGGCCTGGGTCGATTGTGAGGACTCTTGCAGGATGCCGCCGTTTTGCGCATCCAGGCTAACGCTGGCTGCGCTGACCTGAGTGCCCTGCAAGTGGATGGCATCGGTTGCCTCAGCGCCACTGGCGAGGCTGACCTTGCCGCTGCTGTGCAATTGCCCGACGACCGCGCTCTTGTCGTTCTCCGCCACTTTACCAATATTGAAATTGGCGCTGAGGCTGCCGGTCTTGCTGCTGCTTTCGGCGCT
Source organism: Pseudomonas sp. FSL W5-0203 (assembly GCF_001896155.1). Lineage (NCBI taxonomy): Bacteria > Pseudomonadati > Pseudomonadota > Gammaproteobacteria > Pseudomonadales > Pseudomonadaceae > Pseudomonas > Pseudomonas sp. FSL W5-0203. The sequence continues at coordinate 63,210 of NZ_MPOR01000009.1, forward strand.
GCTGGTCTTGCCGGCACCGAGGGTCAGACCGCCGCCCAGGTTGCTGCCGTTGCTGACGTGGCTGTCGGTGGCGGCTTGCAGGTCCAGCTTGCCGCCGGCATTGAGGCTGATATCGCCAGCCTTTGCGCCCGTGCTGCCGATCTGCGTGCCTTGCAGGGTCATGTCTGCGCCGCTGCTGAACTGAACGGGGCCGCTGCCTTGAATGGTCGCGACCTGTGCCTGGCTGTTCTGGGTGTCCAGGCGCTTGTTATCCAACTGCACGCCGGCACCGAGGTTGATGTTGCTGCCATTCGCACCGGGCGCGGTGCCCACCGTCAGTGAGCCGTTGCCGCGCAGCGTGCTGCTGTTTTTGCTCTGGGTGTTGGTGGCCTGGTTGAGCGCCAGCTCACCGCCGGTCTTGAGGTTAACCCCGGCCTGGCCGCCGTCGAACTGGCTGCCTTCATAACGGGCATCGCCCTTGGCCTCGATGCTCACGCCTTGGCTGGCCACATAGCTGCCGAGCACCGCCGTGCTGGTGGATTCGCGCACATCGCTGCTGCCGCCCAGGCCGCTGCCGCGCACATTCACGTCTTCGCCGGTGGTGGTATAGACCCGCACGCCAGCCTTGGCGTCCACGCTTTGCTCGCTGCTGCTGTGGGTGTTGGCCGCTGCCGTGGCCAGGTGCTCGCCGGCCTTGATGTTCAGCCCGCCCTCGGTGGCGCGGTACTGGGTGCCCTCGTCCTGCAACGTGCCGGCTGCATTGACCTGCACCGCGGCGCCACTGAACTGGCTGACCACGGCGGTGCTGTCTTGCGTTGTGCCGGTTTTGTTCGTGTGCCCGACTTCCACATCCAGGCCGACATTGGGTTGCTCGAACGCGTCCAGCAAACCGGGCTGATGGAACTTGGCCTGGGCCACGCCCTCGACGGCTTTTTCGATCGGGCGGGTAATGCCTTTGTATTCCACATTGGCGCCAACATCGGCGGTCCAGCCGTTTTCCTTGTGGGTGCTGGTCTCGGTGGAATGGGCAGCCTGGTTGTCGATCTGACCCGCGTTGACCTGCAGTTCGGCGCCGGCCTTGGCCTGTGCACCCTCGCTGGTGAAGGTGTTGCCAGCGTTGATGGTCAGCTTGCCGGTCGCGGCCACGGTGCTGGTTTGCGCGGTGGTTTTTTCAGTGGTGTCTTGGCTGCTTTGGTGGCTGAACTGAGCGCCACTGCCTGCCCGATCAATGCCGCCGGTGTAGTAGAAACTGCCGCCGGTGGTGGTGGTGTCGACGGCTTCGGTGCGCTTGTCGTGGGCGGCCAACAGCTCGACGTTGTTGCCGCTCAGGGTGGCATCGCCTGCGGTTGCCTTGAGGTCCGAACCCTGGATGCTCACATCGCCACCGGCCTTTACTACGACACTGCCGCCCTTGAGGCTGGAACCCTGCTGCTGGGTGGTGTCGGTCTTGCGGGTTTGCTGCTGGTCTTCATAGCTCAACCCCGCACGGTACTGGCGGCTGACGCCCTCGGTTTCCTTGGCGTAGCCATCGAAGCCACGGCTATGGGTGCGAGTGGTGTCGTGGGTGGTGTTCTCGGCGGCAACGACCTTGATATCGCCCTTGGCATCCGCTTGCAGTTCACCCGCGGCGGCTACCTGGGAGCCACTGACGGTGATGTCCTTGGCACTTTGCAGCTTGAGGTTGCTGTCCGAGCGCAGGTCGCTGGCAACCACGGTGCTGTCCTTGAGGTTCTTGCGGCTTTCATCCTTGGAGAGGCCGAAGAATTTGCTGTCATTGTTGTAGCGGTTGTCGTGGGAGCTGTCCTGCACGCCGTCGATCACCAGCGAACCTTTGTCGCTGATGACATTGGCCTGCTTGCCGCCACGGGCCTGGCTACCGCTGATGCGCACGTCGTCGGCCTTGACGATCAGCTTGCCGTCGGCGTTGACCTTGCTGCCGGTGTTCGACGTCTTGCCCTGGTCACCGTCGCCTTGCTTGCCGAAGAAGCTGCCACCGGTGAGGTCGCCGGAGTAGGCGTTGTCGCGGCTGCTCTGGGTACGGCTGGCGCTGATGATTTCCACGTGCCGGGCGGCCAGTTGAATATCGCCGGGGGTTTTCAGCTCGGCGCCTTGCACTTGCAGCTTCTGTTGGCTGGTCAGCTCCAGTGTCTTTCCGGCCTTGAGGCTGCTGGTGATACTGCGTTGTTCGCTGCTGGATTTATCCCAGTTGGCTTTCCACAGGTGTTTGCGATGGTTGCCCTGGTCGCGGCTTTCATGGGTTTCGGTGGCGGCGTTAACGTGCAGGTCGGCACCGCTGTCGACGCGCAGAGTGTTGCCCGCTTCCACATGGCTGGCTTTGATCTCGGTGTTGGCGCCGGAAGACAGCGCCGCGTCCTGTTGCGCCACGACCTTGTTGCCGTGCTGGCGCGAGTCTTTGTCGGTGGTGGTGCGGTCGTAGGTTTCGTAGGTGAACAAGAAGTTGCTGTTGTTCCACTGCTCACGCTTTTCCTGGAGCTTGCGGCTTTCCAGGCTGCTGAGGGTCAGGTTGCGGCTGGCGTCGAGTTTGACGTTGCGCCCGCTGACGTCGGTGGCGGCCAGGTTCAAGTCCTTGGCACTGTGCAAATCGACATCGCCCTGACGGCTGTGCACGCCAGCGCGGGTGGCGTCGAGGCTGTCGGCATGCACTTGGCCGCTGATGTCGAGGTCGCCGGCCGAACTGACCTTCACCCCGTCAGTGCCTTGCACCTGCACACCGCCCACACGCACACCGGCGCCCTCGGCGGTGCTGATGATGTTGATGCGCCCGGCCTGCATGGCGCCGAACAGGCGTGCGTCGATGCGTTGGTCCTGGGTCTTGCTGGCCGGGTCGACCTGGCGCACTTGCCCGCTAGCGAAATCGACCTGATTACGGCCCACCGTGAGGTTCAATTGATCGCGGGCGCTGAGGCGACCTTCGCTGTCGATGCGCGGCGCGATCAGGTTGATAGAGCCCTCGCGATTGTGCAGGCCCTGGCCTCGCACTGTCAGTTGGCCGTTGGCATCGCGGGTGCTCAAGGCTTGCAGCTTGCCGTCGTTGAGTTCAGGGCGGCCGACCACCAGGTTGGCATTGGGCGTGTTGATGAAACTGCCGCCATTCACCGAAATGCCGTTAGGGTTGGCCAGCACGTAATCGGCTGCCTGGCCAAAAATCTCCTGGGCGCCATTGAGGGTCGAGGCGTTGCGGCTGATCACTTCATTGAGGATCACGCTCGCCGCCTGGCCCTGGAACTGCGGGTTGGCTGCCAACTGCCCGGCGAGTTGGGACTGGCCAGCCTGCAAGGCGTTGTTCAACACCAGGCCCTGGCGGTCGACGTTGTAGTCCAAAAACTGGTTATGGGACAGGCCACCGGCGTTCGGCGCGACGATGTTGACGATGGGTACACCGCCCTGGTTTTGCAGTTGCGGCGTGCCGCCAGGGCCTTCGACGACGGTCAAGCCTGCGGCGAGCGCGAGTTGCGGCAGCAGGAACAGGCTGGCGATGGCCCAGCGCAGTTTGCCCTGGGGTGAAAGGTGGAAGCTGTGTGGAGTAGTCGGCATAAATAATCTCGCTCTGTGTTGGCTGATCCACGACGCGCGTTGTTCGTTGCAACGCTGCTGGAGTGGCCAGGTACGGCGGTGACTCAGGCAAAAAACGGGTGTGAGCTCATATCTGCACGCTAAGGCGCGTCAGCCAGACCTCCGGCTCCTGGCGAAAACCTGTAGGGGTGTTGAGGTTGCGTTGGTAGTCGACGTCGAGCTGCACGTTCTTCCAGCTCAGGTTGAGCCCCGCGCTGGCGCCGCTCAGGCGTTGGCTCCGGGCACCGTGTTCGTGCTTGACCCAGCCGTTGTCCAGGCCCAGGCGCGGGGTGAGCTTCACCGGCAAGTCAGTGTTGAGCGGCAGGCGCAAAGTGTTGCGCCATACCGTGCCAATGGCACCGGAAGTACTGTTTTCGCGGTAGCCGCGCACGGCCGAGTCGTCGGTGATCAGCAGTTGTTCGATGGCGGGCAATGCATCCGGGCTGTACTGCACCGATAACTGGCTTTGCCACTGCCACGGCTGCGCTGCCCATTGGCCGTTGCGCCATTGGGTGAGGTTGGCGCGGTACTTTTGAAACTGCGCCTTGGGCTGGTTTTTCTGCACTTGGCTGGCATCGCGATCGGCGCCGAACCAGGTCAGGCCCTGGGCGTAGTTGACGTCCAGGTTCCACACCGCACTGTTGAGCCAGAACAGGTTCAGGCCCGCTTCGGCCACGGTCAGCGTCGGGCTCTGGATGTCCAGGTGTACCTTCTGTAGGTAACTATCGACGTCTTTGTAGGCCAGTTGCAGATTGGCGCTCAGTTGGTGGCCCTGGTCGCGCCACAGCACACGGTCGCTGCGCAAGCTGACTTGATCGGTGCGGCCACTGTTGTAGAACGTGGCGCGGCTGAGCTTGAACGGCGAGCGGTATTCGGCATGGCTGGCGAACAGGCTGTAGGTCCAGTAACCGTAGGGGATCGAGTAGAACAGGCTGTGGCTGCGGCTGTAGCGCGGCCCATGGTTGAGCGTGTCGCTGAAGCTCAGGTTCAGCGAGTCGTTGATTTGCAGCGGGCTGTCCAGGCTCAAGTTGATTGCATTGCGATCCCGCCCGGTGCCGGCGCTGCCGAGGTTATCCACCCCCAGGCCCAGGGCCCAGCGCGAGGCGCTGCTGCGCGTGCGCAGGATGATGCGCGAGGCGCCCGCTGTGCTGCCTGGGGCGATGTCGGCGGTGAGGTCGACCGAGCGCAGGCGGTTGAGCTGGTCCAGGCCCTGTTCCAGGTCTCGCAGGTTCAGTGGTTTGCCGAGCATGCCGGGGAATGCCCCGCCCAATGACACCGGCAGGCTCTGGTCGGCCAGCTCGATGGTCTCCAGGTAGCCTTCTTCGACGTGAATATCCAGCGGCTGCCCGGCGGTGGGTGCACTGATCAGGTAGGGGCGGCTGGCGATATAACCGGCCTCGACATACAGCCGGGTGATCTCGGCCAGCAGGCGGTTGATCTGGGTGACGCCCATGCAAGGCGCCACGTAGGGCTCGATGTGTTTGTCCAACTCGGCACGGCTGAACAGCGTGACCCCGGCCAGGCGCGTACCGCTCAAGGGCCAGCAATGTTCATCCTTGGCGATGTCCGTGGGCAAGGCGGGTATGGCCGCTGGTGTACCGAAGCTGCCGCGTTGCATCTGGCGTTGGCGCTGCTCCAGGTGTAATTGCTGCAGGTCGCGTTGCTGTTGTTGCTGCAAGCGCAGGGCTTCCTGGCCTGGCTGCGGCACCTCGGCGCCAGCCACGGGCAGCGCCCACAGGCAGAGCAGGGCGATGCCCAGATTACGGATACAACACAAGTGTCCGGTTGAGAGCTGATTTGGCACTCGACATCCTTAACGTAGAAATACACACGATCCATACCGTCTGAGCCAGCGTTGAACTCAGCGGTAGTTGCCCTACTTGAGTGAGTGGTCGACGGTTTGTTACATCGCTGTAGGATTTATTACACAAGACGTAAGAAAAATCGCGTAATTCAGTGCTTAAATGCACAAAATTAGGGCGCGACAGGGTGTGGGGGGCTGATATTTCTGATTTTTCAGGCGTGTGGGAGGGAAAGGGTCGGTTTTGATTGTTGTGCAGGCATCGCCTAATCGGCGTGTCGCGGCCAGGGATCGGGCACTTGGCCGGGTCACTAGATTAGGCTTTTGAATCCATTGGATATTCTGTAGCCTTGCGCAGCTTTAAGCTTTACCCGTGCTTGATGAACAAAAACACTTCGTCCGGCGGCGCCCGAAGGGCTCCGGAGCCGGTGGTACACTCGACTTTCGCGCTACTGCGCCTGCAGGTCTTGCGAACATGACGCACATTTCCGAACGCCTACTGGTTCAAGCCCACCTCGACGCCAAGCAGCCCAAGGTGCTCAGCGCTGCTGAAGAGGCGAGCCTGCGAACCGCCATTGCCGCCGAGCTCAAGGCTCAGGACGCGGTGTTGGTTGCCCACTTTTATTGCGACCCGGTGATTCAGGCCCTGGCCGAAGAAACCGGTGGCTGTGTTTCCGACTCCCTGGAGATGGCGCGCTTCGGTGCCGCCCACCCTGCCAAGACCGTACTGGTGGCTGGCGTGCGTTTCATGGGGGAGACCGCCAAGATCCTCACGCCTGAAAAACGCATCCTGATGCCGACCCTGGAAGCCACCTGCTCCCTGGACCTGGGTTGCCCGGTGGATGAGTTTTCCGCGTTCTGCGATCAACACCCCGAGCGCACCGTGGTGGTGTACGCCAACACCTCGGCGGCGGTCAAAGCCCGGGCGGATTGGGTGGTGACCTCCAGCTGCGCGCTGGAAATCGTCGAAAGCCTGATGGACAACGGCGAGACCATTATCTGGGGCCCGGACAAACACCTGGGCACCTACATCCAGCGCCAGACCGGTGCCGACATGCTGCTGTGGGACGGTGCCTGCATCGTCCACGAAGAGTTCAAGTCCAAGCAGCTCGAAGACATGAAGGCGCTCTACCCGGATGCAGCGATCCTGGTGCACCCGGAGTCACCGACTTCGGTGATCGAACTGGCGGACGCGGTGGGTTCCACCAGCCAGCTGATCGCCGCAGCGCAACGCTTGCCGAACAAAACCTTTATCGTCGCCACCGACCGCGGCATCTTCTACAAGATGCAGCAGCTGTGCCCGGACAAAGTCTTCGTCGAAGCGCCTACCGCCGGTAACGGTGCAGCCTGCCGCAGTTGCGCGCACTGCCCGTGGATGGCGATGAATACGCTGGAGCGCACGTTGCAATGCCTGCGCGAGGGCAGTAATGAGATCTTCGTGGAACCGGCGGTGATTCCGCAGGCGGTACGGCCGCTCAAGCGCATGCTCGACTTTACCCAGGCAGCACGGTTGAAACTGGCCGGCAACGCCTGATCCTCAGGCTGAGACAAATCAAAATGTGGGAGCCAGCTCCCACAGTTGATCTGTGATGCGCTTGAGTTACTTCTTTTGCTTCGGGATTCGCACCAACTGCGTATCCGAATAGATGTCATGCCAGCTGCGTTTGTGTTTATCGAACAACGACCAGATAAACCCCAACCCCACGCACAGCCATGACGCAATCGACACCACAAAACGCAACAGTGCCTGCCACAGGCTGATCCGCGACCCGTCAGCGTTCTGCACGCGCACGCCCCACACCTGCATGCCCAGGGTTTGCCCCGAATGGGTCCAGAACTTGGCGAAGAACCCGAACAGCACGAACAGCAGCAGAGTCGACAGCAACGGGTCACCGTCCAGCGCGCCGGACTCGGTGAGCGTGCGCATCTTCGCTTCGCCCACGAAGGCGATCCACACCAGCTTGTAGATAAACGCGGTGACGATCAGCAGGGCGGTGCACAGCAGGAAATCGTAGAACATCGCTGCCAGGCGACGGCCCAGGCCAACGGCGGGGAATTCGCCCTGGGGGCTCAACAGGGGTTTGGACATGGCAGGGCTCTCTGGAGAAAGCACGCAGTTTACGCAATGGCGCCCATAAAAAAGCCCCTGATGTCATATCAGGGGCTTTTTGTCGCAGCAAGGATCAGCCTTCTGCTTGTACTTCGTCAGCCTGCAGGCCTTTTTGGCCTTGTACTGAAACGAAGGTGACCTTCTGGCCTTCCTTCAGGCTCTTGAAACCGTTGCCCTGGATAGCGCGGAAATGCACGAACAGATCCGGGCCGCTTTCAGGAGTGATAAAACCAAACCCTTTCTCGTCGTTGAACCACTTGACGGTACCGCTCTGACGTCCACCTTTATCCGACATTTTCTTCTTTCCTTTGACGCTAAAAATTAATGACAGCCCCTTTCACACGAAAGAGTACTGGGCTGGGTTGCAGGAAAGTAAGAGACGTCGAACGGGTTGTAGCAAACTACTTGAGCTACTGCCCAGGTCCAGGTTCCAAGCGACCCATGCAAACACAGTGGGCAAACTCTACGCCAACTAATATGAAAAAAACAAGCCCTTGTGCAGGCCCTTGTTTTATTAAGTCTCATGACACTTTGTTGAATGTTCTGATACCGGCTTATTCGATAGAGTTATTCACTTGTTATAGGGCGTCAGCTATAAAAAGCCTATCGTGAATGCACTGTTTTATGGCGGTTGCGTTACAGTTCAGTGCGCATTAACGCAACCGCGTTACTTATAGAAACAGTCAATCAGCCACGGTAGTAACGTTGCGGAACGAATGGCATTTTACTTACACGCAGTGGCACCTTTTTCCCACGTACCATTGCGCTAACTTCGGTATCCAATGCGACAAATGCGCTGTCCAGGTAACCCATCGCCAGCGGGCCGCCCAAGGTTGGGCCAAAGCCTCCGCTGCACACGCTGCCGATAACCGTACCCTGTGCATCGACAATTTCAGCGCCTTCACGCACCGGGGTACGCTCCTGCGGCAGCAGGCCTACGCGTTTGCGCGCCACACCGGTTTGCTGTTGGGTGAAGATGCGGTCGGCGCCAGGGAAGCCGCCGGCCCGTGCGCCGTCGGCACGCCGAGCCTTGGAAATCGCCCACAACAGGCTGGCTTCGATTGGCGTGGTGTCGGTGTTCATGTCATGGCCGTACAGGCACAGGCCGGCTTCCAGGCGTAGCGAATCGCGGGCGCCCAGGCCGATGGCCTGCACTTCGGTTTCGGCCAGCAGGCTGCGGGCCAGGCTCTCGGCATTGGCCGCCGGCACGGAGATTTCAAAGCCGTCTTCACCGGTGTAGCCGGAGCGGCTGACGTAGCACTCCACGCCCAGCAAACGCAGGGTGGCAAATTGCATGAAGGTCATCTGGGTGACTTCAGGGGCCAGGCGCGCCAATACTTTCACTGCCGCAGGGCCTTGCAGGGCCAGCAGGGCGCGTTCTTCGAACAGCGGTTCGATGGTGCATTGGTCGCCGATATGTGTGCGCAGGTGTGCCAGGTCCTGGTCCTTGCAGGCTGCGTTGACCACCAGGAACAATTCGTCGTTGCCCAGGTTGGCGACCATCAGGTCGTCGAGGATGCCGCCTTGCTCGTTGGTGAACATCGCATAGCGCTGCATACCCACTGGCAGGTCGATGATATCGACGGGCACCAGGGTCTCCAGAGCCTTGGCGGCATTCGCGCCAGTGAGACGAATCTGGCCCATGTGGGAAACATCGAACAACCCGGCCTGTTCACGGGTATGCAGGTGTTCCTTCATCACGCCCAATGGATACTGCACCGGCATGTCGTAGCCGGCGAAGGGCACCATGCGTGCGCCGAGTTCGAGATGCAAGGCGTGCAGAGGAGTTTTCAACAGGGTTTCGGTGGACATATTCAGCTCCTGAAAAACGTGCCGACGCGCTTGTGGGCGTCAGCACTCGATAATGTTGACCGCCAAACCGCCACGGGCGGTTTCCTTGTATTTGCTTTTCATGTCTGCGCCGGTCTGGCGCATGGTGCGGATGACCTTGTCGAGGGACACAAAGTGCTGGCCGTCACCACGCAGGGCCATGCGCACCGCATTGATCGCCTTCACCGAGCCCATGGCATTGCGCTCGATGCACGGCACCTGCACCAGCCCGCCAATGGGGTCGCAGGTCAGGCCGAGGTTGTGTTCCATGCCGATCTCGGCGGCGTTTTCCACTTGGGACACGCTGCCGCCCAGCACTTCACAGAGTGCGCCTGCGGCCATGGAACAGGCCACGCCGACTTCGCCCTGGCAACCGACTTCGGCGCCTGAGATCGAAGCATTTTCCTTGTACAAAATGCCGATGGCGGCCGCGGTGAGCAAAAAGCGCACCACACCGTCTTCGTTCGCGCCGGGGATGAAGCGCATGTAGTAGTGCAGCACGGCGGGAATGATCCCAGCCGCGCCATTGGTGGGCGCAGTGACCACGCGCCCGCCATTGGCGTTTTCTTCGTTGACTGCCAGCGCATACAGGTTGACCCAATCGAGCACCGACAGCGGGTCGCGCAGCGCCGACTCCGGGTTCTTGCACAACTGCCGATGCAAGGCCGCCGCCCGGCGCTTGACCTTCAAGCCTCCGGGCAAGATACCTTCGTTGCGACAGCCGGCATCGACGCAGTCCTGCATGACTTGCCAGATCTTCAACAACCCGCTGCGGGTTTCGGCTTCCGGGCGCCAGGCACTTTCATTGGTCAGCATCACCTGGCTGATAGACAGGCCATAGGTGGCGCAATGGCCGAGCAAGTCCTTGGCGTGTTTGAACGGGAAGGTCAGGGGTGTGGCGTCTTCGACGATACGGTCGGCGCCCGCCGCGTCTTCATCCACCACGAAACCGCCACCGACCGAGTAGTACTCGCGGCTACGGGTCTGAATGCCGGCGGCGTCAAAGGCACGAAAGATCATGCCGTTGGGGTGATAGGCAAGGGGCTTGCGAATCATCGCCAGGTGTTCTTTCTCGTTGAACGCAATGCTGTGTTCGCCGAGCAGGTTGAGGCGCCCGTCACTGCGCATCTGCGCCAGGCGTGCAGCCACGGTTTCGGTATTCACGGTGTCCGGATGTTCGCCTTCCAGGCCCAGCAACACAGCCTTGTCGCTGCCGTGGCCTTTGCCGGTGGCGCCCAGCGATCCATAGAGTTCCACCTTGATGCCGCAGGTGGCGTTGAGCAGGTTGTCACGCTTGAGCCCCTCGACGAATCGAGCGGCGGCACGCATCGGGCCTACGGTGTGGGAACTGGAGGGGCCAATGCCAATTTTGAACAGGTCGAACACGCTAAGGGACATGGTTGTTCTCCGGTTTCTTATTATTTTCTGAGGAGGACTCGGTCAATGTGGGAGCCGGGCTTGCCCGCGATAGCGGTGGGGCAGACAACATCACTGTCGGCTGATACACCGCTATCGCAGGCAAGCCAGCTCCCACACTGGCCGCGTATCTCCCGTCAGATCAGGCGTAGCTCTCGATAGAAGGGCACGCACACACCAGGTTGCGATCGCCAAACACGTTGTCAACTCGGCCAACCGGCGGCCAGTACTTGCCTTCGATCAATGAAGCCACCGGGTACACCGCTTGTTCACGGCTGTATGGGTGGCTCCATTCGCCCACCAGTTCAGCGGCGGTGTGCGGCGCGTTTTTGAGTGGGTTGTCGTCTTTGTCCAATGTGCCGTTTTCCACCGCGCGAATTTCTTCGCGGATGGCGATCATGGCGTCGCAGAAGCGGTCCAGCTCTTCCTTGGATTCACTTTCGGTCGGCTCGATCATCAAGGTGCCGGCCACCGGGAACGACATGGTCGGCGCATGGAAACCAAAATCGATCAGGCGCTTGGCCACGTCGTCCACGCTGATGCCGCTGCTGTCTTTCAACGGGCGCAGGTCCAGGATGCATTCGTGGGCCACCAGGCCATTGCTGCCGGTGTACAGCACGGGGTAGTGCTCTTCCAGGCGACGGGAAATGTAGTTGGCATTCAGGATCGCCAACTGCGACGCACGCTTGAGGCCGGCGCCGCCCATCATGCTGATGTACATCCAGGTGATCGGCAGAATGCTCGCGCTGCCGAACGGCGCAGCGCACACCGCGCCTTCCTTGCGTTCCATGGCTGCGTGGCCGGGCAGGAATGGCGTGAGGTGCGACTTGACGCCAATCGGGCCAACGCCTGGGCCGCCACCGCCGTGGGGAATGCAGAAGGTCTTGTGTAGGTTCAGGTGGGACACGTCGCCGCCGAACTTGCCCGGTGCGCACAGGCCAACCATCGCGTTCATGTTGGCGCCGTCGATGTACACCTGGCCGCCGTTGTCGTGAATGATCCCGCAAATTTCGCGGATACCTTCCTCGAACACGCCGTGGGTGGACGGATAAGTGATCATCAGCGCAGCGAGGTGCTCGCGGTGCTCGATGGCCTTGGCGCGCAGGTCTTCGATGTCGACGTTGCCGCGCGCGTCGCAAGCGGTGACCACCACGCGCATGCCGGCCATGTTGGCGGTGGCAGGGTTGGTGCCGTGGGCTGACGACGGGATCAGGCAGATGTCGCGACGTGCTTCGCCACGGCTCTGGTGATAGGCACGGATGGCCAAGAGGCCGGCGTACTCACCCTGGGAACCGGCGTTGGGTTGCAGGGAGATCGCGTCGTAACCGGTGGCCGCGCAGAGCATGGCTTCCAGTTCGCTGGTCAGTTGCTGGTAGCCGGCGCTTTGCGCGGCGGGGGCGAACGGGTGCAGGGCACCGAATTCGGCCCAGGTCACCGGGATCATTTCGCTGGCGGCGTTGAGCTTCATGGTGCACGAACCCAGCGGGATCATGGTGCGGTCCAGGGCCAGGTCTTTGTCGGCCAGCTTGCGCAGGTAGCGCATCAGCTCGGTTTCCGAGTGGTAACGGTTGAAGACCGGGTGGCTGAGGATCGGCGACTGGCGCAGCAACGCGCTCGGCAGGGTGCTGTCGGTGGCGGCAAAGGCTGGCAGGGTTTTGCCGTCCGCGAAGATGGCCCACAAGGCCTCGATATCGGCCTGGGTGGTGGTTTCGTCGACCGACAGGCCAACGCGCTCGCCATCCACCACGCGCAGGTTGATGCGCTGGGCGCGGGCCTTGTCGTGCAGGGCGGCGGTGTGGGCGCCGGTATTGAGGGTCAGGGTGTCGAAGAAGTGTGCCTGCTCGACGTTCTGGCCCAGGGCCGTCAAGCCCTTGGCCAGGATCGCGGTCAGCTGGTGAATGCGCTGGGCGATCTGGGTCAGGCCTTTGGGGCCGTGGTACACGGCGTACATGCTGGCGATGTTGGCCAGCAGCACTTGGGCAGTGCAGATGTTGCTGGTGGCTTTCTCGCGGCGGATATGTTGCTCGCGGGTCTGCATGGCCAGGCGCAGGGCCGGCTTGCCGAAGCGGTCGACGGAAACACCGACCAGACGGCCTGGCATGTCGCGCTTGAACGCATCCTTGGTGGAGAAGTACGCCGCGTGCGGGCCACCGAAGCCCAGTGGCACGCCAAAGCGCTGTGCGCTGCCAATGGCGACGTCGGCGCCGAATTCACCCGGCGGCGTCAGCAGGGTCAGGGCCATCAGGTCGGCGGCTACGGCGACCAGGGCGTTGGCGGCGTGGAAGCGCTCGGTCAGCTCGCGGTAATCGAATACATCGCCGTTACTGGCCGGGTATTGCAGCAGGGCACCGAAGAACGCGCTGACGTCGGTCAGTTCACGCTCATCGCCGACCACCACATCGATGCCCAAAGGTTCAGCACGGGTGCGCAATACGTCGAGGGTTTGCGGGTGGCTGTGCACCGACGCGAAGAACGCGTGGCTGCCTTTGTTCTTGCTCAGGCGCTTGCAGAAGGTCATGGCTTCAGCAGCGGCGGTGGCTTCGTCAAGCAGGGAGGCGTTGGCAATCGGCAGGCCGGTGAGGTCGCTGATCAGGGTCTGGAAATTCAGCAGCGCTTCCAGGCGGCCTTGGGAAATCTCGGGTTGATACGGCGTGTAGGCGGTGTACCAGGCCGGGTTTTCCAGCAGGTTGCGCAGGATCGGCGACGGCGTGTGGCAGTTGTAATAGCCCTGGCCGATGTAGGTCTTGAACAGTTGGTTCTGGCTGGCGATGGCCTTGATCTTGGCCAGGGCCTGGGCTTCGCTCAGGCCGTCTTCCAGGCCGAGCACGCTGGTGCCCTTGATGCTTTCCGGGATCACGCTGGCGCTCAGGGCTTCGAGGGAATCAAACCCCAGGCTGGCGAGCATTTGCTGCTCGTCTTCCTGGCGCGGGCCGATGTGGCGGGCGATGAATTCGTTGGCGGTGGTCAGATTAACGGTCATGGCGCGCTCCTCAAGCTTCAGCGTTGGCTTTGATCAGACGGTCGTACGCATCCTGATCCAACAGCTTAGCCACTGCATCGGCATCGGCGGGTTTAAAGCGGAAGAACCAGCCTTCGCCCATCGGGTCTTCGTTGACCAGTTCCGGGCTGCCATCGAGCTTGTCGTTGACTTCGAGGACTTCACCGTCCAACGGCATGTACACACCACTGGCGGCCTTGACCGACTCCACGGTGGAGGCTTCGGCGCCCTTGGTATAAGCCTGCAACTCTGGCAGTTGCACGAAAACCACATCACCCAGCGCGTTCTGCGCAAAAGCGGTGATACCCACGGTGACGCTGCCATCGGCTTCGGCGCGCAGCCATTCGTGATCTTCAGTGAAACGCAACTCGCTCATGGAAACTCCTCAGGGCCAGAATCGTCTGGTGGACGGGATTGGAATAATGAGGAGTTGCTTAGCAATATCGCGGCCAACGTTATTAAATCGTTATAGATCAAAGGGTTAATATATTCAGTCATAGGCGTAATGGAATGTGCTGTAGCGTTTTCGCTACAGTCGAGTGCGTTAAAAAAAGCCTATGTGGATCAAAGCCTTGCATGGCGCGCAAAAAACAGGGTTGTAGCGATATCGTTACGCTGTAGCGCTTTCAGTACACGGAGTGTCGTTCTCAGACCAAATCTGTAATGCGGTCTCTATGGGAGCTGGCTTGCCTGCGATAGCGGTCTACCCGTCACTAAGGCGTTGGATGACCCAACGCTATCGCAGGCAAGCCAGCTCCTACAGTTGAACCGCGTTTATTCCGTCAGGGTTTGTTGGGAATGCCGTATTTGCGCAGGCGATGGGCGATAGCCGTGTGGGAGGTTTGCAGCCGGCTGGCCAGTTGGCGGGTCGAGGGGTAGCGGCTGTAGAGGCTTTCCAGCAGGCCGCGCTCGAAATCTTCCACGGCCTGTTCCAGGCTGTCGACTTCACCATCGCTCTGGCGCGCCACGGAGGTGCCGGCGATGTCCAGGTCGCCGATGTCCACCAGGCTGCTTTCGCAGATGGCGGCAGCGCGGAAGATCACGTTTTGCAACTGCCGCACGTTGCCCGGCCAGTGGTTGCCCAGCAGGGCTGGATAGGTACCCGGCGCCAGGCGGCAGACCGGGCGCTGGATCTGCGCGCAGGCTTGCTGCATGAAGTAGCGCGCCAGCAGCAGGATGTCCTGGCCGCGTTCACGCAAAGGCGGCACGGCGACGTTGAGCACGTTGAGGCGGTAAAACAGATCTTCGCGAAAGGTGCCTTCGCTGACCATCTTTTCCAGGTCGCGGTGGGTGGCGCTGAGGATGCGCACATTGACCTTCACTTCGCGGTCGCCACCCACGCGGCGAAAGCTGCCGTCGTTGAGAAAGCGCAGCAGTTTGGCTTGCAGGTACGGCGACATTTCACCGATCTCATCGAGGAATACCGTGCCCTGGTTGGCCAGCTCCATCAGCCCCGGTTTGCCACCGCGTTGCGCGCCGGTAAAGGCGCCAGGCGCATAGCCAAACAATTCGCTTTCGGCGAGGTTTTCCGGCAACGCCGCGCAGTTCAGTGCCAGAAACGGCGCACTGTGACGCGCGCTGATGGCGTGGCAGGCGCGGGCCACCAGCTCTTTGCCGGTGCCGGTTTCGCCCTGGATCAGCAGCGGTGCATCCAGCGCCGCCACCCGTTGCGCCCGAGCCTTGAGCGTGCGGATCGCCGGGGACTCGCCCAGCAGCGCATCAAACCCTTCGGCATGGTCATGGTGCAGCGCCGACAGTTGTTCGCCGATGCGGTTGGGCTGGTAGAGGGTAAGCAGGGCGCCAGCGTCGGTGATCGGCGTGGCGCCCAGCAGCAAGGTCTGGCCGTTGACGCTGATCTCGCGCAACGGCAAGCGAAAGCCCTGGTCCAGCAAGGTTTCCAGCAAGGCCGGATCATCGAACAGCTCGGCGATGCTCTCACCGGCCGGTTCACGCCCGTACAAGGCGATCAGCGCCGGATTGGCCAGCAGGATCTTGCCTGCACTGTCCAGGGCCAGCACCGGGTCGGTCATGGCCGCCAGCAGGGCGTCGAGTTGCAAGTGGCGACGCTGGCCCGGAAGGATGTCGACGACCTTTACCGCCTGCACGCCGTGCACGCTGAACAACGCATCGCGCAGCTCTTCAAGCACCTCGGCGCTGAGGGTCGGCGCATCGATATAGACATTGGGCGGCACCATTTCCACCGCATCCAGATTGAGATTGCGCCCACCGAGCAAGGCCAGGACTTCCTGGGTGATGCCGACGCGGTCGATGAAGCTGACGTGGATACGCATGGGGCGGATCTTGATTCTGGAGTGCTGAGGGTGGCCAGTATGCCTTGGAGCCGGTGGAGATCAAAATGTGGGAGCTGGCTTGCCTGCGATGGCGGTGGGTCAGTTACCGAAAATATCGTCTGACAGGTCGCTATCGCAGGCAAGCCAGCGCCCACATTCGATTGGGGGGCAGGTTATTCCAGGTGTTCGGGTTTGACCGGGTCGCCGGATTTCATATCCAACTGGTGGCGCACATCCTCAAACATCAGATCGTAATGCTTGTGCTGTGAACCGACGCTGCTATGGGTCTTGGGAATGCCGTATTTTTCGACAATCTTGGTCACATTGCTGGCGAAGTTGTAGGCCTGGTCCTTGGGCAGGAAAAAGGTCTCTTTCATGTCCTTGCCCTGGATGCTGCCATGCAGGGTGAACTGCATGCCTTTGCCTTCGCGGTCATCCGTGACAACTTCATAGTCCAGGCACAGGTCGTAGCTGACATCGTCCTTGTTCAGCGCGTGTCGCTCGATATGCAGGTGACCGGGTTCAAAGATAGCCATAGGCGTTTCTCCTCAACTTCACAGGTAGGTGATGCCAGGTTTGGCCGTGCTGATGCGCGTGCCGGCGCTGCCCTGGACGATGGCTTCGATGTCCGAGAGTGAACCGATCACCGCAGTTTTGCCAGTCTGGCGGGCGAACTCGCAGGCGGCCTGGACCTTGGGACCCATGGAGCCGGCGGCGAAGCCGAGTTTTTCCATGTCGTCGGGGTGGGCCTGGCCGATGGCCTTCTGGGTGGGCTTGCCGAAGTCGATAAAGGCGGCGTTGACGTCGGTGGCGATCACCAGCAAATCGGCCTCCAGTTGCGTGGCCAGCAAGGAGGAACACAGGTCTTTGTCGATCACGGCTTCAATGCCGCGCAGCTTGCCGTCTTCGCCATACATCGTCGGGATGCCGCCGCCACCGGCGCAGATCACGATGGCTTTTTTCTCCAGCAGCCATTTGATCGGGCGAATTTCAAAGATGCGTTTGGGGCGCGGGCTGGCGACCACGCGGCGGTATTTGTCGCCATCGGGCGCGATGGCCCAACCTTTCTCGGCGGCGAGTTTCTCGGCTTCGGCTTTGGCATACACCGGGCCGATGGGCTTGGTAGGGTTCTGGAAGGCCGGGTCCTTGGCATCCACTTCGACCTGGGTGAGCAGGGTGGCGAACGGCACTTCAAAGTCCAGCAGGTTGCCCAGTTCCTGTTCAATGATGTAGCCGATCATGCCTTCGGTTTCGGCACCCAACACGTCCAGCGGGTAGGGCGAGACGCTGGTGTAGGCCGCCGCCTGCAACGACAGCAGACCGACCTGCGGGCCGTTGCCGTGGGCGATCACCAGTTCGTTGCCGGCGTGGATTTTGGCGATCTGTTCGGTGGCGATACGGATGTTGGCCCGTTGATTGTCTGCGGTCATGGGTTCACCACGACGCAGGAGGGCGTTGCCGCCCAGGGCTACGACGATGCGCATACAGAATGTCCTTCTAGAATGATCGTTCCCACGCTCTGCGTGGGAATGCCTCACCGGACGCTCTGCGTCCGCTCTTGTGGCGCAGAGCGCCACTGGCTGCATTCCCACGCGGAGCGTGGGAACGATCAGAGTGGGGTTAGATATCCGCCAACGCCGACACCAGAATCGCCTTGATGGTATGCATGCGGTTTTCCGCCTGCTCGAAGGCGATATTGGCCGGCGACTCGAACACCTCTTCGGTCACTTCCACGCCATTGGCCAGGTGCGGATAGCGCGCCGCGATGTCCTTGCCGACCTTGGTTTCACTGTTGTGGAACGCCGGCAGGCAATGCATGAATTTCACCCGAGGGTTGCCCGAGGCTTTCATCATCTTGGCGTTGACCTGGTACGGCAGCAGTTGCTCGATGCGCTCGTCCCACGCTTCCACTGGTTCGCCCATGGACACCCAGATATCGGTGTGGATGAAATCCACACCTTTCACGGCTTCTTTCGGGTCTTCGGTGATGGTGATGCGTGCGCCGCTTTCCTCGGCAAAGGCCTGGCATTGCTTGATGAAATCTTCATGGGGCCACAGCGCTTTGGGCGCGCCGATGCGCACGTCCATGCCCAGCTTGGCGCCGATCATCAGCAGCGAGTTGCCCATGTTGTAGCGGGCGTCCCCGAGGTAGGCGTAGCTGATGTCATGCAGCGGCTTGTCGCTGTGTTCGCGCATGGTCAGGGTGTCGGCGATCATCTGGGTCGGGTGGAATTCGGCGGTGAGGCCGTTGAACACCGGCACACCGGCGAACTTGGCCAGCTCTTCGACGATTTCCTGTTCAAAGCCACGGTACTCAATGGCATCGAACATCCGGCCCAGTACGCGGGCGGTGTCTTTCATGCTTTCTTTGTGGCCGATCTGCGACGACACCGGGTCGATGTAGGTGACGTGGGCGCCCTGGTCATGGGCCGCGACTTCGAAGGCACAGCGAGTGCGGGTGGAGGTTTTTTCGAAGATCAGTGCGATGTTCTTGCCCTGCAGGTGCGGACGCTCGGTGCCGGTGTATTTGGCGCGTTTGAGGTCGCGGGACAGGTCCAGCAGATAATGCAGCTCGCGAGTGGTGTGGTGCATCAGCGACAACAGGCTGCGGTTGCGCATATTGAAAGCCATGATGAAATCTCCTTAATAGTCGATAGGGTCGCGGATGATCGGGCAGGTCATGCAGTGGCCGCCGCCACGGCCTCGGCCAAGTTCACCGGCGCTGATGGTGATCACTTCCACACCGGCCTTGCGCAGCAGGGTGTTGGTGTAGGTATTGCGGTCGTAGCCAATCACCACGCCCGGTTCCACGGCCACCACGTTGTTGCCGTCATCCCATTGCTCGCGTTCGGCGGCGAAGCTGTTGCCGCCGGTCTCGACCACGCGCAGGGCCTTGAGGTTGAGCGCTGCGGCCACGGTTTCGAGGAAGTTGGTTTTCTCGCGCTGAATGTCGATGCCGTGGGGCTTGCTCTCGTCAGGACGCAGGGTGAAAGGCACGATCTGGTTGACCACTTCGGGGAAGACGGTGACCAGGTCGCGGTCGCAGAAGCTGAACACGGTGTCCAGGTGCATCGCGGCGCGGGATTTAGGCAGGCCGGCCACGATGACGCGCTCCACGGCTTTGTTCTGGAACAGGTTGCGCGCCAGTTGGCCAATGGCCTGGTGGGACGAACGCTCACCCATGCCGATCAACACCACGCCGTTGCCAATCGGCATCACGTCGCCGCCTTCCAGCGTCGCGGCGCCATGTTCCTGGTCGGGGTCGCCGTACCAGATCTGGAAGTCCGCGTTGGTGAACTCAGGGTGGAATTTATAGATGGCGCTGGTCAGCAGGGTTTCCTGGCGGCGCGCCGGCCAGTACATCGGGTTGAGCGTCACGCCGCCGTAGATCCAGCAAGTGGTGTCGCGGGTGAACTGGGTATTGGGCAGCGGCGGCAAGATGAAACTGGCGTGGCCGAGAAAATCGCGGAACATCTCGATGGTCTTGCCACCGAAGCTGCTCGGCAGGTCGTCGGCCGATACGCCGCCAATCAGGTACTCGCTGATTTTGCGCGGCTCCAGGCTGCGCAGCCACGAACCGACTTCATCGACCAGGCCCAGGCCTACGGTGTTGGCGGTGATCTTGCGTTCCAGGATCCAGTCCAGCGCTTCGGGGTTGGCGACGATGTCGGTGAGCAGGTTGTGCATTTCCAGCACATCAATGTCCCGCTCGCGCATCTTGGTCACGAAGTCGAAGTGGTCGCGCTTGGCCTGGGCCACCCACAGCACGTCATCGAACAGCAGCTCGTCGCAGTTGTTTGGGGTCAGCCGCTGGTGGGCCAAACCTGGGGAGCACACCATGACTTTGCGCAGTTTGCCGGCTTCGGAATGTACGCCGTACTTCACTTTTTCCGTGGTCATTACAGATCCTCCAGTGAACAACAATTACAGGGTCAGGAAGCCGTCGTAGAGCCCATAGGCCGCCACCAGGGCGCCAATGACCACTGCGGCGAAAATCAGCTTCTCGACGGGGGTGAAAATCGGTTTGCCCAGTTCACGCTTGGCTTTGGCGAACAGGATCGCGCCAGGGGCATAGAGCAGGGCGGAGAGCAGCAGGTATTTGGTGCCGCCGGCGTAGAGCAGCCAGATCGCATAGATCAGGGCGATAGCGCCGATGAACAGGTCCTTTCTGCGCTCTTTGAGGGCGTTCTCGTAGGTCTCGCCGCGTACCGCCAGCAGCAGGGCGTAGGCCGCCGACCACAGGTAAGGCACCAGGATCATCGAGGTGGCGAGGTAGATCAGTGACAGGTAGGTGCTGGCGGAAAACAGCGTGATCACCAGGAATATCTGCACCATTGCGTTGGTCAGCCACAGGGCGTTGACCGGCACATGGTTGGCGTTTTCCTTGCGCAGGAACTCCGGCATGGTGTGGTCCTTGGCGGCGGCGAACATGATCTCCGCACACAGCAGCACCCAGGACAGCAGCGCGCCGAGCAGGGAGATGATCAAGCCCACGCTGATCAGCACCGCGCCCCAGTGGCCCACCACATGCTCCAGCACGGCGGCCATCGACGGGTTTTGCAGTTTGGCCAGTTCCGGCTGGGTCATGATCCCCAGGGACAGCACGTTCACCAGCATCAGGAACAGCAGCACAGTGATAAAGCCGATCACGGTGGCCTTGCCCACGTCACTGCGTTTCTCGGCACGGGACGAGAAGATGCTCGCGCCTTCGATGCCGATAAACACCCACACGGTGACCAGCATCATGTTGCGCACCTGGTTCATCACACTGCCCAGGTCCGGGTTTTTCACGCCCCAGATGTCAGCGGTGAAGATGTCCAGCTTGAACGCGAACAGGGCGATGAGCACGAACAGCAGCAGCGGCACCACCTTGGCGACGGTGGTCACCAGGTTGATGAACGCCGCTTCCTTGATCCCGCGCAGCACCAGGAAATGCACGGCCCATAACAGCACTGACGCAGCGATCACCGCCGTCGGGGTATTGCCCTCGCCAAAGACCGGGAAGAAATAGCCCAAGGTGCTGAACAGCAACACGAAGTAGCCGACGTTGCCCAGCCATGCGCTGATCCAGTAGCCCCAGGCGGATGAAAAGCCCATGTAGTCGCCGAAACCGGCCTTGGCGTAGGCGTAGACCCCGCCGTCAAGGTCAGGCTTGCGGTTGGCGAGGGTCTGGAACACGAAGGCGAGGGTCAACATACCGATGGCGGTAATCACCCAGCCGATCAACACCGCACCGACATCGGCGCTGGCGGCCATGTTTTGTGGCAATGAAAAGATACCGCCGCCAATCATCGAGCCGACGACAAGTGCGACCAGGGCGCCTAGTCGAAGTTTTCCGGGAGTTTCAGACATTGCATGACTCCAATGCAGGAGAAGAGAGACCACAGAATAATTCCGTGCGCTAATCAAACAGCTGACTCAGATCACTTCATTGGCACATTCCATTGTGAATTAACGACTTAGGGTGAGGTTTTTGCGGACGAACAAGTCCCGCAAAGGCGCTTGATAGAGCGCTCTTTGCTGTGTGGTTAATCATTTGGTCGAGGGCATGGGTGTTGACGCTAGTTCGTATTTGCGAATGTGCAAATTTTTTGTACGTTGTTTGACTATCGCTTCATAATTGACGTATTTAAATTCTAAATAAGCCTAAACTTCCTACCTTTACATATCCTTATGTTATGACAACGTCATTAATCTGAATTACTTATGTGCGCAGTTGTCGCCCAACCGTTTATTTCGAGGAAGCTGCATGACCCAACCCGCCCAGAAACTCCGGCTCAGTGCCCTGATCGCCCTGGTGGTGGGCTCGATGATTGGCGGCGGCATCTTTTCATTGCCGCAGAACATGGCCGCCCGTGCCGAAGTGGGCGCCATATTGATCGGCTGGGCGATCACCGCCATCGGCATGCTGACCCTGGCCTTTGTATTCCAGACGTTGGCGAACCGTAAGCCCGAACTGGACTCCGGGGTGTATGCCTACGCCAAGGCGGGTTTTGGCGACTACATGGGCTTTTCATCCGCCTGGGGTTACTGGATCAGTGCGTGGATGGGCAATGTCGGTTATTTCGTCTTGCTATTCAGCACCCTCGGCTACTTTTTTCCGGCGTTCGGCCAGGGCAATACGCCGCTTGCCATCGGCTGCGCGTCGCTGTTGCTGTGGGCCGTACATTTTCTGGTGATGCGCGGGATCAAAGAGGCAGCGTTCATCAATCAGGTGACGACGGTGGCGAAGATCGTGCCGCTGCTGATGTTTATCGTGATCGCCGCCGTTGCATTCAAGGCGGATATTTTCACCCGCGATATCTGGGGAATGGGTAACCCGCAGATGGGCAGCGTGGTCGAGCAGGTGCGCCACATGATGCTGGTCACGGTGTTTGTATTTATCGGGATCGAAGGCGCCAGTGTGTATTCGGCGCGGGCGCAGAAACGCTCGGACGTGGGGCGCGCCACGGTGATTGGTTTCGTGGGCGTGCTGGCCTTGCTGGTGCTGGTGAATGTGTTGTCCCTGGGCATCATGAGCCAGCCGGAGCTGGCGCAATTGCAGAACCCGTCCCTGGCCGGTGTGTTGGAGCATGTCGTCGGGCCTTGGGGCGCGGTATTGATCAGTATCGGCCTGGCGGTTTCGCTGCTCGGCGCGTTGCTCTCCTGGGCGCTGCTGTGCGCGGAAATCCTCTATGCCACCGCCCAGGACAAGACCATGCCGGCGTTCCTGAAGAAGGAAAACGCCAATCAGGTGCCGGTCAATGCCTTATGGCTGACCAACGTGATGATCCAGGCATTCCTGGTGATCACGCTGTTTTCCGCCAGCACCTACACCACCCTGATCTACCTGGCGTCCTCGATGATCCTGGTGCCTTATTTGTGGTCGGCGGCCTATGCGGTGCTGTTGAGCGCGCGCGGCGAAACCTATGCAGGCTGGCAGCGCCGGCGCATGAAAGATCTGCTGGTGGGGCTGGTTGCCCTCGGCTACGCGATTTGGCTGCTGTATGCGGGGGGCTTGAAGTATTTGCTGCTGTCGGCGTTGCTGTACGCCCCGGGTGTGATCCTGTTTGCCCTGGCCAAGCGCGAGCAGGGCCTACCCTTGTTTACCGCCGTGGAAAAAGGCATTTTCAGCGGCGTGATCGCGGGCGCCGGGTTAGCCGCGTATGGGCTGTATAGCGGGGTATTGTCACTGTGAGATTGGCGTATCAACCGCCCTACGACTGGGCGGCGATGCTGGGGTTCCTATCGGCGCGGGCGATTACCGGGTTGGAAACCGTGGTCGCCGGCGTATATCGGCGCAGTATCAGTGTGGCGGGCCGACATGGCTGGGTCAGCGTCGAACCGGGCGTGGGGGATTGGCTGGAGGTGACGGTCGACTTTCCCGAGCCTGCAGCGATGCCTGAGATCGAGCGGCGCTTGCGCAGGATGTTTGATCTGGATGCGGTGCCTGAGGTGATCAACGCGCAATTGTCGCAAGATCCCCTGATGGCGCAACTGGCTGCGGCCCGCCCTGGCCTGCGGTTGCCAGGCACCTGGGACGGGTTGGAACTGGCGATTCGTGCAGTGCTGGGCCAGCAGATAACCGTGGTGGCGGCGATTCGCCTGGCGAGCAAGCTGGTGGCTCAGTATGGCCTGGCGCTGGCATCCCCGCACGCCGGTATCACCCACCTGTTCCCGACACCAGAAGTGCTGGCGGCGGCAGACTTGGCCACCCTGGGCATGCCCAAGGCGCGGGGTCGTACGTTGTCCGGTGTGGCCCAGGCGCTGTTGGATGATCCTCAGCTTTTCGAACCCAAGGCCAGCCTCCAGGACGGCGTTGCACGGCTGGTTGCGTTGCCGGGGATTGGAGAGTGGACCGCGCAGTACATCGCCATGCGCCAGTTGCGCGAGGTGGATGCATTTGCGTCGGGGGATATCGGGCTGATCAATGCTTTGGCAGCCTTGGAAGGTGGGCCGGTGTCGGCGCGGCAGTTATTGGCGCGGGCCGAGGCGTGGCGGCCGTTGAGGGCGTATGCGGCGCAGCATTTGTGGACGTCGTTGAACCGCGGGGATTGATAGCGACGGTGATGGCCCCATCGCGGGCAAGCCCGGCTCCCACACTGATCCTGTGGGAGCTGGCTTGCCTGCGATAGCGGTGCCCAGGTCACCACTGAGGTCGGTGTGACCCTAACTCCACCGCCGGCAAATCCCACTGCAACGGCGTGCCACTGATGCTCAGCGGCGCCAGCAGTCGATGGGCCTGGCCCCAGGCTGTCTGCTCCACCACCAGGCCTTGGTCATTGATATCTTCCTCGCGCAATGCCGCTTGCTGTGGCACTTGCCCGGCCGCCACCAGCAACTTCGCCGTGCGCGCCAACGACAAGCGCGCCGAACCGCCGCGTCCGGAGTCCAGGCGCTCGGCCAAAGCCCGGATCGCACTGGCGGCCATCAAATAGCCGGTAGCGTGATCCAGCGCCTGCACCGGCAGCGGCAGCGGTTTATCCGTCTGTTTCCAGGCCATGCCGGCCTCGGCAATCCCGCTGCTCATCTGTACCAGGCTGTCAAAGCCACGCCGATTACGCCATGGGCCGCTCCAGCCGTAGGCGTTGAGGCTGACGTCGATCAGGCCGGGGGCGATGTGCTGACGTTCGCCAAGGGTATAACCGAGTTGCTCCAGGGCATCGGCGCGGTAACCGTGGAACAGAATGTCGGCGTCCTTGAGCAACGCTTCAAACACCTGCCGGTCGTCGTGGCGCTTTAGATCAAGGCGGGCGCAGCGTTTACCCAGAGTCATTTCCGGGACGACGCCAGGTTCGTTCCAGGTGGGCGAGTCGATGCGCAGTACGTCGGCGCCTAAGCCTGCGAGGAAACGACTGGCCACCGGGCCGGCCAGCACCCGGGTCAAATCCAGCACCTTGATGCCGGCCAGTGGGCGAGCGGCTGAGCCTAGCCAGGGTTTGTCGATGCCGGGTTCGAAGACCTGGCGCTGGATCAACGCTTCGGCGTTTACCGCCAAGCCTTGGGGATGCTGCTGCCAGGCTTGCCAGCTACGCATTTGCGCGGCACAACCGCCCGCATCGACAACCGCCTGTTCCAGTTCGGCGGCTTTCCAGGTCGCGACTCTACTCGCCATGGCGGCGCAATCAGCGGCAGGCCCCAATACCCGCTCGGCCGCCGCACGATGATGGGGCGCGTTGGTGTGCAGGCGGATCCAGCCATCGACGCTGGCGTAATCACCCGCTACCGGGTCCCACAAAGGCGGCACTTGCCACCCCACGGGGCGAATCGACGAAGAGAACCACAACGAGGCCAGGCGCCGATCCACGCTGACGCTGGGCAGACGCCCGGTTTGTTGCTCAATCAACTGGGCGATAGCCTGGCCCGCGGCGCCGATGCTGGCGGCCGCCAGGTCAGTCACGGCAAAGGTCGAGGGCAAGGCACCGGCCTGGGTCTGGGGCAGTGGGGCGTGCGGTAACGCGAGTGCGGCTTGGATGGGAGTCAGCAGGTCAGTCATCAAAGGCCCTCCGTAAGAGAAGGGCCACTATAGAAGATCATCCCACTGGTGTGGCAACCCCAGGGATCAAGGGCAGTTCGATGCTGGCGATAAAGCCGCCATCGGGATGGTTGGCCAGGATCAGGTTGCCGCCATGGCGCTCGGCGGCGCGACGGGCGATGGCCAGGCCCAGGCCATGACCTTGGGCGGTCTGGCCCGGCGCCCGATAGAACGGCTCGCCCAATTGGCTCAGGTGCTCGGCTTCAACGCCGGGGCCGTGGTCGCGTACGCTGATCAGAATGCGCCCGCCTTGATGCTGGGCCTGCAATTCAATCGGTTCGCCCACCGGGTTGAAGCGCTGGGCATTGCGCAGCAGGTTGTCCACGGCGCGTTCGATCATGGTCGGCCAGCCTTTAAGCTGCAAATCATTGGCAGTCGTCAGTTGCACCACTTGCTCGGGGGCACTGAGTTGGGCGTCCTTTTGCAGGGTTTTAAGCAACGGGGTGAGGTCGATGTCTTCGGCGCTGGCGTTGTCGGCGTCGACCCGTGCCAACACCAGGATCTCGCTGATCAAGGCTTCCAGGCGATCGCATTCGCGGGTCAGGCGCGGCCAGAGTTTTTCCCGCTCTTCGGGGCTGGCGCGTTCGGCCAGGGCCAGGGCGATACGCAAGCGCGCCAACGG
Organism: Pseudomonas sp. FSL W5-0203; assembly: GCF_001896155.1. Classification (NCBI taxonomy): domain Bacteria; kingdom Pseudomonadati; phylum Pseudomonadota; class Gammaproteobacteria; order Pseudomonadales; family Pseudomonadaceae; genus Pseudomonas; species Pseudomonas sp. FSL W5-0203. The sequence goes on from NZ_MPOR01000009.1 coordinate 89,344, forward strand.
CGAGCGCAGTTCGTGGGAGACGTCGCGCAGCAACTGGCGCTGGCTGCCGATCAGGCTTTGCAGGCGCGCGCCCATGCGGTTGAAGTCGTTAGCCAAGACACCGAATTCGTCGCGCCGGTTGGCCAGTTGCGCCAGGCTGTTTTGTTGATAGGTGGTTTGCCCCAGATCATGCACCGCGCCGCGCAAACGACTGAGCGGGCGAGTAATGGACAACGTCACCAGAAGGCTGAACAGGGTCAGCACCACCAGGGTAATCGCCAGGGCACTGAGCGGCCACAGCAGGCTGCTGCGGTGCCAGGCCTCCAGCTCCGGGTGGGGAATGCGGTAGATCAGCAGGTAGGTGTCGCCGGTTTTGTCGCTGGTGTACTCGGCGGTCAGGCGTCGCCACGGCAGGTGGCCGTCCTGGCTGTCGTTCTGCCGGGCTTCGAAGGCGGCGGCGCGGCGCGGGAAGGTGCCCCGCACCACCGGCTCGCCACTCTCGTTCAGCACTTGCACATCAATGTGGTACTGGCGTTTGCGCTGTTGCAGCAAGTCCTGGGCGGCGTCTTCGCCCTGGGCTTCATAGAGTTGCGTCCACTCTTGGGCCAGGTTGTTGAGGCCAGGGTGGCGGCTCAGAATCCAGGCGTCCTGGTTGAGCATATGCCCAAGCAAAATCGACAACCCGCCTACCAGGGCGATGGCCAGCCAGAAACTCGCCAGGATACGCCAGAACAATGAACGCACAGGAAACCCTCAAACAGGAAAAGCCCAGCGGCGCGAACCACTGGGCTGGGGTGAAGCTAGGCCATTATTGCGCTTTTTGCGCTTGCTGGGCTTTCCAGGCCTGGAACTCTTTCCATTCGGCGCGGCGCTCGGCTTGCTTCTTGACGATCTCGTCGTACTTCTTCTGTTGGTCGGGCTTGAGCACGGCGCGGATATCGGCCTGGGTTTTCTGCTTGCCGGCGGCGATTTCGTCCTGCATCGCCTTCTGGTCAGCGGCCGGCAGTTTGTCCAGGTACTTTTGGGTCAGGTCTTTGCGAGCGTGCCATTGCTAACCCATCAGCTTGCGGATCTGCTCACGCTGTTCCTTGCTCAAGTCCAACTGGCTGAACGGGCCACCTTTACCACGCGGACCGTGTTCACCGTGGCCTGGGCCACCCATCATGTGGCCTTCGTGGCCGCCCATCGGGCCCGGGCCTTCAGGCATGGCCATGGCGACGGTAGGCAGTGCAGCGGCGAGCATCAAAGCGATAAGGGTCTTGCGCATGGTGATTCTCCTGTCTCTATTCCGGTGAGTCCGGATGTGAGTAGGTTACGCAGCGCAAGGTCAGCGGCGGTCAGGGGAGGGTAAAGCTTCGGTAAAGACAGGTTTGACAGGAGCTGACAAAACCCTTGAAGGTGATGAAATCAATGGTGGGAGCTGGCTTGCCTGCGATAGCGGTGGGCCAGTTAGCATAACGGTGGACTGACACACCGCTATCGCAGGCAAGCCAGCTCCCACAGGGTTAAGCGTGATGTTTAGAGGCTGTAGTAGTAGCCACGACTACGCAGCGCCACGATGCGTGGCCGGCCATCGGGGTGCGGGCCGATCTTTTTACGCAGGTTGCTGACGTGCATGTCCAGGCTGCGGTCATACAGGGTCAACTTGCGGCCCAGGGCGATCTGCGCCAGTTCCTGTTTGTCCAGGGGCTCGCCGGGCTGACGCAGCAAGGCTTCAAGCAGGCGGCTTTCGGAGACGGTCAGGGTGAATTCCTGCTCATCAATGCTGACCACCCCGCGCACCGGGCTGAAGCACAAGTCGCCCAGTTCCAGCTGGGTCGATACCGCGGCCGGGTGGCTGCGGCGTAACACGGCGCGCAGGCGCGCCGTCAGTTCGCGCGGATCGCAAGGCTTGGCCAGGTAGTCGTCGGCGCCCAGTTCCAGGCCGAGGATGCGGTCCAGAGGCTCGCCCCGCGCCGAGAGCATCAGCACCGGCAACTCCGGGTGGTCGTTGCGCAGTTGCTTGAGCAACTCCAGGCCGCTGCCGTCGGGCAGCATCACATCGAGCACCACCGCCGCCGGGGCGGCTTCGGCCAAGGCTTTGCGGGCGCTCAGGCCGTTGTGGCAGGCGCGCACCTGGAAGCCTTCCTGGCTCAACCAACTGGTCAGCAGCTCACAGAGCTCCTGGTCATCATCTATCAGTAACAGCTCGCTCATGACTCACTCGATTTAGCCATTGTCGACGGCGACGACCCCACCGGTGACGCCGTGAGCCATTAGGAGTGCGCCGAAACGATTAGGTTCGACGCAGCCGGGTTCAAGGCAGGACTTGCTTGAACGGCTTGATCACCACATCGGCATAGACGCCTGCTGCAACGTAAGGGTCTGCCTTGGCCCAGGCCTCGGCGTCGGCCAGGGAGGCAAACTCGGCCACGATCAGGCTGCCGGTGAAGCCGGCGTCGCCCGGGTCATTGCTGTCGACCGCCGGGTGCGGGCCGGCCAGTACGATGCGGCCTTCGGCTTGCAGCTGTTTAAGGCGCTCGACGTGGGCCGGGCGTACGCTCAAGCGTTTTTCCAGCGAGTTGGCAATATCGGTGGCAATGATGGCGTAGAGCATGTCAGTCCTCGGTTTTCGGCGTGGTAGACGCGGTGTCATGCAGGTGGCGCGACAGGTAGATGCCCTGGCCGATCAGGAACAATACGGTCATGCCCAGGCTGCCGAACACTTTGAAGTCGACCCAGTAGTCCTGGAACGTGAAGGCCACGAACAGGTTGGCGGCACCGCAGAACAGGAAAAACACGATCCAGGCCACGTTCAGGCGCACCCACACCGGCTCCGGCAAGGTCAGCGCATGGCCCATGATTCGCTTGATCAGCAGGCGGTCACCAATGAAGTGGCTGCCGATGAACACCAGGGCGAACAGCCAGTTCACCACCGGGGCTTTCCATTTAAGGAAGGTTTCGCTGTGGAAGGCCAGGGTCAGGCCACCGAATACCAGGCAGGCGATAAGGGTCAGCCATTGGCTTTTTTCCAACTTGCGCTGGGAGATGAAGATGGCGCCGTACACTACGATGGAGCTGATGATCAGTACGGCAGTGGCACTGTAGATGCCTCCGAACGATAGCTCGTGGCCGGCGATTTCGATGACCCTGGGGTCGAGTTTGGTAACGATGAAAAACAGCAACAGCGGGATGAAGTCGATGAATTGTTTCACAGTAAGAGCCAGAAGCTGGATGTGACGGCATAATAACAAACATCCTTGGTTGCGATAGCGCCAGCTGACTTGAGGTTACACACTCCCGTGAATGTTGATTTGCACTGCCACAGCACGGCCTCCGACGGCGCCCTGGCGCCCGCGGTATTGGTTGCGCGTGCGTTTGAAAAAGGCGTGCGAGTTTTGGCATTGACCGACCACGACACCCTCGAAGGCCTCGATGAAGCCCGCCAGGCCGCGCATTCCCTGGGCATGCAGCTGGTCAACGGCGTGGAATTGTCCTGCACCTGGGGCGGCGCCACCATCCATGTGCTGGGCTACGGTTTTGATCAAAAGGCCCCGCCCTTGGTGGCGGCGATTGCCCAATTGCACGATGGCCGCTGGCTGCGGTCCGAAGAAATAAGCCGCAAGCTAAGCCTTAAAGGTATGCCTGGCGCCCTCGACGGCGCCCGCGCCATCCAGCAAGAGCTGGGCGACAGCGGCAACGCACCGGCCCGTCCGCATTTTGCCGACTGGATGGTGCGCGAAGGCTATGTCAAGGATCGCGCCGAGGCCTTTCGCAAATGGCTGGGCGCCGGCAAGTTGGGCGATGTGAAGCTGCATTGGCCGACCCTGGAAGACACCGTCCAGACCCTGCGGGCCTCCGGGGCCTGGGTCAGCCTGGCGCATCCCTGGCATTACGATTTCACCCGCAGCAAGCGCCGCAAGCTGATCAGCGACTATATTGGTGCGGGTGGCCACGCCATCGAGGTGGTCAACGGGCATCAACCGGCAGAACAGGTCGGCAGCCTGGCGATCCTTGCCCGCGAATTTGGTCTGCTGGTCAGTGCCGGCAGTGATTTTCATGGCCCAGGCGGCTGGTCCGAGATTGGCGAGTATCGTCAGGTCCCTGAAGATCTGCCGCTGTTGTGGGGGCGATTCAAGCATGACCCCATTATTGCCACCGTCTGAACAGGTAGAGCACGTGAGTCAATTCTTCCAGATTCATCCGGAAAACCCTCAGGCGCGCCTGATCAAGCAGGCCGTAGAGATCATCCGCGCCGGTGGCGTGGTGATCTACCCGACTGATTCGTCCTACGCCATTGGCTGCCAGATCGGCGACAAGGGCGCGGTCGAGCGGGTAAGACGCTTGCGCCAGCTGGACGACAAGCACAACTTTGCGCTGATCTGCAGCGACTTGTCCCAGCTCGGCCTGTTCGCCAAGGTTGACACCGGTACCTTCCGCCTGCTCAAGGCCCACACGCCGGGCCCTTACACGTTCATTCTCAACGCCACTCGCGAAGTGCCGCGCCTGTTATTGCACCCGAAAAAACGCACCATCGGCCTGCGCGTGCCGGAACACCCGATTGCCCTGGCGCTGCTGGCCGAGTTGGGCGAACCGCTGATGAGCGTGTCGTTGATCCTGCCCGGCGAAACCGAGCCGTTGTACGACCCTTACGAAATGCGCCGTTTGCTGGAAAAGCACGTCGACCTGATCATCGACGGCGGCTACGGCGGCAACAAGGCCTCCACGGTGATCAACCTGGCCGATGGCGAACCAGAAGTGGTGCGTGTGGGTTGTGGCGACCCGGCTCCGTTCATGGTCGAGGCCTGAATGTCAGCCGTGGAAGCCGCTGATCCCCAGGCTGGCGCCCAGCAAGAACTGCCGTTTGCCATGGTGTATGGCCAGGCGGTCATGGAAATGCCCCTGGACCTGTACATCCCGCCGGACGCCCTGGAGGTGTTCCTTGAAGCCTTCGAAGGCCCCCTGGACTTGCTGCTGTACCTGATCCGCAAGCAGAACATCAATATCCTCGATATTCCGGTGGCAGAAATCACCCGCCAGTACATGGGCTATGTCGAGCTGATGCAGTCGGTGCGCCTGGAATTGGCCGCCGAGTACCTGGTGATGGCCGCCATGCTCGCCGAGATCAAGTCGCGCATGCTGTTGCCGCGCTCGGAGACGGTAGAAGCCGAAGAGGATGACCCGCGCGCCGAGCTGATCCGCCGCCTGCAGGAGTACGAACGCTTCAAGGCTGCCGCCGAAGGCATCGACGGTCTGAGCCGTGTGGGCCGTGATGTGGTGGTGCCCAAGCTCGACGCTCCCGAGGCGCGCGCGCGCAAGTTGCTGCCGGACGTGAGTCTGGAAGAATTGCTGATGTCCATGGCCGAAGTACTGCGCCGTGGCGATATGTTCGAGAGCCACCAGGTCAGCCGTGAAGCGCTGTCCACCCGCGAGCGCATGAGCGATGTGCTGGAACGTCTCAAGGGCGGTGGGTTTGTGCCCTTTGTCGAGTTGTTCACCGCCGAAGAGGGCCGACTGGGCGTGGTGGTGACCTTTATGGCGATCCTTGAGCTGGTCAAGGAATCCTTGGTCGAGCTGGTGCAGAATGAGCCTTTTGCGGCTATCCACGTGCGGGCGCGAGCCGAATAACGAGCTGAATCGATGAATCTGACTGAACCCCGCGAACTGGCCCCTTTGCTGGAGGCCTTTCTCCTGGCCTCGGGCAAACCGCAATCTTTGGAGCGCCTGTTCGAACTCTTTGAAGAAGCCGAACGCCCGGAGCCGCCGGTGTTCAAGAAAGCCTTGGAGATCCTGCGCAAGTCCTGTGAGGGCCGTGCCTTTGAGTTGCGCGAAGTGGCGTCGGGTTATCGCCTGCAGATCCGTGAGAAGTTTTCACCGTGGGTCGGGCGTTTGTGGGAAGAGCGCCCGCAGCGCTACTCGAGGGCGATGCTGGAGACCATGGCGCTGATCGCCTATCGCCAGCCCATCACTCGGGGCGAGATCGAAGACGTGCGTGGTGTGGCGGTCAACAGCCATATCGTCAAGACCCTGCTGGAGCGCGAGTGGATTCGCATCGTTGGCTACCGTGACGTGCCCGGCAAACCGGCGATGTTCGCCACCACCAAGGTGTTCCTCGATCACTTCAACCTGAAGAACCTCGACGACCTGCCGCCGCTGGCCGAACTGCGCGAAATGGAGGCCGAGCCAGTGCTCGATTTCGACGACGCGCCGGTGCCGCAAAGCCTGCAGGAACTGGCCGATGCCAGCGCCGAGCCGGAGGAGCCCAAGGACGAAACCAGTTTCCATACGTTGTTGCTGGAGCTGGACGACATGGAGCAGGGGATCAAGACCGACTTCGACGATTTGCTGCGTGATGGTGCGGCGGAGCCAGAAACCCAGGTGAACGTTGAATCCGAGCCTGAGGTCGAAGCCCAAGACGATGTGCTTGGCGTGGCCCAGGCCCGGGAAAAGCTCCTGGCCGCCGTCGCCGCCCTCGAACAGCCGCCCCTGAGTGACGAAGAAGACGAAGCCCGGGCGCTGGCCGAGGCCATCGAAAACGAACGCCGCCAGCTCGAAGACTGACCCGTTCTGACTCTCACCGTGCAACCCATGTGGGAGCTGGCTTGCCTGCGATGCAGACGCCTCGGTCTCTCAGATGCAAGGAGGTGATGCCATCGCAGGCAAGCCAGCTCCCACAGAGGATCGACCATGAGTGCCCTGAAAGACCCGTGCATCAGCATCTGCAAATTCAGCGACGACATCTGCGTCGGCTGTGGCCGCAGCAAGCGTGAAATCCGTGCCTGGAAGAAACTCGATAAAGCCGACAAGCGCACGGTATTGGCCGAAGCCCAGCTGCGTTTGCTGGCCCTGGGCGCCACCGGTCGGCGGAAAAGCAAATGACTTGGGCGTTATCGGCTAGTCTGTGATGCGCAACACGCGCCATGCGCGTATGATTCGCGACCCCTTGCCGACCTATTCGGCCTAGGCCCCGCTTTCAATACCCCTCAGGCCATGCCTGAATCGACCCACCGGGAGGTGCTTACGATGAATGACCAAGACCAGAAAGACCAGGAAATCGGCCCAGCAGGCGAAAAGCTGCAAAAAGTGCTGGCGCGTATCGGCGTGGGCTCTCGCCGCGACGTCGAAGCCTGGATCACCCAGAAGCGCATCAAGGTCAACGGCGTCGAGGCTACCCTCGGCCAGCGCGTCGACCTGCACGATGCAATCACCATTGATGGCAAGGTCATCAAGCGTGAAGAGGCCGCCGAATCGGTGCGCCGCGTGATCATGTACAACAAGCCCGACGGCGAGATCTGCACCCGTGACGACCCGGAAGGCCGTCCGACCGTGTTCGACAAGATGCCCAAGCCTAAAGAAGGCCGCTGGATCAACATCGGCCGCCTGGACATCAACACCACCGGCTTGCTGATGTTCACCACTGACGGTGAGTTGGCCAACCGCCTGATGCACCCGTCCTACGAGATGGACCGTGAATACGCCGTGCGTGTACGTGGTGAAGTCGATGACGAGATGATCGAACGCCTCAAGGCGGGCGTGGTGCTTGAAGACGGCCCGGCCAAGTTCACCGACATCAAGCAGGCGCCGGGTGGCGAAGGTTTCAACCACTGGTACCACTGCGTGGTGATGGAAGGCCGTAACCGTGAAGTGCGTCGCCTGTGGGAGTCCCAGGGCCTGGTGGTCAGCCGCCTCAAGCGTGTGCGTTTCGGTCCGGTGTTCCTGAACTCCGACCTGCCGATGGGCCGCTGGCGCGAAATGAGCCAGTACGAGGTCGATATCCTCAGCGCCGAAGTGGGCCTGACGCCGGTTGCCATGCCGCAGATGAACGCCAAGAGCAAAGACAAGCTTGAGCGTATGCAGCGCAAATCGTCGCGCCCAGTGCCACGTACCGAACGTGTTGCCCGCACCCTGCGCCCTGCGCTGGATGCACCGGCCACCGGCGGTCGTATCTCGCGTCAGCCGCACATTGAAGGTGAACGCCGCCCCACCACGCCATCGCGTCAGGAAGGCGAGCGTGCGCCACGTACGCCGCGTCCTGCTCCGGCGGGTGGTCGTAGCAACCGTGGTGAAGCGGATCGCCCGGCCGACAACGCCAGCACCAAGCGTCCAGCCAAGCCAGCGGCGAACAAGCGCCCTGGCCCGAAACTGGTCGCGGACGAGCCTTCGGGCAAGCGCCGTGGCGCACCGGCCGGTTCCGGCCAGCGTCCTGGTTTTGGTCGCAAGAAGCCGCAGTGATACGTTAAGCGCCGCATAAAAACGCCAACCCTAGGGTTGGCGTTTTTTTTTGCGATCTACATTTGAAATGCAATCAACTGTGGGAGCCGGGCTTGCCCGCGATAGCGGTGGGTCAGTGAGTAAAAAGGTGACTGACACACCGCTATCGCAGGCAAGCCAGCTCCCACCGGGATCTCTACACGTCTATGATCTTTTAAAAGGCAAAGGCGCCATCAAACACCGGCTTGTCATCCAGCGCCAGCACCCCACTGGCAAAGATCAGGTCCAGGTGATGACTGCCTTTCTGCCCGCCACCCAAGCCCAAGTGCAACCCGCAGTGACGCTCTTCAAACCCGGCATTGCGCGCATACAGGTCCTTGACCCCTTCATTGGTGCCAATCCCCAACTCCTCCACACGACGGTTGGACGGGTTGGCATTCAGGTACTTGTTGAAGTCATCTGCCAGCCCTGGCACTTCGCTGGCCACGCTGCAAACGGTGGAGTTCTCGATCCATAGCTCCAGCGGCAATTGCAGCACGCCGTATTTGCGTGCAAAGGGGATGGTACTGAGGAAGGTGCCGACAAACCGCACCTGGCCGTTGATGGCTTCGCTGTGGGTGGCGATTTCGCCGGGCGCCAGGTCGTGGTTGCCGACGCCGTTGATATTGGTCCACTTCTTGATGCTGCTCATCGGCGCTTCCAGGCGCGAACCGTGTTTGTCGGTAAAGCTCAGCACGTTGGCCTGGGCCATGCGCCGGATCAGTGTGGCGTTGAGGTCGGCGATGCGTTGGGGCTCGACGCTGAAGGTGTCGTAGAAATAGTCGCCGTAATCCTTGAACAGCAGGGATTTTTTCCAGTGCTCGGCCATCACGCCTTGCAGGGCACGGATAAAGTCCGGGCCTTCGGCGCGTGGGTTGGGCAGCGTGGAGGAATCATAGAGAAACAGGTACAGGTCGCAGCTTTGAATGGCCTGGGACAGGGTGTCGCTGGGCGCCAGGTCCAGGCGTTGCAGTTGAAAGTTGAAGCGGGCGGCGCTGCCGTGGGTAATCGCCTGGGCGATGGCGTCATAGCGCTCGGTGTGGCCCAGCAACACGGTGGGGCGGTTCAGGCCGTTGAGGGCGGGGTGGTGTGCCAGGTAGTAGAGAAAATGTTCGACGGCGCGGGCCTTGTCCATGACGGGTGTCCTTCTGTGCCTTGGGTAAGGGGGCAGGCGCCGTGCACAGCGCCTGCCGGATGCCTGCCGGGTATTAGAAAGGCCACATCGCGGTGCCAAAAGGCACAACGGCATCGGCTTGCATCATTTCAACGGCGGCCTCATGGGTCGGCGCTTCAAACCAATCGTCGAGTTGCAGTTCGGTTTCCAGGTCGTTTTCCAGTGCTTGCATGGTGTATCTCCTAGAGGACGTTGTTTGAGAACGGCTTGCCCACGGGCTTCGCGGGCAAGTGCAAAGAACCTAGAAGAGAGTGTTTCGAAATGCAAAAAATTTATTGACACGGTTTCATTTGGATTTTTTCTTCTGTTTTTCAGCAGATTTTTTTATTCAGGCAAAACAGTGAATTGGCTGAAGCGATTCTTCAGGCATTGCTTACCGACAGAATTCCGTTGAGGGTTGCCAAAGTCTGGCTGTAACGCGGATTTTCCGGGGTGTAACGATAGATTTACGCAACTGCCCTGGCTTTGTTGGGGGGCGCGCCGATGTAAGCATTAGCTGACAGAATCGCCCGTGCACTTTCCCGGTGCGTGCCGAAGCTGTCGAGCGGTGTACAATGCGCCGCGTTTTACTGTGACCCCCCTTGCGTACCCACGCAAAAGGCCAAGACCTCAGGGTTTGATCCCCCTGATCACTCCGCCTGGCCACGAGCCGGACGGGTTCGATTTCGTCACAGATAAAAACAAACAGGTGACGCATGACCATTAGAAAGACGCTGTACTCCTGGTGCCTGCGCTGGGGTTTGAGCGGCGCTGCTTGAGTCGGTAATTCAAGGCAGCAACCTGCATTCAACTCTTCAAACCTTGCGTGAGACCCTTTTCATGAGTGGACCCCATTCTTCTTCAGGCGAGCTGAAACGCGGCCTGAAAAACCGGCATATCCAGTTGATCGCCCTCGGTGGCGCCATCGGCACCGGCCTGTTCCTGGGCTCGGCCGGGGTGCTCAAATCCGCCGGCCCTTCGATGATCCTGGGCTATGCCATCTGCGGCTTTATCGCCTTCATGATCATGCGCCAGCTTGGCGAAATGATTGTCGAGGAGCCGGTCGCCGGCTCCTTCAGCCACTTTGCCCACAAGTACTGGGGCGGTTTCGCCGGCTTCCTCTCGGGCTGGAACTGCTGGATTCTGTACATTCTGGTGGGTATGTCGGAGTTGACGGCCGTCGGCAAGTACGTGCACTACTGGTGGCCGGAGATCCCGACCTGGGTCTCTGCTGCGGCGTTTTTCGTGCTGATCAACGCGATCAACCTGGCCAACGTCAAAGTCTTCGGTGAAGCCGAGTTCTGGTTCGCCATCATCAAGGTGGTGGCGATCGTCGGCATGATTGCCTTGGGCAGCTACCTGCTGGTCAGCGGCAGCGGCGGCCCGCAAGCCTCGGTCAGCAACCTGTGGGAGCATGGTGGTTTCTTCCCCCATGGCGTCGGCGGCTTGGTGATGGCCATGGCGATCATCATGTTCTCCTTCGGCGGCCTGGAAATGCTCGGCTTTACCGCTGCCGAAGCCGACCAGCCACGTACGGTGATCCCCAAGGCGATCAATCAGGTGATCTACCGCATCCTGATTTTCTACATCGGTGCCCTGGTGGTGCTGCTGTCGCTCACCCCGTGGGACAGCCTGCTGGCGACCCTCAACGCCTCCGGCGATGCCTACAGCGGTAGCCCGTTCGTGCAGGTGTTCTCGATGCTGGGCAGTAACACCGCCGCGCATATCCTCAACTTCGTTGTGCTGACCGCCGCGCTGTCGGTGTACAACAGCGGCACCTACTGCAACAGCCGCATGCTCTTGGGCATGGCCGAGCAGGGCGACGCGCCCAAGGCCCTGGCGAAAATCGACAAGCGCGGCGTGCCGGTGCGTTCGATCCTGGCCTCGGCGGCGATCACTCTGGTGGCGGTGCTGATGAACTACCTGATGCCCCATGACGCGCTGGAACTGCTGATGTCGCTGGTGGTGGCCACGTTGGTGATCAACTGGGCGATGATCAGCTTCTCCCACTTCAAGTTCCGCCAACACATGAACCGCATTGGCCAGGTGCCGCTGTTCAAGGCGTTGTGGTACCCGTATGGCAACATCATCTGCGTGGCCTTTGTGGTGTTTATTCTGGGCACCATGCTGATGATTCCGGGCATTGACCGCTCGGTGTACGCGATCCCGGTGTGGGTGGCGTTCATGGGCGTTTGTTACTGGGTCAAGAACAAGCGGGCGCAGCAGTCCATGGATATGGCGGTCCCCGCGGTGAAGTAAGCGTCAATGTTGTTAAGCAGACCCGGCCTTGTGCCGGGTTTGTTGTTTGAGGGGATGGCCAAGGTGCATTCGCGTATCCTAGGGCTTCTTCCGGAGGACCGTGTTACATGCTGGTGATTTCCAACAACGTACAGCTGCCCGATGCCGAGATTGAGCTGACCGCCATTCGCGCCCAGGGTGCCGGTGGGCAGAACGTCAATAAAGTGTCGAGTGCGGTGCACCTGCGGTTTGATATTCCGGCGTCTTCGTTGCCGGAGTTCTACAAGGAACGCTTGCTGGCACTGCGTGACAGCCGGATCACCAGCGAAGGCGTGCTGGTGCTCAAGGCCCAGCAATATCGCACCCAGGAGCAGAACCGCGCCGATGCGCTGGAGCGCCTGGTGGACTTGATCCAGAGCGCCACCAAGGTCGAGAAAAAACGCCGTCCGACCAAGCCTACCCTGGGCTCGAAGAAACGCCGCCTGGAGTCCAAGACCAAGCGCGGCAGCATCAAGGCCGGGCGCGGCAAGGTCGACTTCTAGGCGTCGCGTGTTTCGCGGGCCTTGGGCGCCTGGCGGTACAGGTAGACGCTCAGCAGCAAACCGGCGAAAGCGGCGAGGGCGGCGAACAGGAAGATCGAGGCAAAGCCAAACCCGGCCGCCACGGCGCCCGCCAGCGGCCCGGTGATGCCCAGGGACAAGTCGATAAACAGCGAATAGGCGCCCACCGCCGAGCCACGGCTGGAGGCCGGCACCAGGTTGACGGCCTCCACTCCCAACGCCGGGAACACCAGGGAAAAACCGAAACCGCTCAACGCCGCACCCGCCAACGCCAGTTGGGCATCCGGCGCCAGCCACAGCAACAGCAGGCCCAGTACTTCCACCGACAGGCAGGCGATTGCGACGCGAAAACCACCAATGCGGTTGATCAAATTGCCAAACAGCAAGCGCGCGCCGATAAAACTGGCACCGAACAGGCTCAAGGCCCACACCGCGTTATCCCAGTGCTGGGTGCTGTAATACAACGTGATAAAGGTGGCGATGGTGCCAAAGCCGATAGAGCCCAAGGCCAGCGCGCAACCATGGGGGAGCACGCGGCCCAGTACATTCATGAACGGCAAACGGATGCCGGGCACAATCGGCGCGGCTTGTTTTTTCCAGGCCAACACCACACCCAGTACGGCCAACAGAATGATGCTGACGCCCATGCTCCACAGCCCCAACTGGCTGACCAGCAGCACCCCCAACGGCGCGCCGACCGCCAGCGCGCCGTAGCTGGCGATGCCGTTCCAGGAAATAACCTTGGCCGTGTTCGCGGCGCCGACACGGCCTATGCCCCAGCCAATCGCCCCCGAACCCACCAGGCTTTCAGCGCTGCCCAGCACCAGCCGACCGACCAGCAGGCAGCCGAGGCTCAGAGCCGGCAGGCTGGAAAACCACGCCGCAAACAACATGAACACGCCACTCAAGCCGCAGCCCACCAGGCCGATCACCACGGCGCGCTTGCTGCCCAGATTGTCGATGATCTTGCCGGCATAGGGGCGGCTCAGCAGGGTTGCCAGGTATTGCACGCTGATCACCAGCCCGGCAATGACGGCGCCATAGCCCAGCTGGCTATGGACATAGCCCGGCAATACGGCCAGGGGGATGCCGATATTCAAATAGCCGATGAAGGTAAACAGCACGATGGAAACAACTTGCAGCGTGACCGCCATGGGGCGCTGGGTATCTGGCATGGGAGAGATCCACTGTCGCAGCAGGTAAAGATAGGCTGCTAATGATACCGGCGCGCAGGCCGGGCAGGGCGGCAAAAATGTAAAACGTCAGCTCTAAAGCCGATCAAGCTTGGGTGGGGGCCAGCAATTGAGTGGTCACCAGGGCAGCCAAAGCGTTTTCCTGGGTGCCAAAGCGCTTGAGCAGTGCTGCTTGCTTGTCGGCACTGAGGCGGTTCCAGACTTCGACCATCTGCAAGGCAGCGTCGAGTACAGCGGCGTCCGGCGTGTCGGAAGGGGAGGTGGTCATAGTGAAGGTCTCGGATGATTCAGGCAGTGTGGAAAGCGCTCAAAGGCGCGCTTTCCACACGGTCTGGTACGGCGTCAGTCCCGGCTTTCGCGCTCGACTGGTTTTGCTTCTTTGGCCTCAGGCTGCTTGTCGCTGGCCTGCTGCGGTGTTGGCTGCTCAGTTGGGTGCAGGCTTGGGAAGGGGAGATTAGGTATCTCGTGCATCGTGGTCGCTCCTCGCAAGGTCTGTTTTTTCAATCGCAGGTGATTCCGCGCTCTCAAAAAGCCTTGGCAGGATACAGCACCGTAAATGACAAAAAGACTTTTATCTCGACGTATGCACAATTTTTAATGGTTCAGACGCAAGTGACATGAGGTCACACCCCTAGAACGGCACCTTGCCCAGAATCATGTCGCGGTACATCACAAAATCTCCCAGCAAGCTGTAGAACGGGTGTTGAAAGGTGGCGGGACGGTTCTTTTCGAAGAAGAAGTGACCAATCCAGGCAAAGCTGTAGCCCGCGAGCGGCAAGGCCAGCAGCAGGACCCATGAACCTCTGCCGATGGCGTACGCAAGAATGCCGATCACCAGGGTGGTGCCGATAAAGTGCAGGCGTCGGCAGGTACTGTTGCCATGCTCGGCCAAGTAGTACGGGTAGAACTCGGCAAAACTGTTGTATTTCTTGATGTTTTCCACGGTCACCGGCCCTCTGGTTGTTGTGCCGCCAACGGGTGTGCGGCGGGGAGCTTATTTGAGTCTAGAGTGATCAGTGGTAACAGCCAGTGACAATAGATGCCACTTTAGTATCCTTGGCTTCCTGGCTGCCGTTTGAGCCTGCTTTCAACAAGAAGACGCCATGAGCGAACGAACAACTTCTGCAAGCTGGGCGATGGGCATCGTCAAGGCGCTGGAAATGGATGGCCTGGATTGCCGTGCCTTGTTCAAGCAACTGGGCCTGGATTATGCGGCCCTCAGTGATCCCGATGCGCGCTTCCCGCAAGACGCCATGACCCGCCTGTGGCAACGCGCGGTAGAGGTGTCGGGTAACCCGGCGATTGGCCTGAACATGGGCAAGGTGGTGCGCCCGGCCTCGTTTCACGTTGCCGGTTATGCGTTGATGTCCAGCAACACCCTGGCCGAAGGTTTTATGCGATTGGTGCGCTACCAGCGCATCATCGCCGAAAGCGCTGACTTGAGTTTCCGACTGTTACCCGAAGGCTATGCGTTGATTCTGACGGTGCATGGCGATCACCTGCCGCCCACCCGTCAAAGCGCCGAAGCCTCGCTGGCCAGCGCCCTGGCCCTGTGTGGCTGGCTCACCGGGCGCACCCTGCAGCCCCGCAAAGTGCTGCTGCAGGGCGAACAGCCAGCGGACCTGGCGCCCTACCAACGCGCCTTCCATGCGCCTTTGCAATTCAATGCACCCTATGACGCGCTGATTTTCGAGCAGGCGGATATGGAGGCGCCGCTGCCCACGGCCAACGAAGCCATGGCGCTGTTGCACGATCGCTTTGCCGGTGAATACCTGGCGCGTTTTTCCGAAAGCCGCGTGACCCATAAGGCGCGTCAGGTGCTGTGCCGCCTGTTGCCTCAGGGCGAGCCCAAGCGCGAAGCGGTGGCCCAGACGCTGCACCTGTCCCAACGCACCTTGCAGCGGCGTTTGCAGGAGGAGGGCACCAGCTTCCAGGCCTTGCTCGATGACACCCGGCGCGAACTGGCCGAGCAGTACCTGGCGCAACCCAACATGACCTTGCTGGAAATCGCCTACCTGCTGGGGTTTGCCGACCCGAGTAACTTTTTCCGCGCGTTTCGCCGTTGGTTCGATGCCACGCCCGGTGAATACCGGGCGCGCTTGCAGCAAATGTCGTCGGTCAGTGACGCCAGAACGCCGGAATGCACAACACAAACACGGTGATGATCTCCAGGCGCCCCAGCAACATGCCCAGGGACAGGATCCACTTGGCGGCATCCGGCAGGGTGGCGAAGTTGCCGGCCGGGCCGATGGTTTCGCCCAGGCCGGGGCCCACGCCGGAAACGGTACTGGCGGCGCCGGTCAATGCGGTCATCCAGTCCACGCCCAGCAGTGACAGCGCCAGGGCGATCATGCAGATGGTGATGGCGAAGAAAAACGAGAAAGTCAGAATCGAGCGCACGATCTCCTCATCGAGGCGATGACCGTTGTACTTCTGCTTGATCACCGCGCGGGGATGGATCAACTGATTCAAGTTGGCTTTGAGCAGGATGTAGGCCACCTGGAAACGGAAGATCTTGATACCGCCTGCGGTGGAGCCCGAGCAGCCGCCGATAAAGCCCAGGTAGAAAAACAGCATCAGTGAGAAGTTGCCCCACAGGCTGTAGTCCCCCAGTGCAAAGCCGGTGGTGGTCACCACAGACGTCACGTTCAGCGCCACATGGCGCAAGGCATCGAGCCAATGCAGGTTGGTGGTCCACCAGTACCAGGTGCCGAGTACCAGCCAGGTCACCAGCAACAGGCCGAGCAAGCCTTGCACCTGCTGGTCCTTGATCAGCGCTCGACGGTTACCGCGCAAAGTGGCCACGTACAGGGCGAACGGCAAGCTGCCAAGGATCATTACCACCACCGCGACCCAGTGCACCGCCGGTTGTTTCCAATGGGCCAGGGACTCGTCCGAGGTGGAAAACCCACCCGTGGAAATCGCCGACATCGCATGGTTGATCGCATCGAACACGCCCATTCCGGCCCACCAGAAGGCCAGGCTGCCGAAGATGGTAATGCCCACATACGCCGCCACGATCAGGCGCGCCACCATGTGTGAACGAGGCATGACCTTTTCCGAGCGATCCGAGGATTCGGTCTGGAACAGGCGCATGCCACCAATGCGCAGCAGCGGGAGGATCGCCACCGCCATGCCGATAAAGCCGATACCGCCAAGCCAGTGCAGCAACGAACGCCACATCAAAATGCCCGGCGACATGCTGTCCAGGCCGCTCAACACGGTGGAGCCGGTGGCGGTGATGCCGGACATGCTTTCAAAGAACGAGTCGGTGTAGCTGATGTGCTGGGTCAGCAAAAAGGGCAGGGCGGCGAAGATGCACACCACCACCCAACTGCTGACCGTCAGCAGGTACATGTCCCTGGGGCGCAGGTGCACGTGCTCGGGGCGGCCAGGAATGACCAACGCCAACCCGGCGATAAAGGTGATCAGGCTGGCCCACAGGAACGAGGGCAGGTCGCTGGTGCGTTCGAAGATCACCAGGGTCGCCATCGGGATTACCATGGCGACCGCAAGGGTGATCAGGAAGATGCCGATGATGAAACCGATGATGCGCAGGGTCGGCAACGCCATGAAGTTCGCTCGGGTGATTGGGCAGAGGCGCCATTCTACCTGCGGTGCAGGTCTTGTAAACCGAGGGCCGCGGGTTGATGGAGAACCCCTGTGGGAGCTGGCCTGCCAGCCGGCGTATATTCACCTGACGCCTCGCAATCCAATGTGGGAGCTGGCTTGCCTGCGATGGCGGTGTGTCAGTTACAGATTAGTCGACTGAACCACCGCCATCGCAGGCAAGCCAGCGCCTACAGGGATAGACGCGGCAGTTATTGCGCGCATGAAAAAGGCGACCCGCAGGTCGCCTCTTCAATTGCGCTTGATCAGAACTCGTGATCAGCGCTGTCCGGGTTCAGGTCACTGATACCCAGCTTGCCAGCAGCGGCTTCGATCGAACCGGTCTGCTTGACCAGGGCGGCAATCGAGTCACGCACGATCTGGTTGCCCTTTTCATTGTCAGCGGCGATCAACTGGTCGTAGTGCTCGCCGTTGTTGGCGTGGTCAACCATCACCTGGATCTTCGCTTCGGTGGCTGCCAGGTCAGCCTTGAGGGCTGCGTCGGCTGCCGGGTCGAGCTTGGCCACCAGAGACGACAGGCTGGCGCCGGTCAGCTTGGTGCCGTCAACACGGGTGTATTCGCCCAGGTAGACGTTACGGATGCCCTTGGCGTCGTAGAAATGCGAGTAATGGGTGTTGTCGCTGAAGCAGTCCTGCTCGTCTTCCGGCGAGTTGGCTTCCAGGGACACTTTCATGCGCTCCCCGGCGAGCTCGCCCAGGGACAGGCTGCCCATGCCGAACAGCATTTTACGCAAGCCGTCGGTGCCCGGTTCCGACTCCAGGGTGGCGCGGTAGTTGTCTTCGACGTTGGGCTTCCAGTTGTCGACCATTTCCTGCAGGTCGCTGACCAGCAGTTGGGTGACAGCACGCAGGTAAGTGCGGCGACGCTCATTGTGACCGCCGGTTGCACCGTCACCGGTCATGTAGTCCGACGCCGGGCGGTTGCCCGCGCCTGGGCCGGTGCCGTTGAGGTCCTGGCCCCACAGCAGGAATTCGATGGCGTGGTAGCCGGTGGCGACGTTCGCTTCGGAACCGCCCAGCTCATTGAGGCTGGCGAGTTTTTCCGGGGTGATCTCCTTGACGTCGACCTTGTCTTCGCCCACCTGAATCTCGTTGTTGGCGATGATATTGGCGTTGGCACCTGGGTTGCCCAGCGCGTGCTCGTAGGACTTGTCGACGTAGTCGATCAGGCCTTCGTCCAGGGGCCAGGCGTTCACTTGGCCTTCCCAGTCGTCGATGATGGTGTTGCCGAAGCGGAATACTTCGCTCTGCAGGTAGGGTACGCGTGCGGCGATCCAGGCGGTACGGGCCGCTTTCAGGGTTTCGTCGTTCGGGTTGGCGAGGAAAGTATCGATTGCGGTCTGCAGGGTTTTTGCGGTGGATTCGGCATCGCTGTACACCGCAAACACCATGTCTGCGTAGTGCGCGACCACGGCCTTGGCGGCTGCTTCGTCGACCTGGCCTGCCGGGGCAGCCGCCGGTGCGGTAGTGCTGGCGGCAGCGGGTGCCTGGGGCGCGGCGGCCTTGTCTTTACCTTCGCCGCAACCGGCGAGAGAAATGGCAATGGCCAGCAGACTGGCGGTGGCCAGGGGCATACGAATCATGGCGAACATCCTGCTTCGGTTGTTGAAAGGGCGCGCGGGGAGCGCAAACGCTGCGACATAATGCGAAAGATTTGCATTTTGTGTAAAGGCTTATACGCGGGAAATATTGAGTATCGAAGTGTAAATTCAAAGACTCACGGCGTTATTACGTTCGGACTGCTTCAGATAAGCCGTCAACTCCCGGGCCTGCAGCGGTTTGCTGTAGTGATAACCCTGCCCTTCATGGCACCCCTCGGAGATGATGTAGGCCTCCTGTTCGGCGGTCTCCACCCCTTCGGCAATCACCTGCATGCCCAGGCTTTTACCCAATTGGATAATGGCGCGCACGATGGTTGCGTCATCGTCGTCGTCCTGCAGGTCCTGGACGAAGCTCTTGTCGATCTTGATCTTGTCCAGTGGCAGGCTTTTGAGGTAACTCAGGGAGGAATAGCCGGTGCCGAAGTCATCAATGGCGATCAGCGCCCCGGAGCGACGCAGGCTCAGCAGATGCTGAGCGGCGGTGCTAATGTCTTCCATCAGGCCGGTCTCGGTGACTTCCAGCTCCAGGCTGCGTGGCGGTAGGCGATAGATCTGCATCAGGTTGTTGACCACCCTCGGCAACTCGGTGTGGTGCAGTTGCACCGTGGACAGGTTGACGGCCATGCGCAGCGCCGTGAAACCCTGGTCATGCCATTCGCGCAATTGCCGGCACGCTTGGTCCAGCACCCATTCGCCAATGGGAATGATGGTGCCGTTCTGTTCCGCCAGCGGGATAAACAAGTCCGGCGGTACCAGCCCATGTTCCGGGTGTTGCCAGCGCAGCAGGGCCTCCACGCCGACCACCTGATGGTCGCGATAGCTGATTTGCGGTTGGTACACCAGGTGGAACTGCTCGCGGCTCAGGGCATCGCGCAGGTCTTTCTCCAGTTCACGGCGCCGGCGCATTTCGCTGTCGACGCTGGCGATATAAAACTGATAGCGGTTGCGCGAGCGGCTCTTGGCCAGGGTCATGGTCTGCTCGGCTTTTTGCAGCAACTTCTCGGTGCTGTCGCCATCTTCCGGAAACAGCGTGATGCCGATGGTGGCGCGCAGGCGGATCAGGTCGTGGTCGAGGGCGAATTCAGCCTCCAGGTCATCGAGGATGCTTTGTGCCAGTTCGGCGGCCTCGTAGGGCTGGTCGATATCGGCTTGCACCAAGGCGAACTGGTCGCCGCCCAGGCGGGCGAGCGTGCCCAGGCGGCCACTATGGGCGCGCAGGCGGTCGGCCAGGGCCAGCAAGAGTTTGTCGCCGGCCTGGTAGGTGAATTGCTCGTTGACGCTCTTGAAGTCATCCAGCCCCACGCATAACACCGCGACACGGCGTTGCCGGCGGCCAGCGTCCGTTAGGATCTTGTCCAGTTGCGCCTGCAACTTCTGGCGGTTCGGCAGGCCGGTCAGGAAGTCGTACTGGGCCATGCGCAACAGGCTGGACTCGGCCTCGTGCCGCAGGTGGGTATTGCGCTCAATGGATTCGAGCAATTGGTTGGCGGTGTTTATCCACTGCCCCAGTTCGTTGCGTTCATGACCCTTGAGCTGAGGGATCTTGTGCTCGCTGGGGCGGTCCGGGTTGATCGAGGTCAGGTGTTGGAGCATCCGCGACAGCGGTTTGGTCAGCATCCAGTGATACACCAGGTACAGCACCAGCCCCATGACCAGGGCGCGCAATACGCCCGAGATAAAGATGATGACCGAGCTGACCAGGAAACTTCGGCCATAGGTGGCGGTGTCGAGGGTGATGCTCAGGTCGCCGTAATATTCGCTGTAGGGGCCCTTGCCGACTAATGCGGTAGTAAAGGATCGTTCCTGGCCAAGAATCAGGTCGGTCAGCCAGCGGCTGGGGGACCGCTGTAAAGGGCGGCTTTTTTCCGCCAACATGGTCTCGTTGGGATGGCCGATAGAGGCCATGCGCACAGCATCGTCCTGGAACAGACCTTCGATCACCTGCATGCCCATCTCGCGATCCAGGCTGTACACGGCCTGGGTCGAGGGGTCGCGAAACATGTCGAGGATGCGCTGGGCATCGCCCGCCACGGCCTGGCGTGTCTTGTAGGCATCAAAAACGATCTGCGCCACGCTCAGCGCCACACCCACGATCAAGGCCGACAGCAGCACAACCCGTAGCAACTTCACCGACAAGCTGTTCTTGAGTTCCAGCTTCAAAGGGGCATTCCTTGTCTCATGCGGGTGGCCGTCAATATGCCATGAGTATTGGCAATCTGGGGAGGGCAGTCAAAGGGACATTACTGTGGGAAGGGGGGTGGCGCTTTGCAGCGACGGTGGGCAGGAAAACGGCGGATGGAATCCGCCGTGAATGTTGCCTTGCGGGGGCAAGTGGTTGTTTGATTAAAAATTAATCTGTGGTGGGGCAGATGACTGTGGATCCGCGCCCAGTTGGCCGCCTTGGGCTCCGTTCGTGACACTGTCAATCATGTCCTTGAGTATATCCATTCCCATCTCGGCCGCTTTTCCTGCAATGGGCAGTGCCACCGAGGCGGCGGCGCCGGCGGCGGCCATCATCGAAACTGGTTCCATAGTTGACTCTCCTGCGTTGGACGAGAGGTGTATTCCTCTCTTCGACTACGTGGCCGGTTCGTCTCAATGAGTTCCATTTTTTCGGCCGATCCACACTCGTCGCCCAAAAAAAAGCCCGGCAATCGCCGGGCTTTTCCTACTGCAAGCATCGCTTAGGCAGTGAAGGCCTTGCCTTCGAACTGCTCAGCCACGAACTTCCAGTTGACCAGGTTCCAGAACGCTTCCACATACTTTGGACGCACGTTGCGGTAGTCGATGTAGTAGGCGTGTTCCCACACGTCGCAGGTCAGCAGCGGGGTGTCGCCGTTGGTCAGCGGGTTGCCGGCGCCGATGGTGCTGGCCAGGGCCAGGGAACCGTCAGCCTTTTTCACCAGCCAGCCCCAACCGGAACCGAAGGTGCCAACCGAAGTCTTGGTGAACTCTTCTTTGAACTTGTCGAACGAACCGAACGCAGCGTTGATGGCTTCAGCCAGCGCGCCGGTTGGTTGACCGCCGGCGTTTGGCGCCAGGCAGTTCCAGTAGAAGGTGTGGTTCCAGACCTGAGCGGCGTTGTTGAAGATACCGCCCGAGGAAGACTTGACGATCTCTTCCAGGGTCTTGCCTTCGAACTCGGTGCCAGGCACCAGGTTGTTCAGGTTCACGACATAGGTGTTGTGGTGCTTGTCGTGGTGGTACTCCAAGGTTTCCTTGGAGATGTGCGGCTGCAGGGCATCGTGTGCGTAGGGCAGCGGCGGCAATTCGAAAGCCATGATGATTCTCCTAATCAGGTCAGTTGCGGTGAGCGCAAGGCCGATCACGGGCGGCCAAACATGCGCCGGGGAGTTTGTACTCTTTGCGGCGCAGGGGTCCGATCATAGCACCGGGGGTGCGGCATAACCACGCAACAACTGTGTGGGATAGAGGTTCCAGAGCGTTTTGGAATATTGCTCAGGCGCTGATCAGTTGATAGGCCACCCAGAACATCATTACCGCGACCAGCAGGTCCAGCAGGCGCCAGGTGGCCGGGCGTGCCAACCAGGGTGCCAGCCATGCCGCGCCCAGCGCCAGGGTGGAGAACCACAGGAACGAGGCACTGGCTGCTCCGGCTACATAAGCACCCGGTTCGGTTTGTTGCGCGCCCAGGGAGCCGATCAGCAGGACGGTGTCCAGGTAGACATGGGGGTTGAGCAAGGTGACCGCCAAGGCGCTCAGCAGCACGGCGCGCATTGAGCGTGTCTTGAGGCTGTCGCTTTGGTCCAGGCTCTGTTTCGAGCAGGCCCTGCGTAGCGCGCATGCGCCGTACCAGAGCAAGAACGCTGCGCCGCCCCAGCGTGCCACCGCCAGCAGTATCGGGCTTTGCGCCAGCACGGTGGCCAGCCCGAATACCCCGGCGGCTACTAAAATCGCATCGCACACG
The DNA here is from genome assembly GCF_001896155.1 of Pseudomonas sp. FSL W5-0203. NCBI lineage: Bacteria > Pseudomonadati > Pseudomonadota > Gammaproteobacteria > Pseudomonadales > Pseudomonadaceae > Pseudomonas > Pseudomonas sp. FSL W5-0203. The sequence goes on from NZ_MPOR01000009.1 coordinate 111,855, forward strand.
ATGCACAGCGCCGCCACCGGTAAATGATGTTCGCGGCGCAGGCTTTGTGCCAATACAAAGGCATTTTGGGTGCCGATCGCCATGATCAGGCCGAGAGCGACCAGCAATCCGTTCACATAGCTTTGCCACATAGGGTTTACTCCGCGTTCGCTGCCAATTGCCGCAATACGTCCATGGCCCGCTGGGCATCGGCGCGGCCGACGAACAGGTGGTCGTGGTAGTAGCCGGCAATCACGTTGCAACTGATACCGGCTTGGCCCAGCGCGCTGGCGAAGGCGGCGGTCAGGCCCACGGCTTCAAGGGCGGAATGCACATTCAGGGTGATCCAGGCGGCAAGATAGTCGAAGCTCAACCCAGCCTGTTCGGCCTGTTGTCGTTCGACAATCACCGTCAGCCCTTCCTGTTCACGAAAACTGCCGATGACCTCGCAGCCCGCAGGGATACGGTTGTCGGGAAGGGTGCAGAACACATAGTCGCCGTCATTCAACTGCGGGCTCATGCTGCGCAATAAAGTGGTCAGGGCGGTTTCGCCAGCCATGTGAGGTTTCCTTAAGTGGGGAAGCAATGCTGGTCATTTTCACGGGAGAGCCTGTATAAGAAAAACCAATATTGCTGATCGCTCATTAGAGAAACTGATGTTCGACTATAAATTGCTTTCTGCCCTGGCGGCGGTGGTGGAACAAGCCGGCTTTGAGCGCGGTGCCCAGGTGCTGGGGCTGTCGCAGTCAGCCATCTCTCAACGCATCAAGCTATTGGAAGCGCGCATTGGCCAGCCGGTGTTGATACGCGCCTCGCCGCCGACGCCCACCGATATCGGCCGGCGCTTGCTCAACCATGTGCAACAGGTGCGCTTGCTGGAGCGTGACCTGCAAAGCCAGGTGCCGGCCCTGGACGAGGAGGGCATGCCCGAGCGTCTGCGCATTGCCCTGAATGCCGACAGCCTCGCCACTTGGTGGGCCGAGGCGGTCAGCGACTTCTGCGCCGAACAGCATTTGCTGCTGGACCTGGTGGTCGAAGACCAGACCGTGGGCCTCAAGCGCATGCGCGCCGGTGAAGTGGCGGCCTGCATTTGCGCCAGCGAGCGTCCCGTGGCCGGTGCCCGCAGCCTGTTGCTGGGCGCCATGCGTTATCGGGCCCTGGCCAGCCCGGCCTTTCTGGCGCGGCATTTTCCTGGGGGCGTGCGGGCTGACCAATTGGCGCGCACGCCTGCGCTGGTGTTCGGCCCGGATGATTTCCTGCAGCACCGCTACCTGGCGTCCCTAGGAGTGGACGGTGGTTTCGAACACCATCTATGCCCGTCATCCGAAGGCTTTATCCGCCTGACAGAAGCCGGCCTGGGCTGGGGCTTGGTGCCTGAATTACAGGTGCGTGACCAGTTGGAAACCGGCGTGCTGGTCGAGTTATTGCCAGATAAGCCCATCGATGTGCCGCTGTACTGGCATCATTGGCGCAGTGGCGGGCAACTGTTGGGCTTGCTGACCGACCATCTGGCCGATGTGTGTGGTCATTGGTTGGTGCCGTTGGAGTGATGGCGCGCGTCAAGGCAAGAGCGATGAAAAACGAAAGAACACGGAGTACGACATGAAAATTCTGGTCACCGGCGCAAGCGGCTTCATTGGCGGGCGCTTTGCGCGCTTCGCCCTTGAACAAGGCCTGGACGTGCGGGTCAACGGGCGGCGCGCCGAGGGTGTGGAGCACCTGGTACGGCGCGGTGCCGAGTTTATCCAGGGTGACTTGAATGATGCCGACCTGGTGCGCGACCTGTGCCGCGATGTTGAAGCCGTGGTGCATTGCGCCGGCGCCGTCGGGCTGTGGGGCAAGTATCAGGACTTCCACCAGAACAATGTGCTGGTCACCGAAAACGTCGTCGAGGCCTGCCTGAAACAGCGCGTCGGGCGCCTGGTGCACCTGTCGTCGCCGTCGATCTACTTTGACGGTCGCGACCATCTGGGGCTCACCGAAGAACAAGTGCCCAAGCGTTTCAAGCATCCCTATGCCGCCACCAAATACCTGGCTGAGCAGAAGGTCTTTGGCGCCCAAGAGTTCGGCCTGGAAGTGATAGCCCTGCGCCCACGATTTGTTACCGGGGCCGGCGATATGAGCATCTTCCCGCGCCTGCTGAAAATGCAGCGCAAGAACCGCCTGGCGATCGTCGGCGACGGCTTGAACAAAGTCGACTTCACCAGCGTGCATAACCTTAACGAGGCGCTGCTCAGCAGTTTGCTCGCCACTGGCTCGGCCCTGGGAAAAGCCTACAACATCAGCAACGGCGCACCGGTGCCGATCTGGGATGTGGTGAACTACGTGATGCGGCAAATGGAGCTGCCCCAGGTGACCCGTTACCGCTCCTACGGTGTGGCCTACAGCGTGGCGGCCCTGAATGAAGCCTTCTGCGCGATGTGGCCGGGGCGGCCGGAACCGGCGTTGTCGCGCCTGGGCATGCAGGTGATGAACAAAGATTTCACCCTCGACATCAGCCGCGCCAGGCATTATCTCGACTACGAGCCCAAAATCAGCCTGTGGGCCGCGCTCGACGAGTTCTGCAGCTGGTGGAAAGCCCAGGACCCGGGCCGCCAATAAGCTCATAAGCAGCAACACTTCGGGAACCCAATTCCAGGTTCCGAGTCGATCCATGCGCCGGGAGTGCGGTTTATACTCCTGCCGCTCGGCTTTGCAGCCAGCCATCTCATTGATTTAGGGCAGATTCATGCGTAACGATGCTAAAGACGACTTCGACAACGTTCCCAGCCTGCGGGCCGACCTTGGGGATGACGATGATTTCGTGCCGACCCCTGCGACGTCGGTGCGTTCGCGAACGACGCCTGTGGTCAAGGTCAAGAGCGCCAGCACTGGCCCGTTGTGGGCACTGGTCGGCGCGCTGTTGATTGCGTTTGCAGGCCTGGCTTGGTGGAGCTTCCAGCAGATCTCCCTGATGGGCCAGCAGTTGGTTGCCACCCAGGAAAGCTTTGCCCGCATCAGCGAGGAAGCGGCGGGGCGCCTGCAGGCGATTTCCGGCAAGGTCGTGGCCAGCGAAGCCAATGTGAACAACGGCAGCGAAGCGTTGAAGCTGCAGATCAAGCAACTCGAAGCCCAGTTGCAGGAACAGGGCAAGCAACAGTTGGGCGTCGCGGGTCAAGCCACCGAACTGGACAGCCGCCTGGCCCAGATGAGTGCCAGCACCGCCGAACTGACAGCGGCCAATACCAAGCTGCAAGGCCAGGTGCAGGCCCTTACTGACGCTGTCGCCAGCCTCACGGCAGCACAGGCCGAGACCAAGGGTCTGGTCACCGATGTGGCGGCCTTGAAGAAACAAGGCAACCCTAGCGCGGCCATCGCCCGTCTCGAGCAGGACTTGCTGGTGCTCAAGAGCGCTCAGGAAAACCAGCCGGCCAATATCGACGCGCCGACCAACAAGGAATTCGACGTGTTCCGCATCCAGACCACGCGCAATATCACCACCTTGCAGAGCCAGGTGCAGAACTTGAATCAGCGTCTCAATGCGCCTGCTGCGGCCACACCACTGGGTCAATGAACGCGAAATCGTCCTCTGTAGGAGTGAACAAGCTCGCTCCTACATGGATTGTCACCGCTCGGTGACATTTCTTCTCCCCTTCGTTACTTGCCCATCCCGCGCCCTTGTTTAGACTCCGGTCATCCCAAAAAAACAATAAGGGCCACCCATGACCACCCATCCACTGCCTGTCAGCAGTTGGCTGAATGCACCTGCCCATCACGCTTGGCTCGCCGCAGAAGGCCAGCGCCTGTTGGCGTTCGCCAAGGCATCGCGCCTGCCGGACGGTTTCGGCAACCTCGACGATAAAGGCCAGTTGCCGGCCACTGCCCGCGCCGAAACCATGAACACCGCGCGCATGACACACAGCTTTGCCATGGCCCATGCCATGGGGTTGCCGGGTTATGCCGAGCTGGTGGCGCACGGTGTGGCAGCGCTCAGCGGCCCGCTGCGTGACAGTGAGCACGGTGGCTGGTTCGCCGCGCCCCAGGCGGCTGATGGCAACACCGGCAAGGCCGCCTACCTGCACGCCTTCGTGGCCCTTGCCGCCAGCTCTGCCGTAGTGGCCGGCGCGCCGGGTGCGCGCACATTAATGAACGACGCCGTCCATATCATCGACCAGTTCTTCTGGAGCGAAGAGGAGGGCGTCATGCTCGAATCCTTTGCCCGAGACTGGAGCGGCGTCGAAGCCTACCGTGGCGCCAACAGCAACATGCACGCCACCGAAGCTTTCCTGGCATTGGCCGATGTCAGTGGTGATACACGTTGGCTGGACCGTGCGCTGCGCATCGTTGAACGGGTGATCCATACTCATGCCGCTGGCAACCAGTTCATGGTCATCGAACATTTCGATACGCACTGGAAGCCGTTGCTCGGTTACAACCAAGACAACCCTTCCGATGGCTTTCGCCCTTACGGCATCACCCCAGGCCATGGTTTTGAATGGGCGCGGTTGCTGCTGCACCTGGAAGCTGCGCGCCTTGAGGCCAAGCTGGCCACGCCGGACTGGCTGGTGAGCGACGCCAAAGGCCTGTTCGCCAGTGCCTGCGAGTACGCCTGGGCGGTGGATGGTGCGCCGGGCCTTGTCTACACTTTGGATTGGAACCAACGCCCGGTAGTACGCGAGCGCCTGCACTGGACCCATGCCGAAGCCAGCGCCGCTGCTCAGGCGCTGCTCAAACGTACCGGTGAGCTGCATTACGAAACCTGGTACCGACGTTTCTGGGAGTTTTGCGAAACCCACTTCATCGACCGGCTCCAGGGCAGTTGGCACCACGAACTCAGCCCGCACAACCAACCCAGCAGTAATATCTGGGGCGGTAAACCTGACCTGTACCATGCCTGGCAAGCGGTAGTGCTGCCTGCACTGCCCTTGGCACCCAGCTTGGCCAGTGCATTGGGCGGCGGATGCTATGTCACCAAGTGGTGACATTTGTGCGTCCCTTTGTTACCTGCGCCCTGAAAATCCATGTTTAAACTCCGTGCAGCGCAAGCTCTAGACTTGCATGCATAACAACAAGAAAAGGTACTCAGATGAACGCGATTAATCGCCTCGCCGTCGCTATTTCCATTGCCTCGTTGTTCCCCCTCAGTGCATTTGCCGCCGACTCCAAAGGTACGGTGGAAGTGGTGCATTGGTGGACCTCCGGCGGTGAAAAAGCGGCTGTGGATGTCCTGAAGGCCCAAGTTGAGAAAGACGGCTTTACCTGGAAAGACGGTGCTGTAGCAGGCGGCGGTGGCGCCACTGCCATGACCGTGCTCAAAAGCCGCGCGGTTGCTGGTAACCCGCCAGGCGTTGCCCAGATCAAAGGCCCCGACATCCAGGAATGGGCGTCGACTGGCCTGCTCGACACCGACGTGCTCAAAGACGTCGCCAAAGAAGAAAAATGGGATTCGCTGCTCGACAAGAAAGTCTCCGACACCGTGAAATACGACGGTGACTACGTGGCAGTGCCGGTGAATATCCACCGCGTGAACTGGCTGTGGATCAACCCGGAAGTCTTCAAGAAAGCCGGCATCACCAAGAACCCAACCACCCTCGAAGAATTCTATGCAGCGGGCGACAAGCTCAAGGCTGCAGGCTTCATTGCACTCGCCCACGGCGGCCAGCCTTGGCAGGACAGCACCGTGTTCGAAGCGGTGGTGCTCTCGGTGATGGGCGCCGATGGCTACAAGAAAGCCCTGGTCGACCTGGATAACGGCGCATTGACCGGCCCGGAAATGGTCAAGGCCCTCACTGAACTGAAGAAAGTCGCGACCTACATGGACGTCGACGGCAAGGGCCAGGACTGGAACCTGGAGGCTGGCAAGGTCATCAACGGCAAGGCCGGCATGCAGATCATGGGTGACTGGGCCAAGTCCGAATGGACTGCGGCCAAGAAAGTCGCCGGCAAGGATTATGAGTGCGTAGCGTTCCCGGGCACTGATAAAGCCTTCACCTACAACATCGACTCCCTGGCGGTGTTCAAGCAGAAAGACAAAGGCACTGCCGCGGGCCAGCAGGACATCGCCAAAGTCGTGCTGGGTGAAAATTTCCAGAAGGTGTTCAGCATCAACAAGGGCTCGATCCCTGTGCGTAACGACATGCTGACCAAGATGGAATCCTACGGCTTTGATTCCTGCGCCCAGACCGCCGCCAAAGACTTCCTGGCCGACGCAAAGACTGGCGGCCTGCAGCCAAGCATGGCGCACAACATGGCCACGACCCTAGCGGTACAGGGTGCGTTCTTTGATGTCGTGACCAACTTCATCAACGACCCGAAAGCCGACCCGGCCGATACCGCCAAGAAGCTGGGTGCTGCGATCAAGTCAGCCAAGTAAGACGTGGTAGCGGATTTTTGTGGGAGCCGGGCTTGCCCGCGATGCAGGCAACTCGGTGTGCCGGTTACACCGAGGTGATGCCATCGCAGCGGTGCGACGATTCGACAAGCCAGCTCCCACACAAACCGCGTTCGACAAGAGACTCACCTTGTAGTCCTTTTTCCCTGTACTGGATTTTCCCATGAGTTCTGTTGCTGTGTTCAGCAAGGCCTCGCCATTCGATGTGCTGCAGCGCTGGCTCCCTAAACTGGTGCTGGCGCCGAGCATGTTCATCGTGCTGGTGGGCTTTTATGGCTACATCCTGTGGACGTTCGTGCTGTCGTTCACCACCTCGACCTTCCTGCCCAGCTACAAATGGGCGGGCCTGGCGCAGTATCAGCGGCTGTTCGACAACGACCGCTGGTGGGTGGCGAGCAAGAACCTGGCCGTGTTCGGTGGCATGTTCATCGGTATCACCCTGGTGATCGGCGTGCTGCTGGCGATTTTCCTCGACCAGAAAATCCGCCGCGAAGGCTTTATCCGCACCATTTACCTGTACCCGATGGCGCTCTCCATGATCGTCACCGGTACCGCCTGGAAATGGTTGCTCAACCCGGGCATGGGCCTGGACAAACTCCTGCGGGACTGGGGCTGGGAAGGCTTCCGTCTCGATTGGCTGATCGACCCGGACCGCGTGGTCTACTGCCTGGTGATTGCCGCTGTGTGGCAAGCCTCCGGCTTTATCATGGCGATGTTCCTCGCTGGCCTGCGCGGTGTTGATCAGTCGATCATCCGCGCTGCGCAGATCGACGGCGCGAGCCTGCCGCGTATCTACTGGAGCGTGGTGCTGCCCAGCCTGCGTCCGGTGTTCTTCAGTGCGGTGATGATCCTGGCGCACATTGCGATCAAGAGCTTCGACCTGGTGGCGGCAATGACCGCAGGTGGCCCGGGCTATTCGTCCGACCTGCCGGCGATGTTCATGTACTCGTTCACCTTCAGTCGCGGCCAGATGGGCATGGGCTCGGCCAGTGCAATCCTGATGCTCGGTGCGATCCTCGCGATCATCGTGCCGTACCTGTATTCCGAGCTGAGGACCAAGCGTAATGACTAGTCTCGCCGCCAAACCTGCCATCAGCCTGAGCCGCATCGCGATCTACGCGGTGCTGATCCTGGCGGTGCTGCTGTACCTGGTGCCGCTGGTGGTAATGCTGCTCACCAGCTTCAAGACCCCGGAAGACATCAGCACCGGTAACCTGCTGAGCTGGCCCACCGTGGTCAGCGGCATCGGCTGGGTGAAAGCCTGGGCCACCGTGGATGGCTACTTCTGGAACTCGATCAAGATCACCGTTCCTGCTGTGCTGATCTCTACCGCTATCGGCGCCTTGAACGGCTACGTGCTGTCGTTCTGGCGCTTCCGCGGTTCGCAGCTGTTCTTTGGCCTGTTGCTGTTCGGCTGCTTCCTGCCGTTCCAGACCGTGTTGCTGCCCGCGTCGTTCACCCTCGGCAAGATGGGCCTGGCCAGCACCACCACCGGCCTGGTGTTTATCCACGTGGTCTACGGCCTGGCGTTCACCACGCTGTTCTTCCGTAACTACTACGTGAGCATCCCGGATGCGCTGATCAAGGCAGCACGCCTGGACGGAGCGGGGTTCTTCACCATCTTCCGCCGGATCATCCTGCCGATGTCGACGCCGATCATCATGGTCTGCCTGATCTGGCAGTTCACCCAGATCTGGAACGACTTCCTGTTCGGCGTGGTGTTCTCCAGTGGCGACTCCCAGCCCATCACGGTGGCGCTGAACAACCTGGTCAACACCAGTACCGGGGCCAAGGAATATAACGTGGATATGGCGGCGGCGATGATCGCCGGGCTGCCGACCCTGCTGGTCTATGTGATCGCAGGCAAGTATTTCGTGCGCGGCCTTACGGCTGGCGCGGTCAAGGGGTAATCATGGCTACGCTTGAACTTCGCAATGTAAACAAGACTTATGGCGCCGGCCTGCCCGACACCTTGAAGAACATCGAACTGTCGATCAAGGAAGGCGAGTTCCTCATCCTGGTCGGCCCGTCGGGCTGTGGTAAATCCACGCTGATGAACTGCATCGCTGGCCTTGAGACCATCACCGGCGGCGCGATCATGATCGGTGATCAAGACGTGAGCGGCATGAGCCCCAAGGACCGTGACATCGCCATGGTGTTCCAGTCCTACGCGCTGTACCCGACCATGAGCGTGCGCGAGAACATCGAGTTCGGCCTCAAGATCCGCAAGATGCCGCAAGCCGACATCGACGCCGAAGTGGCGCGCGTGGCCAAGTTGCTGCAGATCGAACACCTGCTCAACCGCAAGCCGGGCCAGTTGTCCGGTGGCCAGCAACAGCGCGTGGCCATGGGCCGTGCCCTGGCGCGCCGGCCGAAGATCTACCTGTTCGACGAACCGCTGTCTAACCTCGACGCCAAGCTGCGCGTCGAGATGCGTACCGAAATGAAGCTGATGCACCAGCGTCTGAAAACCACCACCGTCTACGTGACCCACGACCAGATCGAAGCGATGACCCTGGGCGACAAAGTGGCGGTGATGAAGGACGGGATCATCCAGCAATTCGGCACGCCAAAAGAAATTTACAACGACCCTGCCAACCTGTTTGTGGCAAGCTTTATCGGTTCACCACCGATGAACTTCGTTCCCATGCGCCTAAAACGCCAGAACGGTGATCTGGTGGCGGTGCTCGACAGCGGCCAGGCCCGTTGCGAGTTGGCGTTGGGCATGAATGACGCCGGGCTGGAAGACCGCGATGTGATCCTGGGCCTGCGCCCGGAGCAGATCGTGCTGGCAGCGGGCGAGGGTAATGGCTCGTCGAGCATTCGTGCCGAAGTCCAGGTCACCGAGCCGACCGGCCCGGACACCCTGGTGTTTGTGCAGCTCAACGACACCAAGGTCTGCTGCCGTTTGGCGCCGGACGTGGCACCGCAAGTGGGCGAGACCCTGACCTTGCAGTTCGACCCGGCCAAGGTATTGCTGTTTGACGCCAAGACCGGTGAGCGGTTGGGCGCAGTGGCTTCATTGCCGGCACAGGGGCATGCCGACAATGTGACCCAGTTCAAGGGCCGTTAAGCAAGATAAGTGATTGTTTTAATTAAAAAATGTAACCCGCGTTAGATAAAAACAGTTTAATAACAATAAAGACGAGGATGTAGGGATGAAAAAGCAACACAACAACACCCGGCTGATCTGCCAACTGTCAGCGGCAGCAGCCCTTGTATTGTCCGCCAATGCGATGGCGGCCGATGCATTCAGCGCTGATTCCAAGTGGATGACCGGCGATTGGGGCGGCGAGCGTACCAAGCTGATCGAGCAAGGTATCGACATCAAGGCCGACTACGTGGGCGAGATGGGCTACAACGCCCACGGCGGCTACAACGACGACAAGACCGGTCGTTACTCCGACCAGTTCGGTCTGGGCGTGGCACTGGACCTGCAAAAACTGTGGGGCTGGGATAACACCCAGGCCAAGATCCAGTTGACCAACCGTAATGGCCAGAACATCTCCAATGACCGCATTGGCGACCCGCGTGCCGGCACCTTGAGTTCCTCGCAAGAAGTGTATGGCCGTGGCCACATGGTGCGTTTGACCCAGTTCTGGATTCAGCACCAGATGTTCGACAACAAGCTGGACGTGAAGCTCGGTTACTTCGGTGAAGGCGAAGACTTCAACACCTTCCCTTGCGACTTCCAGAACCTGTCGTTCTGCGGCTCCCAGGTCGGTAACTACGTCAATACCTGGTACAACTGGCCGGTCGCCCAGGCCGCTATCCGCGTGAAATACAACATCACGCCTGAGCTGTATGCGCAAATCGGTGCCTACAACCAGAACCCGTCGCAGCTGGAGCACGGCAACGGCTTCAAACTCAGCGGCAGTGGTACCAAGGGCACCGTGATTCCGGTGGAATTGGTCTGGTCGCCGAAGGTTAATAACCTGCCGGGCGAATACCGTGTGGGTTTCTATAAAAGTGCGGCCGATGCTCCGGATGTACGTGAAGACGTCAACGGTAACGATGCGGTCCTCAGCGGCGCCGACTTCCGTACCCGCAGCAGCAAGAAAGGCTACTGGTTCGTTGCGCAACAGCAACTCACCACCCATAACGGCGACGCTTCCCGTGGTTTGAACATTGCCGCCAACGCGACCTTCCATGACAAGGAAACCAACCTGGTCGACAACTACCAGTCGTTGATGCTCGTGTACAAAGGCCCATTCGACGCGCGTCCAAAAGATGACGTCGGCATTGGCGTCGCTCGCCTGCATGTCAACAATGATGTGAAGAAAAACTCGGAGCTGCTCAACGACGCCAGGGGCGTGAGCGACTACGACAATCCGCTGTACACGCCGATTCGTGAGACTGAGTACAACGTCGAACTCAACTACGGTTTCCACGTCACCAACTGGCTGACTGTGCGTCCGAACCTGCAGTACGTTGTCCAGCCTGGCGGCGTGGATAAAGTCGACAACGCGCTGGTAGCGGGCCTGAAAATTCAGTCTACGTTCTAACGCTGTTGCGATAAGCTCCTCTCTCTGTGCGCATTTGCGGGTAGCCATGGCTATCCGCTTTTTTTTGCGTGGCACTGTGATATTCGGGACCTGGCACATGCACGAGCAACCGCTGCAACGCTTTTTCAAATCCCTGCGCGAGCGTCCGGTGTTCGCCTGGGAGCGCTTTCAGATGCGCGATGTGTTGGTGATCGACCATCCGCTGTGCCAGGCGGTGTTCAGTCGCCAGGGTGCGCAATTGCTGCACTTTCAACCCACCGGCCAAAAGCCGTGGCTGTGGTGTGCCGCCAAATGGCCGCAAGTCGGGGCTATCCGTGGTGGCGTACCGGTGTGCTGGCCGTGGTATGGCCGTCACCCCAGCGAAAATGCCTGGCCTTCCCACGGTTGGGCCCGCTTGATCGACTGGAAACTGCTCGACAGCAGCACTGACGATGACGGCGTGCGCCTGCACTGGCAATTGCAACTGTGCGACTGGCAGGTGGACTTGCACGCACACTTGGGCGAAACCCTGGAACTGCGCCTGAGCACCGAGCATCACGACGAGCTGCCGTGCCAGTTGAGCCATGCATTGCACGCTTACTGGCGTATTGGTCACGTTGACGAGGTAGCGCTGTCTGGGCTCGAAGGGGCGCAGGGTTATGACCAGCTCAATCGCCAGGTTTGCCAGCAGGAAGGTGAATTGCGGGTCGATGGCGGATGCCAGCGGGTGTTCCAGCATGAGGGCGAACTGCAGCTCAAGGACCGCGCCTGGCAGCGTGAACTGTGCATCGATACCGGCGACAGCGCCGACACGGTGGTGTGGCACCCGGGGAGCCGGCCGCTGTTGGGCGTGAGCTTTAACGAAGCGTCGGGGTTTGTGTGTGTGGAGGCGGCGATGGCGGCGGCGAGCCTGGCGCCGGGGGAGAGGGCGCATTTGAGTTTGCAGGCCAGGGCAGGGGTTTAGCGGTGTGGCTGATGGCGCTATCGCAGGCAAGCCAGCTCCCACAGGGGAATGCATTCCAAATGTGGGAGCTGGCTTGCCTGCGATAGCGCCGGTACTGCTGGTAGAGCTGCCTGCTAGTTGAACTCATCCCCCACCGGATATCGGCTGTCATTCAAGCTCTCTTTGATCTTGCGCAAATGCGGCTGGAAATCCACTCCGCGACGCAGGGTCATACCCGTTGCCAACACGTCCAATACCGTCAATTGGATAATCCGAGAAGTCATCGGCATGTAGATATCCGTGTCTTCCGGCAGCGGGATGTTCAGGCTCACCGTACTGGCTTTGGCCAGCGGCGAGTTTTCGGCGGTCACGCCCAGCACTGACGCACCGTTTTCCCGAGCGATACGCGCCACTTCCACCAGTTCGCGGGTACGACCGGTGTAGGAAATGATCACGAACAACTCACCGGTGTGCGCCACCGAGGCGATCATGCGTTGCATCAGCACGTCGGCGTGGGCGGTCACTGCCAGGTTGAAGCGGAAGAACTTGTGCAACGCATCCATGGCCACCGGGGCTGAAGCGCCGAGGCCAAAGAAGTGGATCTGCCGTGCCTGGATCAACAAGTCCACGGCCTTGCTGATCAGCGCCGGGTCCAGGGCCTGGCAGGCACTGTCCAAGGAGGCAATGGCGCTGCCAAAGATCTTCTGGGTGTAGGCCTCGGGGTTATCATCGGCCTCCACGGCGCGGCTGACATACGCGGCGCCACTGGCCAGGCTTTGCGCCAACTGCAATTTGAGTTCAGGGTAACCGCTGACACCGAACGAACGGCAGAAGCGGTTGACCGTCGGTTCACTGACCGAGGCGGCCTGGGCGAGGGCGGCGATCGAGAAGCGTGTGGCCTGCTGCGGGTTGAGCAGGATCACTTCAGCGACTTTGCGCTCGGCCTTGTTCAATTCTTCGAGGCGGTTCCGGATCTGTTCCAGAAGATTTCGCACGCGGTCCATTCAGTCTTTCCTTCGGGCGACGATGCAAATAAAAAGGCGGTAACCAATCGATGAGTGGCTTTTCGCGGTGGCCTATCCTACTGAGGGTAGCTGAACACCACCACTCGCAATGCGTATTTCGGGAAAATGTTGTGGTTATTACTACATTTTTCCTTGAGTGATGCCTTGAAAAAAGGTATTTGTAGCTTAACTTGATAAAAGAACAAACATCATGCCTTCGATAACCGTGGAACCCTGCACCTTTGCCCTGTTTGGCGCCTTGGGTGATCTGGCGCTGCGCAAGTTATTTCCTGCCCTTTATCAACTCGATGGCGCCGGGTTGCTGCACGACGACACACGCATCCTGGCCCTGGCCCGTGAAGCCGGCTCCGAGCAGCAACACCTGGCCCATATCGAAAAAGAATTGCGTAAATACGTCGGTAAGGAACTCGACGAGGCCGTGGCCCAGCGTTTCCTCGCGCGCCTTTCGTATGTGCATGTCGACTTCATGAAGGCTGACGACTACGTTGCCCTAGCCGAAAAAGCCGGCAGCGATCAACGCCTGATTGCCTACTTCGCCACCCCGGCGGCGGTGTACGGCGCGATCTGCGAAAACCTGTCCAAGGTTGGCCTGGCGGAAAATACCCGCGTAGTGCTGGAAAAACCCATCGGTTCGGACCTGGAGTCATCGCGCAAGGTCAACGACGCCGTGGCGCAGTTTTTCCCGGAAAACCGCACCTACCGCATCGACCACTACCTGGGCAAAGAGACGGTGCAGAACCTGATTGCCCTGCGTTTCGCCAACAGCCTGTTCGAAACCCAGTGGAACCAGAACTATATTTCCCACGTGGAAATCACCGTGGCCGAGCAGGTCGGCATCGAAGGCCGTTGGGGTTACTTCGACAAGGCCGGCCAGCTGCGCGACATGATCCAGAACCACCTGTTGCAGCTGCTGTGCCTGATTGCCATGGACCCGCCGGCCGACCTGTCCGCCGACAGCATCCGTGACGAGAAGGTCAAGGTGCTCAAGGCCCTGGCGCCGATCAGCCCCGAAGGCCTGACCACCCAAGTAGTCCGTGGCCAGTACATCGCCGGCTACAGCGCTGGTAAAGCCGTGCCGGGTTACCTGGAAGAAGACAATTCCAACACCCAGAGCGACACCGAAACCTTCGTCGCCCTGCGTGCCGATATCCGCAACTGGCGTTGGGCCGGGGTGCCGTTCTACCTGCGTACCGGCAAGCGCATGCCGCAAAAGCTGTCGCAGATCGTCATCCATTTCAAGGAACCATCCCACTATATCTTCGCCCCCGAGCAGCGCTTGCAGATCAGCAACAAGCTGATCATCCGCCTGCAGCCGGACGAAGGTATTTCCTTGCGTGTGATGACCAAGGAACAGGGCCTGGACAAAGGCATGCAACTGCGCAGCGGGCCACTGCAATTGAATTTTTCCGACACCTATCGCAGCGCACGCATCCCCGATGCCTACGAGCGATTGTTGCTGGAAGTGATGCGCGGCAATCAGAACCTGTTTGTTCGCAAAGATGAAATCGAAGCCGCGTGGAAGTGGTGTGACCAGTTGATCGCCGGGTGGAAAAAATCCGGTGATGCGCCTAAGCCGTATGCGGCGGGGTCCTGGGGGCCGATGAGCTCCATTGCACTGATTACGCGGGATGGGAGGTCGTGGTATGGCGATATCTGAATTGAAACTGCCTCAGGGCGTCACTGCCCATGAGTACCGTACGCCTGCGCTGCTGGCCGATGGCCTGGCCAATGACGTGGCCGAACAACTGCGCGCGGCCATCAGTGCCCGTGGCGAGGCGACGTTGGTGTTGTCCGGTGGCCGCAGCCCCGTGGCGTTTTTCCAGAACCTGGCCAAGCAGGGCCTGGACTGGTCCAAGGTCACCATCACCCTGGCCGATGAGCGCTGGGTGCCGGTCGAACACGCCGACAGCAATGCCGGCCTGTTGAAGCAACACTTGCTGCAAGGCCCGGCGGCCAAGGCGAAGTTCTTGAGCCTGTACAGCCCTGCCGCCAACCTTGAAGACGCTGCCGAGCAGGCCGATCGCCTGCTGGCCGAGCTGCCTGCCATTGATGTGTTGGTGCTGGGCATGGGCGATGACGGTCACACCGCCTCGCTGTTCCCCAACAGTCCCAACCTGGCTGAAGCCCTGAAGCCCGACGGTACCCGCCGTTGCTGGCCGATGCTGGCACCGACCGTGCCGCACCAGCGCCTGACCATGAGTCGCGCGCTGTTGGCGACGGCCAACTACACCGTGCTGTCGATTTCCGGCAGTTCGAAATTGACTACCTTGAGCGCCGCCCTGGCCAGCAACGATGTTGCTGCCATGCCGATTCGCGCGTTTTTGCAACCTACTCTAGAGATTTACTGGTGCCCATGAGCCAAGGATCAGCCGCTATGAAAAGCCCCCAATCGACCGTGTCCATGGCGGATAAAGTTGCCTTGATCGACAGCCTCTGCGCCAAGGCGCGGATCCTGCCGGTGATCACCATCGCCCGCGAACAGGACATCCTGCCGTTGGCCGACGCCCTGGCCGCTGGCGGTTTGACCGCGCTGGAAGTGACCCTGCGTTCCGAGTTCGGCCTCAAGGCCATTCAGGTCTTGCGCGAGCAACGTCCTGAGCTGTGCACCGGTGCCGGTACCGTGCTCGATCGTCACATGCTCGAAGCGGCCGAAGTGGCGGGCTCGCAATTTATCGTCACCCCTGGCATCACCCGCGACCTGCTGGAAGCCTCGGTGCACAGCCCGATCCCGCTGCTGCCGGGCATCAGCAACGCCTCCGGCATCATGGAAGGCTACGGCCTGGGTTATCGCCGCTTCAAACTATTCCCGGCTGAAGTCAGCGGTGGTGTTGCTGCCATCAAGGCGCTCGGCGGCCCGTTCGGCGAAGTCAAATTCTGCCCGACTGGCGGTGTTGGCCCAGCCAACATCAAGAGCTACATGGCGTTGAAAAACGTGATGTGCGTGGGGGGCAGCTGGATGCTGGATCCGGAGTGGGTCAAGAACGGCGACTGGGCGCGTATCCAGGAAGTCACTGCCCAGGCGCTGGCGCTGCTGGACTGAACGGATTTATCGAATCGTTGTTGCTGTGCTTAACGGCATTTTTGCGGCGCACTTGGTCGGTGTGCCGCTTTTTTTTGCCTGTAGAAAAACCTCAAGCACATCGCCGCTCTGAAGGTGGGAGCTGGCTTGCCTGCGATAGCCATTTATCAGTTAGCCCATCTTTGGCTGCTACACCGTTATCGCAGGCAAGCCCGCTCCCACAGTTTTAAACGGTGTTTAGTTTGGTGATCGCGTGGACTAGCGCATTGATGTCCGCCGCCGACGTCACCAGCCCCGGCGTCACCCGGATACAGGTGCCAAACGCTGCCCCCGTGCGCGTAGTGGTGAACAGGCCGTGCTCCTTGAGCAACCTGTCCACCATCGCCTGCTGATCACGCCCGATAAACTTGAAGGCGGTGATCCCGCAATACAGTCGCGGGTCATCCGAAGTCAGCACTTCGATCCCCGCCAACGGCCGCACCTGGTTCACCCACAGGTTGCGCAGGTAATTGACGCGTGCGCCCTTGGCTGCAGCGCCCCCCAATTGTCGATGCTCTTCAAACACCAGAGGCAAGGTCATCAGCGCCGGAAAGTTCGGCGTGCTGTAGGACGTACGCGCTCGCACATCGGTGGCTGGGTAATGGAACTCGCCCATATCCGGGTCGATATCGGCCAGGCGCTCCGGTGCGATGTACAAAAAGCCCAGGGTCAACGGCGCGCCGATCCACTTGTGCAGGTTGAAGCCTGCGAACTGAATGCCCAGTTCGGCCAGGTTGAATTCGATCTGGCCCAAGGCGTGGGCGCCGTCGAGGATCACGTCGATTCCTCGTTCGCGCGCTGCCTTGGCAATGGCCGCAACCGGCATGACCAGGCCCGTACGGTGGGTCACATGGGTCAAGGCCATTAATTTCAGGCGCGGGTACTGCACAAACGCATCGTGATAAGTCTGCACCAAGCTGTCGAAACGGGCCGGGTGGGTGTGGGCCACCTCTATGACTTCCACGCCGCGAGTCGCTGCCAGCCAGCGCATGGCGCCTTTGACTGTGTCGTATTCCAGATCAGTGATCAGCACCTGGTCGCCCGGTTGCAGGCGGTTGTAGTTGCGGATCAGCGACTGCAAGGCTTCGGTGGCGTTACGGGTGAAAGCGACCGACTCGGGGTCGACAGCAATCAACCCGGCCAACTGGCGGCGTATCTCGTTGTTTTCACCCTGTTCAAAACGCTGGCGCACATGCACAGCGTTGCTGCGGTTGATAAAGCTGATGTGCTCAAGGTATTGGGCCTGCACCGCCCGGCTCATGCGCCCGAAGTAGCCGTTTTCCAGGTTGATCGGGCCGGGCTCGCACTCGTAACGCTGAGCGATGGCCTGCCAGTGCGCTTCGTTATCGGCATTCCTCGGCATGGTGGGTCTCCTAGTGGCGGGGGGCGGGTCTGCCGTGTTTGGCGCGCAGTGGCTCAAGCAATTCGGACAGACCGTTGTGGTCGATTTCCTGCATCAAGGCCAGCAAACCGCCCAGCTCCCCGTGGGGGAAACCTTCGCGGGCGAACCAATTCAGGTAGGGCCCAGGCAAGTCGGCAATGATCCGGCCTTTGTATTTGCCGAAGGGCATTTGGCGGGTGATGAGCAGTTCGAGTTTTTCGGGATTCATGAGCGTCGCAGGGTTGAGGCCAGGCTTTCGAAAATACAGGCATTCTGCATGAAGGCCAAATGACAGATCATGCAAATAACCAAGATACAGATGGTTCAATAATTCGTAACTTATTGAAATAAAACGTAAAAATAATTTTTGAAAACCTGGCACGGGCGCTGCAATAACCAAGGCAACCTTCTAACCCGTACAAGGAATTGAAAAATGACTGATATCAACAAAGAATCGATCTCCGTACTGAACGACCTGATCGAGACCAGCATCGACGGCCAAAAGGGTTTCAAGGAATGCGCTGAAGACATCAAGCATCCAGAACTCAAGGCCCTGTTTGCCAAACGCTCCGCTGATTGCGCGACAGCCGCTGCTGAACTGAAAACTGCTGTGCGTGCCTTGGGTGGCGATCCTGAAGATTCCGGCAGCATGGCTGGCGCCCTGCACCGTGGCTGGGTCGACGTGAAGTCGATGGTCACTGGCAAGGACGAAGAGGCCGTATTGAACGAAGCCGAGCGCGGTGAAGACCACGCATTGAAGGCTTACCGTGAAGCGATCGAGAAGATCAACAAACACAACCTGGTGGGCATTCGTGACTTGGTTGAGCGTCAGTACCACGGTGTACAGCGCAATCACGACCAGGTAAAAGCCCTGCGTAACCAGGCCCGCGCTCAGTCGTAAGACCTACGCTGGGCTTAGTGTGGGAGCGGGCTTGCCCGCGAAAGCGGTGGATCAGTCACGGTTGTATTGACTGACACACCGCATTCGCGGGCAAGCCCGCTCCCACATTTGTTTTACGCAAAGGCTGGAATGTAGATCAGCCAATACTGATCGGCGGTAGCTCGGTCAAGGTCACCACTTGCTGCTTACGTGGCGCCAGAATTTCCGCCTCGCCATCGACGACCAACTCATCACGCTGGTTGAACACCCGAGTGGCAATGCGCACGCGAAACTTCGGCAGTTTCTCGAGGATTTCCAAGCGCACGGTCAATGTGTCGCCGATCTTTACCGGCTTCTGGAAGGTCATCTGCTGGCCGATGTAAATCGTGCCCGGCCCAGGCAACTCACAAGCCACCGCCGCGCTGATCAGCGCACCGCTGAACATGCCGTGGGCAATCCGCTCCTTGAACATGGTTGCCTTGGCGTATTCAGCATCCAGGTGCACCGGGTTGTGGTCGCCGGACATGGCGGCGAACAACTGGATATCACGCTCTTCGACGGTTTTGCTGAAGCTGGCGGTCTGGCCTACTTCGAGCGCTTCGTACGGGGTGTTGGTTACCTGGGTCATCTAAAGGTGCATCCTGTGGCTTATCGATAATTAATCGGCTGATTTTAAAGCAAAAACTATTCGCAGCGGGTGGGCCTGCGCAACGCCAGCGCCTGGTCGAGCCAGGCCAGCAGGTCGGCGGTGACTTCATCGCGGTTGGTTTCGTTGAACACTTCATGGCGCGCCTGCGGGTAGAGCGTCAATTGCACGTCCTGGCAACCGGCTTCACGCAGGGCGTGGGCCAGGTCCTTGAGACGCTTGCCTTCACTCACCGGATCACAATCGCCGCCCATCACCAGGATCGGCAGGCCAGGATCGATCTGCGCCAGGTTGGAGACTTTGCTGATCTGCTGCAAGCCGCCCAGCAGGTCGATCCACAGTTGATTGGTGCAACGAAAGCCACAGAGTGGGTCGTTGATGTAGTTATCCACTTCAACCGGGTCGCGGCTGAGCCAGTCGAATTTGGTGCGGTTGGGCTTGAAGGCTTTGTTGAATGAGCCGAACGACAGGAAGTCGATCAACGCACTGCGCCCTCGCAGGCCTTGGCGCGCTCGCTCGATGCGCGCGATGATTTGCGCTGCACGGTAGAGGGCCACCGGCTGGAAATTCGAGCCGCTGAGTATTGCGCCATGCAAGCTGGCACTGTGATGCAGCAAGTACGCCTGGGAGATATAGCTGCCCATGCTGTGGCCCAGCAGGATGATCGGCAGCCCGGGATGCTGTTGGCCGATGTGCTGATTGAGGCTGGCCAGATCGCCCACTACTTTGTTCCAGCCATCCGTTTCAGCATATAGCCCAATAGTGCCGGCCTCTGCAGTGCGGCCATGCCCG
Source organism: Pseudomonas sp. FSL W5-0203 (assembly GCF_001896155.1). Lineage (NCBI taxonomy): Bacteria > Pseudomonadati > Pseudomonadota > Gammaproteobacteria > Pseudomonadales > Pseudomonadaceae > Pseudomonas > Pseudomonas sp. FSL W5-0203. The sequence goes on from NZ_MPOR01000009.1 coordinate 131,413, forward strand.
CGCTGGTCCAGCGCATACACACCCAGGCCTGCTGCACACAATGCCTGCGCCAGGCGCGCATAGCGGCCGCCATGCTCGGCCATGCCATGGGAGATCATCACCACGGCCCTGGGTGGCCCGTCGGGCAGCCATTGGTTGACGTACAGACGGGTGTGGTCGTTCGCGGTCAGCCAGAAGGTGCTGTGGTTCATGGCGGCTTCCTTTGCTCAGGGTGGTTGCATTGTATAGCTCATCCGGCGTGGGGCGGGGTATCTGCCTACGCCTTAGGTACAAGATTCATACAATCAATGACACAGTTCAGCGTCTTGCCTGTTTGGCCATAGCTGCTAACTTCCCCAAAGCTCCGCTTCTTATTGCTGCACATCTGCATGGCAGCGGCCGGACACACTCAGGTAAAGAGGACAAGAATAATGCAACCTGATTTCTGGAATGACAAACGCGCGGCGGGAGTCCCCAATGCCATCGACCTCAGCACCTACAAGTCGGTGATCGAGGTGTTCGAGCGTTCCTGCAAGACCTTTGCCGACCGTCCGGCATTCAGCAGCATGGGCATTACCCTCACCTACGCAGAACTTGAACGCCAGAGTGCGGCGTTTGCCGGTTACCTGCAGCAGCACACCGACCTCAAGCCCGGCGAGCGCATCGCGGTGCAGCTGCCCAACGTGCTGCATTACCCGGTGGCGGTGTTCGGCGCACTGCGCGCCGGGCTGATCGTGGTCAACACCAACCCGCTGTATACCCCGCGCGAGATGCGCCACCAGTTCAAGGACGCCGGTGTGCGCGCGCTGGTCTACCTCAACCTGTTCGGTTCGCGGGTGCAGGAGGTATGCACCGACACCGAGATCGACTACCTGATCGAAGCCAGGATGGGCGATTTCATGCCCGCCGCCAAAGGCTGGCTGGTCAACACCGTGGTCGACAAGGTGAAGAAGATGGTTCCGGCCTACCACCTGCCGCGAGCAGTGTCGTTCAAGCGCGCCCTGCGCATGGGCGCGGGCCTTGGGGTGACGCGCCATCCGGTGACCCTGGACGACGTCGCCGTGCTGCAATACACCGGCGGCACCACCGGCCTGGCCAAGGGCGCGATGCTCACCCACGGCAACCTGGTGGCGAATATGCAGCAGGTGCGGGCGTGCATGTCGCAACTGGGCGACGACGGCCATCCGCTGATCAAGGAAGGGCAGGAGGTGATGATTGCACCGCTGCCGCTGTACCACATCTATGCATTCACGGCCAATTGCATGTGCATGATGGTCTCCGGCAACCACAACGTGCTGATCACCAACCCACGGGACATCGGCGGGTTTATCAAGGAGCTCAAGCAGTGGCAGTTCTCCGGCCTGTTGGGGCTGAACACGCTGTTTGTGGCGCTGATGGACCACCCGGATTTCAAGACCCTGGATTTCTCCCACCTGAAGATCACCAACTCCGGCGGCACCGCCCTGGTCAAGGCCACGGCGGAACGCTGGAAGGCGCTGACCGGTTGCGCCATCGGCGAAGGCTACGGCCTCACCGAAACCTCGCCAGTGGCCAGTACCAACCCCTACGGCGGCCTGTCGCGCCTGGGTACCGTGGGCATCCCGGTGCCGGGTACGGCGATGAAGGTCGTGGATGACCTGGGGCAAGAACTGCCGTTGGGCGAGCGCGGCGAGCTGTGCATCCAGGGCCCGCAAGTGATGAAGGGCTACTGGCAGCAACCGGCCGCCACCGCCGAAACCCTGGACGCCGATGGCTGGTTGAAGACCGGTGACATTGCGGTGATCGACACCGATGGCTACATCAGTATTGTGGATCGCAAGAAGGATTTGATCATCGTCTCGGGTTTCAACGTGTACCCCAACGAAATCGAAGACGTGATCATGGCCCACCCGGCCGTGGCCAACTGCGCCGTGATCGGCGTACCGGACGAGCGCACGGGGGAGGCGGTGAAGCTGTTCGTGGTGGCACGGGCCCAGGGGGTGAGCCTCGAGGAACTGAAGACGTACTGCAAGGCCAACTTCACCGGCTACAAGGTGCCCAAGCATATTGTGTTGAGGGAGTCGTTGCCGATGACGCCTGTGGGCAAAATTTTGCGCCGCGAGCTGCGCGACATCGCTTGAGTTGAAACCGGGTACAAAAAATGTGGGAGCTGGCTTGCCGGCGATAGCGGTGTTTCAGTCACCTGTTGAATTGACTGATCCACCGCTATCGCAGGCAAGCCAGCTCCCACATTGTCATATAGCACCCTTGAGAGCTTGTTCTAGAGCCATTTTTGGCGTTATAGAATTTTTGCTCTAAAAGTGACCATTGGATATTCTTGAGTCATGTTTATGACTGTAGGGCCCTCTTTTGGCTCTAGGCGGCCCTTGGCAAAGCTGCTACTCTCGGCGCGCTTTGTGACTTCTAGGCCTGCTTGAAAGCGCCAGACTCACCTAAAAACATACACCAATAATAATCGCATCAAATGCGATGATGAATTCGCGTCGCTGAGGAGTGGGCTTCCATGAATGAAGACTTTTGGAAGGATAAGTACCCCGCCGGGATTGCTGCACAGATCAATCCAGACGAGTATCCGAATATTCAGGCGGTACTGAAGCAGTCCTGCCAGCGCTTCGCCAACAAACCGGCTTTCAGCAACCTGGGCAAGACAATCACCTACGGTGAACTGTACGAATTGTCCGGCGCATTCGCCGCGTATCTGCAACAGCATACCGACTTGAAGCCTGGCGATCGAATCGCTGTGCAACTGCCCAACGTTCTGCAATACCCCGTCGCTGTATTCGGTGCCATCCGCGCCGGCCTGATCGTGGTCAACACCAACCCGCTGTACACCGCGCGGGAGATGGAACACCAATTCAATGATTCGGGGGCCAAGGCCCTGGTTTGCCTGGCCAACATGGCGCACCTGGCTGAAAAAGTCGTGCCCAAGACCGCCGTCAAGCACGTGATCGTCACCGAAGTTGCCGACCTGCTCTCGCCGTTCAAGCGCGTGCTGATCAACAGCGTGATCAAGTACGTGAAGAAAATGGTCCCGGCCTATCATCTGCCCCAGGCCATCAAGTTCAACGACGTACTCGCCAAGGGCCATGGCCAGCCGGTCAACGATGCCAGCCCGGCCAGCGGCGATGTGGCCGTGTTGCAATACACCGGCGGTACCACCGGCGTGGCCAAGGGCGCGATGCTGACCCACCGCAACCTCGTCGCCAACATGTTGCAATGCAAGGCGCTGATGGGCTCCAACCTCAATGAAGGCTGCGAGATCCTGATCACACCGCTGCCGCTCTACCACATCTATGCCTTCACCTTTCATTGCATGGCGATGATGCTGATCGGCAACCACAACATCCTGATCAGCAACCCGCGCGACCTGCCGGCGATGGTCAAGGAACTGTCGAAGTGGAAGTTCAGCGGCTTCGTCGGCCTCAACACCCTGTTCGTGGCACTGTGCAACAACGAAGGTTTCCGCAAGCTGGACTTCTCTGCGCTGAAGGTCACCCTATCGGGCGGCATGGCGTTGCAACTGGCTGCGGCGGAGCGTTGGAAGGCCGTGACCGGCTGCGCGATCTGCGAAGGCTACGGCATGACTGAAACCAGCCCGGTGGCCACGGTCAACCCGATCCAGAACATCCAGATCGGCACCATTGGCATTCCGGTGCCTTCCACCGCGTGTAAAGTCATCGCCGACGACGGTACCGAGCTGGCGCTGGGCGAAACCGGCGAGCTGTGTGTAAAAGGTCCGCAAGTGATGAAGGGCTACTGGCAGCGCCAGGATGCCACCGACGAGATGCTCGACAGCGAGGGCTGGCTGAAGACCGGCGACATCGCGATCATCCAGCCAGACGGCTACATGCGTATCGTCGACCGCAAGAAGGACATGATTCTGGTCTCCGGCTTCAACGTCTACCCCAACGAGCTCGAAGACGTGCTGGCGGGCCTGCCGGGCGTGCTGCAGTGTGCGGCCATCGGCGTACCGGATGAAAAATCCGGCGAGCACATCAAGTTGTTCATCGTGGTCAAGCCAGGGGCCACCCTGACCAAGGACCAGGTGATGGAACACATGCGCGCCAACGTCACCGGCTACAAGGTGCCCAAGGCCGTGGAGTTCCGTGATGCGTTGCCGACCACCAACGTGGGCAAGATCCTGCGGCGTGAATTGCGTGATGAAGAACTGAAGAAACTCGGTCTTAAAAAGTAACCCATAAAAAAACCCGCTGATGCGGGGTTTTTTATGAGGGCGCTGGCGAAACACTTACCCCCTATGGGGGCGGGCTTGCCTGCGATAGCGCTACACCAGCCACTGCTGTATCGCCTGACTCACTGCTATCGCGGGCAAGCCAGCTCCCACAGGGTTACCGGGTTACAGCACGAACTGCGCAAAGCTCACACCCGCACCGGCGGGGCGCACGTCCTTCAAGAACGAATCCTTGTCGGCGCTCAACTCCAGGGTAATCTCCGGCTTGCGCTTGCCCGCATTGCGCACCACCAGCCCCTCGAGTTTTTCACGCAGGAACACGGTCGGCACCTTCAGGTGCAACAACTGGTCGGTGTCGGCGTTGTGCATCAACAGATGGATCCACTCGTACTGGCCCACGGCAATACGCCCCACCGGCAGGTCGAACCACCAGATGTTGCGTTTGCGGTCCAGGTCGGTGAAGTGGCAGTTGTTGACGCCGAGTACGGCACCGCCCAGTTCCTGGTTTCTGCGGGCAATGGCCTGTGCTTTATTGAGTTTCATAACCTTCCTACGGGATCTGTTATTCAGCGTTGCAGCCTGAATGTGCCGGGCATTCTCGTGGGTTGGGCATAAAACATAAAGCCAAACCTGCCGCTTTCGATGAAATGCTCGTACAAAAATAATTGAAACTCTGCCGTTGCGCTTCAGGTCAACCGCTACGTAGTGACCAAAAACCATTTGATTGTTATCAGGAGTAATACCATGAGCAGCACTTCCGATAAGGTAAAGGGCTTGGCGAACGAAGCTGTCGGTAACATCAAGCAAGGCGTCGGTAAAGTCACAGACAATGACAAACTGCGTGCTGAAGGCGTGATCCAAGAGAAAAAAGGCGAAGCTCAGCAAGCAGTGGGCAAGACCAAGGACGCAGTGAAAAAAGCCACTGAGTAACACGTCCTGGCGGGCAGCCCCCAGCAGCCCGACGGCCATCCACGGATGGCCGTTTTTGTATCCGGTGTTGCAACTAAACTTTCGAAATTGTTTCAGAGTCGCCAAATGGGCTACTTTGATGTAGAAAACGGCCCCTGAGTCGCCCATGAACTCAATCTCTTTGCGGCGAAAGGAGACGCTATGATTTTTCCGGTACTCGATGGTCTCAAGCTGCACAAGGTGCTGATGCGCACCGTCACTGAATTTCTCGATGACGAGATGCCGACTTACGCCTCGGCACTGGCCTACCAGATGCTGTTCTCGTTGTTCCCCTTTCTGCTGTTCCTGATCGCCCTGATCGGTTTCCTGCACCTGCCTGACTTCTTCACCTGGCTGCGCCTGCAGTCGGAACTGGTGTTGCCGCCCCAGGCGCTAGAGCAAGTCAACCCGGTGATCGACCAACTGCAGCAGTCCAAGGGGGGGCTGCTCTCGGTCGGTATCGTGATTGCCTTGTGGACGGCCTCCGCGGGCGTGCGCCTTATGATGAGCGCCATGAACGCCGCCTACGACGTGGTTGAGGGCCGGCCGATCTGGAAGCGTTTTCCACTGTCGATTTTCTACACCGTCGGCATCGCCGGCATGCTGCTGGCTGCTGCCGCGCTGATGGTGCTCGGCCCGCAGGTCATGGAGTGGCTGGCCGGGCAGATCGGCATGCAGGAATTCGTCGTCACCCTGTGGACTATCCTGCGCTGGCCATTGATCGTGATCCTGCTGATGTTCGCCGTGGCACTCATGTATTACGTGATGCCGGATGTCGAGCAGGAGTTTCGCTTTATCACCCCAGGTTCGGTATTGGCGGTGGTGGTGTGGATCGTCGCCTCCCTCGGCTTTGGCTACTACGTCAAAACCTTCGCCGACTACAACGCCATGTATGGCAGTATCGGTGCGATTATTGTCCTGCTCCTGTATTTCTATATCTCCGCTGCCGTGCTGTTGCTCGGCGCGGAGATGAATGCCGTGATCGAACACATGTCTGCCGAAGGCAAGGACCCCGGGCAGAAGGAAATCGGCGAACCGGCCCCGACTGAAAAACAGCACGTCTCTGGCTTAGGCCGGGACCACTCCAAGCCCATTACCGAGCCTGAACAATGATCCGTGAAATCCTGAAAATGGGCGACGAGCGCCTGCTGCGTATCGCCCCGCCGGTACCGCCGGAGATGTTCGACAGCCCCGAGTTGTGGCAACTGATCGACGATATGTTCCAGACCATGGAACACGTAGGCGGTGTTGGCCTGGCTGCACCGCAGATTGGTGTCGACCTGCAACTGGTGATCTTTGGTTTCGAGGCCAGCGAACGCTACCCGGAGGCGCCGCCGGTACCCCAGACCATTCTGATCAACCCGCTGATCACACCGCTTAGCCCGGTACTGGAAGAGGGCTATGAAGGTTGCCTGTCAGTGCCCGGCCTGCGCGGCGCCGTGAACCGTTACCAGCAGATCCGCTACGAAGGTTTCGACCCCAAGGGCGAGCCGATTGTGCGTTTTGCCGACGGCTTCCATGCGCGGGTGGTGCAGCATGAGTGCGACCATTTGATCGGCCGGTTGTACCCATCGCGGATTACCGATTTCAGCAAATTCGGGTTTATTGAAGTGATGTTCCCGGAGCTGGACCCAACGGCTGACGAATAGCCCACAGTTCAACTGTGGGATCAGTGTTTATTCAGGACTGGGGCATTGAGCCCCATCGCAATCATCGGCTTATTGCGCTTGTAACGCACCAGCCGTTCACTCAGCGATTGCGGCAAAACCGTGTCCTGGCTGAACCCCATGCCCCGATACAACCCTTCCAGGTCCGGATGGCACAGCAACCAGACCGTCCCCTCACAACCCGCCACGGCCTCTTCAACCAGTCGCGCCGCGAGCCCCTGGCCACGATAAGTCGGCGCCACAAACACCCCCGTCAGCCACTGCCCACCCACCACCGGGCTCAAGCACAAGCCCGCCACGATGTCGCTATCGCGCGCCACCCACAAGCGGCCGCCCTTGAGTGCCTTCATCGACGAATTGTGGTTGCGATAAAACTTGTTCAGCAGTGGCCACAGAGGCTCTGCCAGCGGTTCGATGTGCAATGGGGGCATGGGGTTCAGACAAGCATTATCCAGGGCCGGGGATTATAAGCGCCTTCTGCCGGGCAATAGGTGGTATACCCAGTGCTACATCCCCTGTTAGTGGAGCATGCATCATGGCCAAAGGTATGGATTCAAAGAAAGCCGCCAAGAAAAAACCGGCAAAGACCGCCGATGAAAAACGCGCGGACAAGAAGACCAAAAAATCCGAAGCAGGCCTGTTCGGTCACTGAGTTACACGCTTAGAACTAAACGATCTGCAAGATTTTCCCGCCTCATTGCACAGAGCAGGAAACACCTGCTCTGAGCTGCCGATGGCCAATTACCTTGATCCGACCCAACGCCGGGAAATCGAAGCCCTGGCGACGACCTTCGTGGCAAGAACCGAATGGCCGACCTGGCTACTGTTGATCGGCGTATATGCCGGCTGGTTCGCGGTGATCCTTGGCAGCCGGTGGCTGGGCCTGTGGCTGAGCATGTTGCTGCTGATTCCGCTGGTGACTCTGTGGCTATCGGTGCAGCACGAATTGCTCCACGGCCACCCGACCCGTTCGTTGTTGCTCAATAAACTCCTCGGCTATGCGCCTTTCGCGGTGTGGTATCCCTATACGCTGTACCGCGACAGCCACCTGTTGCACCACAACGACGACAACCTGACCCTACCGGGCATCGACCCGGAAAGCCGCTACCTCAATCAGCAGCAATGGGACGACAGCTCGCTGTTCGAACGTGGCGTGCATTGGCTGACCAAGACCGTGCTTGGCCGCTTCCTGCTGGCTGCGCCGTTGGCCATTGGCCGGTTGGCCCGTCACGAGTTTCAACGCCTGCCCCAGGTATGGCCGATGTGGCTGGCTCACGGCGCCGTTACTGTGCTGATGCTGAGTTTCATTGCCTCCTACAGCGCGCTTGCGGTGTGGCATTACCTGCTGCTGGTCAGCGTGCCAGCGTTGTCCCTGGCTTCGATCCGCTCCTACTATGAGCACCGCCCCCATCTGCGGCCGGAACACCGCACAGTGCTCAACGAAGCGTCCTGGCCCTGGGCCTGGCTGTTTCTCAACAACAATCTGCACCTGGTGCACCACGATCTGCCAAAGTTGCCGTGGTACCTGCTGCCCAGGGTGTACCGTGCCCGGCGCGAGCAGTGGCTGGTGCGCAGCGGTGGCTTCCTGGTGCAAGGCTACGGCCAGTTGATCAGCCGTCACGGCCTCAAGGCCATCGACAGTCCCCGGCACCCGTTTGCCTGAGAGGCGACCATGAGTGAGTACTACGCCGACCTGCGCATGTACGTTGCGCCCGAACCCATCCAGCAGGCCAATCAACACTGGCTGGCGCGCATCCTTGAGCGCTTGAAGCTGCATCGTCTTAACGCCGACCACCTCGACTTGCGCGGCCTGTGGCTGGCGCCACAATTGCTCGTCAGCCAAACCTGCGGCTACCCGCTGATGACCCAACTGCGCGGCCAGGTGCGCATCATTGGGCGCCCCCGTTACGAGTTGGCCCACAGCAGCCACGGCGAACATTGCAGCCTGCTGTTGACCCGCGCGGACAACCCGCGTACCCGCCTGACGCAGTTCTACCAGAGCCGCGGCGTGATCAACGGCCACGACTCCAACAGCGGCATGAACCTGCTGCGTCACTGTCTGGCGCCGTTGCAGCGCGACGGGCGGTTCTTCGCCAGCGTCGGCATCAGCGGCGCCCACCGCGAGAGCTTGCGCTGGCTGCGTGAAGGCCGCGCCGACCTCGCCGCCATCGATAGCGTCACCCACGACTACCTCGCCCGATTCGCCCCCGAAGAGGTCGCGGGCCTGCGCGTCATCACCCGCAGCGCGCCGAGCCCGACTTTGCCTTACATAGGCGCGCTGGGCTTGAGCGATGGGCAGGTGGCGCAGATTCGTGAGGCGATGAACCTGGCGTTGCAGGACCTGCCGCAGGTGGCGCAAACCCTCGGTGTGCGAGCTGTGCTTCCTGCCAGCGAAGATGACTATCAGGTGGTGTTGGATTACCAGCGCAAAGCCGCCAGCATCGGCTATTCGGTACTTCAATAAGGTTATATAAGAATGCGTTTTAAGTATTATTAAAGCATAAGGAGCCTTGCTAGGATTGCTTCACCGGAACACCGGACATACCGCGCAACCTACTCAGAAGGAGCCCCTATGTCCGGCGCCGATCGTGCTCACAGCGACTATGTGGGCTCCCTGTTTCGCATTCATTACCCTTGGCTGTGCAGCCGTTTGCACCGCTACCTCAACTCCCGTGCCCACGCCGAAGACATCGCCGTCGACGCGTTTGTCCAGCTCTTGAGTGCACCTCAGGTAGCGCCGATACGACAGCCCCGCGCATTGCTTACCACTATTGCCCAGCGCCTGGTGTACCAGGTGTGGCGTCGACGTGACCTGGAGCGTGCCTACCTCGCTACGCTGGATAACGATGCGGCCTGCGCGGAGGGCAGGGCCCGAGTGCTCGAAGCGCTGCAGGCCGTCGAGCAGACGCTCGACCGCTTGCCGGCCAAGGTCAAGGCGACGTTCCTGCTGTCCCGTGTCAACGGCCTGACGTACCCCCAGATCGCCGCCGAACTGGGGATTTCCCAGCGCTCGGTCAGTGACTACATGGCCCGCGCTGTTACCGGACTTGAATCCCACCCCGATCAAATGTGGGAGCTGGCTTGCCTGCGATAGCGGTGAGCCAGCCAACACCTCTGGCCATGACAGGCCGCCATCGCAGGCAAGCCAGCTCCCACACTTCCTGTGCTCACTTTGAATCTGATCGAACCCACCAAGAGGCAACTTATGAAAGCAATCAGACACCTGCTGGGCAGTTCGCTGCTGGCATTGGCAGTAATGGCGCAACCCACCTCGGCGGCCGGACCTTCCACGCTGCGCATCGGCTACCAGAAAAGCTCGGTCAGCATGGTGCTCGCCCGTGAGCACAAGCTCTTCGAAGCCGCACTGCCGGGCACTCAGGTGCAGTGGACCGAATTCCTCGGTGGCCCGCCGCTGATCGAAGCGCTCAACGCCGGCAGCCTGGACATCGGCAATATTGGCGATATCCCGCCGATCTTCGCCCAGGCGGCCGGGATCGACTTGCAGTATTTTGCCGTCGAGCCCAACGAGGGCAAGGCCGAAGCAGTGCTGGTGCCCCAGGCAAGCACCGTGCAGAACGTGGCCGAACTCAAGGGCAAGCGCGTGGCATTGCTCAAGGGCTCCAGTGCACACAACCTGTTCCTCAAAAGCCTGCTGCACGCCGGGTTGCAGTGGAAGGATGTGAATGTGGTGTACCTGTCGCCTTCCGACGGCCGCGCCGCGTTCGAACAAGGCAAGGTGGACGCATGGGTGGTGTGGGACCCGTACTACTCGGCCGCCGTGATCGACGGCTCGGCACGTGTGCTGCGGGACGGGCAAGGGTTGAACCCTGCGGGCAATTTCTTCGTGGTCAACCACCCGTTTGCCAAGCAGCACCCAGAGGCCATCGCCACGATTATCCAGACGCTTGGCAAGGCGCAGCGCCTGTCGCTTGATGAGCCTGCCGCGAGCATCACGCTGATGGCCGGCACCCTGGGCCTGCAACCGGCGGTGGTCAAAAGCTACTTCGAACATCGCTCGCCTGAGCCGATCCGCCCCTTGGAGGCCATCGATATCGCCAACCAGCAACGCACCGCCGACCTGTTTTTTGCCAACGGCCTGATCCCGAAAAAAGTCGACGTGCAGCAGGCTGTCTTCAAGCCCCTTGATCATCCCTGAGTAGTGATGCTGGCGGATTAGTGGCCTTGCAGAGTGCCAAGGCCTGTCTATGCTCACCCAGAACCGTTAACGACGCTTGGCCGATAAAGCGTTTCCAATGGTTATTTCCCCATGCAGGTGTACCAGAAATATCCAACGTATGAATGGAATGCGCCCTCCAGGCGCCGGGAATCCAGGGTGATCTGACCATGTTCAACCGCCAGCACAAATCCGACCTGCAAGAGATCCAGCGTTTTTCCTGTGCCCTTACCGAAGCCAACGCCAAGCTTGCCGCCATCAGCCGCTCCATGGCGATGATCGAGTTCGACCGCACGGGAGTGATCCTGAATGCCAACGAGCGTTTTTGCCAAACCATGGGCTACAGCATCGAGCAGATCCGTGGCAAACATCACCGCCTGTTTTGCGAGGAGGCGTATACCCACACCGATGCCTACCACCAGTTGTGGCGCGATCTGGCGCGAGGCGAGGCGCTCAGTGGCACCTTTATGCGCTTGAACAAGCATGGCGAGGAGGTGTGGCTCGAAGCCAGTTACATGCCGGTGCTGGACAGCGACAACCAGGTACGCAGTGTGATCAAAGTAGCGTCGGATATTTCTGCACGGGTGCACCATGAACACGAAAACCAGAGCCTCATCGACGCCATTGGCCGTTCCATGGCGGTAATCGAGTTCACGCCCCAGGGCCAAATCCTGAATGCCAACGACAATTTCCTGCGTACCGTGCAGTACACGCGGGAGGAAATCATCGGCCAGCACCACAGCATGTTCTGTCATCGCAGTGAAGTGGAGTCGCCGGCCTACAAGGCATTCTGGGCCTCACTCAATCGCGGCGAATATCACTCCCATCGCTTCGAGCGTAAAAACAAATACGGTAAGACCTTGTTTCTGGAGGCGTCCTACAACCCGATCTTCGACACGAATGGGCGCCTGTACAAAGTGGTGAAGTTCGCCAGCGACATTACCAGCCAGGTCACTACCCTGCGTACTGCCGCCGATTCGGCCCACGCCACCTCGGTGCAAAATGACGCCTGCGCACGCAAGGGCTCGCAGGTGGTGCAGCAAACGGTAGAGATCATCGAGGCGATCTCCAGTGACCTCAACCAGGCTGCCGAGAGCATCGATGCGGTGAACAAGCAGTCGGACATCATCGGCGCCATTGTGCAGACCATCCGCAGCATCGCCGAGCAAACCAATATGCTGGCACTCAATGCGGCGATTGAGGCGGCGCGGGCCGGTGAGCATGGACGTGGGTTCGCGGTGGTGGCCGATGAAGTGCGCAGTCTCGCGGCACGCACCAGCCAGGCCACGGTGGAGATCGTGGATGTGGTGCGCAAGAATCACGACCTGTCGCTGTGCGCGGTGTCGAGCATGCAGTCGAGCCTGAGCCGCACGGGGCTCGGGGTGGAACTGGCGAATGAAGCGGGGCAGGTGATCCTGGAGATCCAGGAAGGCTCGCGGCATGTGGTGGATGCGATCAGTCAGTTCAATTCCACGCTGCAACTGCAGTAATTGAAACCTGCGCTGATACCCTGCGAAAGAATATTCAAATGTGGGAGGGGGCTTGCCCCCTCCCACATTTGGATTCCCTGCGCGACTAGATCGCAGCCAGGGTTTCTTTCACGGCCTGCGCCTGTGGGTCAGCCGTCTTCGCCGCTACCTGCTGCTGTTGCTGCTGCTGGAGGCGTTCGGATACTTCCTTGGCAAAGGCCTCGTCAATGTAGCGGCGGGTAGGCGGGCGCTTCAGGCGGCAAGCGATGACCGTATAGAGACCAATCGTTGCCGCTGGCTAGCTGTTTTTTACGGTGCGAATATCAAACGAGCCTTTGAACGAACGGTCCGTGCCTTCGACCTCAGCAGTGATTTCGAAAGTGCCGGCTGCAGAGCCTGTATTCCCGTCATAGGTGCGCAAGTCAAGCGTGCCGCTTTTTGCACGGTAGGAGGTGCGATGGCCGAAGACTGTTTGTCGGAAATAGCTGACGTTAACGTCTTTTGGCCAAGGTTGAGGCACGGTGATCGGACCTGGGGGCTGATCCTTGGGAAAGTCGATTTGAATGCCTATAAAGTCGCCACCCTGGCTGGGCTGGCGTCCATCCAGAGTGATCCAGCGTCCGGGACTGGATTCGCGATATACGACGTTGCTGGTATCTATTTCACCTTCGAAGCCTGTGGATTTAAGCCATCCTGCCGAGGCGTGTTCGCTCTGTTCCATGTTCAATCCGGGTTACCTTCCAATGGCGGCCCACCACGGGAACGCCTGATTATCAGTAGAACCGCCTGAGGCGTTGCGATCTACTGTCAAAGTTGACAGTAGAGTCACTCCGCTGACGGACGGTATCGAGCGCCGACGGTGGTCAATGGGCGATATTTTCCAATGCCAGATTACGCGTACGCGGCCCGAACCAACTGATGGTAATCATCACGATCAACATGCTGCTGGCAATAAACGCCAACACCCCCGGCGTGCCAAGGTGCTCTAGGATAAAGCCGATCAACAGGCTACTGAACACCGTGGACAAACGGCTGAACGAATAACAGAACCCGACCGCTCGCGCACGGATATTGGTGGGGAACAATTCGCTCTGATAGGAGTGATAACTGAAGCTCAGCCAGGCATTGCAGAAGGTGATCATCACCCCGCAGAAAATCAGCCCTAACGCTGTGGTTTGCAGGGCAAACAGGCTGCCGAAGATCACTGCACCCATGGCCGAGCCGACAATTTGCCATTTGTTCTCAAAGCGGTTGGCCACCTTGACGAACAGCAGCGGGCCGAGCGGGTAGGCGAGGGTGATGATAAAGGCGTAGAGCAGGCTGTGGGTCACGCTGACACCCTGGCCCGAGAGCAAGGCCGGCAGCCAGTTGCCAAAGCCGAAGAAGCCGATGGCTTGGAATACATGGAACACGATCAGCATCAAGGCGCGTCGCCGGTAGGGCGGCTGCCAGATATCGGCGAAACGGCCATTGCCCTGCACGCTGATGGCTTCGGGGTCCGGTTCGTCCAGCGGCTTGCCATGATCCTTTTGGCAGCGTGCCTCCAGGTTGTTCAGGATCGTGTCGGCCTCTTCGAAGCGTCCCTTTTGTGCAAGCCAGCGCGGTGACTCCGGCAGGCGCTTGCGCAGTTGCCAGATAAACAGCGCAAACACTGCACTTGAGAGCACCACCCAGCGCCAGCCCGCGATACCGAACGGCGCCTGTGGCACCAGCCACCACGACATCAAGGCCACAGCCGGTACCGACAGAAACTGGATAAAAAATGCAAAGGCAAACGCCGAACTGCGCATGCGCTTAGGTACCAGTTCCGAGAGATAGGCATCGATGGTCACCAGTTCGATGCCAAGGCCAATGCCCACCAGAAAGCGCATGCAGATAATGCCCACGGCCGAGGTCTGAATGCCCATCAGCACCGTTGCCACCGTGTACCAGACCAGCGCAAAGGTGAAGATCGCGCGTCGCCCGAAGCGGTCGGCGATGGGGCTGAGCAGGCTGGCGCCGAGGAACAGGCCCAGGAATGTGGCCGAGGCGAAAGCGGCCTGGTCCGAGAAGCCGAAAACACCTTCGCTGCCGGTATGAAAAATTCCGTCGCTGATCAGGCCAGGGCTGATATAGGCGGTTTGGAACAAGTCATACAGCTCGAAAAAGCCGCCGATGGAGAGCAACGCCACCAGGCGCCAAATAGTGGCGACGGCGGGCAGGCGGTCGATGCGGGCGCTGATGTGGGCGGCGCGCAGAGAGGCGAGGGTGTCTGTGGTGGAGGCGGGGAGTGTGGGCATGAGCAAATTCCATAGGCAGTCACCTGGAATCTTAGCTTCCTAACGGAAATGGGTGCTTGTTAAGTTGCCGGAAATGGGCCGTACATTCGCCGATTAATTGCGCGTGGTGCCGCTGTTTCGGACGTTTATGGTTCGAGGGCCTGAAAGCTGTCCTGCCGAAGGTTGCTATCGGCAGGCAGCTTCTGGCGGGAGTGGGGCCCTCCCGCTGCGTGGATGTTCTAGACGTGCTTGAAGTCCTCAACCTTATAAGCGCCTTGGGTGAAGCTCATCTTCTTTTGAGGGTCTTGCGCGTTTTGCGCTTCAAATTCGAGGGACGCTAACAGAGTATTGCCTTGCAGTTGCAATACGGCGAATTTGCCACTGGTTGCCATATAATTGCCTGGCTGACCTTGTCGCGTGTCGTCAAACTCAAGTCGTACTTTTTTATCACTTTCAGTTGCACCGATGTCGTAGGTCTCACCTTCCTTGATATTTTGGTCGATGCTCATTTTTATCAAGCCAGATCCGGACATGATTCCAACGGTCGAATTGAAATTTGACTCTCCGTTCAAATGGGCGACGTAAGACGTTTCAAATGGGAAGTTCCACCCATCGATTACGCCGAAAATTTTGTCGTTCTCACCGATCTTCTTGCTCATGGCCGCTTCTCCATATCCAGGGATGAGCGAGGCGTTGCCTTGCTCTGGCTTATGAATAGGTGAAGATGAAAAACAGGTCTACTGTCAAATATGACAGGTGGTAGTGGTTTTCAGACCAATGGTGATGACCATCGGCCTGAGGCCTAATAGCTCGCTCAGTCATGGCCGTCGAGGGCGAAGGTCTTGAAGCCGGCATGCTGGCTGAGGCGTTGGTAATACGCCGCGATGGCGGGGTAGGGTGGCCGCTCAATGGGTGTCATCTGCCACCGATGCACCGAAAGGCCTATCAAGATGTCAGCGAGGGTGAACTCTTCGCCCGCGACGTAGGCGCCGGTCTGGGTCAACTGTTGTTCCAGCAAGGCCATCTTGTCATTCCAGGCCTGCACGCCCGCCTGGATGCGTTGCGGGTCCTGATAGTCCGGGTTCTTACGCACCAGTGCGTGGAACACATAGCCCCATGAAGGATTGAGTTCGGTGGCCTGCCAGTCCATCCACTGTTCAACCCGTGCACGCAAGGCAGGCTCAACGGGTAGCAAGTCATGGCGCTGATAAAGGCCGACAAGGTAGCGACAGATGGTATTGGACTCCCACAGCACGCCATGGTCGTCGATCAGCACCGGCACCTGCGCGTTGGGGTTCAAGGCGAGGAACTCGGGGGACTGGGTGGGCTTGAAGCCGATGCCCCAGTCCTCACGCACGTAGTCGATGCCCAGTTCCTGGCAGGTCCAGAGTACTTTACGCACGTTGATGGAGGAGGTGCGACCCAAAATTTTCAGTGAATGGCCCATGGTGCTTCCCTGGCATTTGGAGAATGACCAATCTAGCAGGCGCCGGGCACAGCGGCGAGGGTGTGAAGCGGGCACGGTCGAAAATGTGGGAGCTGGCTTGCCTGCGATAGCGCTGTGTCAGTCAATGAAGGTACTGCCTGATGCGCCGCTATCGCAGGCAAGCCAGCTCCCACAGGGATCGTGGATTGCCTCAGCAGCGTGGTGTGTGCTGGTCCATGGCCTTGCCCACCAGCAATACGCTCAGCTCGCTCAATTGATGAATGGCCAGGGCCACATCACGGTGTTTGCCGGTGAGGTCATCGGACAGGTCGAGCAGTAAGGTGCTGACGGAGCAGACGGTTTCGTAGCTGTTGGCCAGCAGGGTTTCAGTGGAAACATCGGGGATGAGCTTGAAGAGGGTGGTTAGCGGCGGATCGATTTTTTTGATCATCAGAGCATCCTGGAATGGGCTGCCGCCGTATCGCTACTAAACGAGGGTGGCAGCTGTACGCAGGTTAGTAGACCGGTGGACACTCAAAGCCGGCGCACCCGAAAGTGCCCTACGCACAGCCGCCATTAACGCGGGCAGGCTTATGCACTTAGAGTGACCAAACTCGGGCTACTAAACCCGATCACCGAGAAATTCAGCGACCGGCAAACCTTAGAGACCGTCACCGAGGCGCACAAGCCGGCGGATTCTGACGTAAGCGTAGGCAGCGGAGCAAGGCGCTTACTGCAATGTAAGCCGCTTCCTACGGCTGTCCTACCTATCAAGTGGGCACGGTAGAAAAAGGTGGGAGCTGGCTTGCCTGCTCCCACATTGTGTGCGTTCAGCTCGACGTTCAGGTGCTCTCGCGCACCTGCAACTCAAACCCCATATCCACCACTGGCTTGGCCACCTTGTTGCCCGCCATGATCGTCAGCAAATGCTCCGCCGCCCGACGCCCGATGGCTTCCCGTGGCGTGCTGATGCTACTCAGGCGCGGCACCATGAATGAGGAAGCGGGCAGGTCGTTGAAGCCCAGCACCGCCACACGTTCAGGCACCTTGATGCCATGGCGCAGGGCTTCGAGCAGGGCGCCCTGGGCCAGGTCGTCGTTGCCGAAGAAGATCGCATCCACATCCGGATGCGCTGCCAGCAATTGCAGGAACAGTTCGCCGCCCAGGCCCACGGAGGAGGGGCGTGGTGTCAAAAGCTCCAGCGCCGGGTCGTACATGCCCGCCTGCTGCAAGGCGCGGCGGAAACCTTCGCCGCGCAACAACGTGCGCTGATCCAACTGCGCGCCGATATAGGCCAGGCGCTTGCGCCCCCGGGACAGCAAGTGCGCCGCCGCGGTCTCGCCAGCGGCCAGTTGCGAGAAGCCCACGCAGTTCACCCCGGCATTAGGGTCCAGATCCATCATGTACACACAGGGCACATTGCTGGCCTCGACCATTCGTCGCGCGCTTTCGGTGCGGTCAAACCCGGTCAGCAGCAATCCCCGCGGCTGATAGGCCATGTAGTTGCGCAGCAGGTCTTCTTCTTCATCGCGCGAATAATGGGAGTTGCCGATCAGTACTTCAAAGCCCTTGGGCCGCAGTACCTGATGAATAGCTTCCAGGGTTTCGATAAACAGCAGGTTGGACAGTGACGGCACCAGCACCACCACCGAATGGCTCTGCGCCGAGGCCAGGGCGCGGGCGGCGGGGTTGACCACGTAGCTCAGTTCGGCGGCGGCCTGTTGCACCTTTTCTACCAGCTCCGTGGCGACCGTGCTGATACCGCGCAAAGCACGGGAGGCGGTAATCGGACTGACGCCAGCCAGGCGGGCGACTTCGTTCAAGGTGGGGCGACCCGTCGTGCGGGTATTTTTATCGTTCTTAGAGGTCATCAGGCAGCTTGCCAAACAAAAATCGAGGCACTAAGGTAGCGCTGTCTCCAAAGGGCTGCAAATTCTTGGATAAAGGGTTGCCTGATCCTGTCCAGCTCTTGAAGTCAATCTGTTGGAACGGATGCACGCGTCACTCCATAAAAATGACAAGTCGGCGCGGGAAAAGCCTGTTTTTGCACTAGCCTTACGCTATGCAAAGGTAGCGCTATCTGCGTCCTGAGGTGTTTCATGAGTCAACCTGTTACCGCCCTGGTCATCATGGGTGTTTCCGGCTGTGGCAAGTCCAGCGTCAGCCAAGCCCTGTGCGCCCTTAACGGCGCCACTGCCATTGAAGGCGACAGCTTTCACCCCGCCGCGAACATCGAAAAGATGAGCGCCGGCCACCCCCTCAACGACGACGACCGCGCCGGCTGGCTCGACATCCTGTGCGATGAACTGCGCCGCGCGTTGAAAGCGGGCGAGCATCCTGTACTGACCTGTTCGGCCCTGAAGAAAAAATACCGTGACCACTTGCGCGAAGCCGCGCCGGGCCTGGGTTTTGTCTTCCTGGAACTGACCCGCGAAGTCGCCGCCGACCGCGTGTCTCACCGCCCCGGCCATTTCATGCCGGCAAGCCTGATCGATAGCCAGTTCGCCACCCTTGAATCGCCCAAGGGCGAGCCGCTGACCCTGGCCTTGAACGCCAGTGAAGACAGCGTCGAGGAGCTGGCCGAGCAGACCAATACCTGGTGGCGCAAGCACGGCTTTGAACCTACTCATTAATTTTTTGCCGGAAAAGATAGCGCTATCCCCGGCAGGAAGTTCAACACCCGCTTTAATAACAACAACAAACAGGAGAGACCCCCCATGTTTGGCATGTCCCACGAGTCTTACCTGCTGCTAGATGCAGTAGTCACTATCATCGGGTTGATCGTACTGATCACCAAGTTCAAGGTGCACCCGTTCATTGCACTGATCATCGCGGCCGGTTTCCTCGGCCTCACCTCGGGTATGCCCGTGGACAAGATCATCAAGGCGTTCCAGGACGGCTTCGGCGGGGTGCTCGGCTTTGTCGGCATCATCCTCGCGCTGGGCACGATGCTCGGCAAGATGATGGCCGAGTCCGGCGGTGCCGATCAGATCGCCCAGACCCTGATCCGCGCCTTCGGCAAAGAGAAGGTCCAGTGGGCCATGATGTTCGCCGCGTTCCTGGTGGGCATCCCGCTGTTCTTCGAGATCGGCTTTGTATTGCTGATCCCGCTGGTGTTTATTGTCGCCCGGCGTACCGGCGTGTCGTTGATCAAGATCGGTATCCCGCTGCTGGCCGGTTTGTCGGCGGTGCACGGCCTGGTGCCACCGCACCCGGGCCCGCTGCTGGCCATCGGCGTGTTCGGTGCCGATATCGGCAAGACCATCCTGTACGGTCTGATCGTTGCGCTGCCGACCGCCATCATCGCCGGCCCGATTTTCGGTACGTTCATCGCCAAGTACATCCCGGGCAACCCGTCCCAGGAACTGGTGGACCAACTGGCCCGCGAGACCGATAACAAGTCGCTGCCAAGCTTCAGCATCACCCTGGTCACCGTGCTGCTGCCGGTGTTCCTGATGCTACTCAAAACCTTTGCCGACATCGCGTTCGCTGAAGGCAACGTGGTGCGTAACTGGATGGACATGATCGGCCACCCGATCACCGCACTGTTGCTGGCGTTGCTGTTGTCGCTGTACACCTTTGGCCATCGTCAGGGCATCCACTCCAAGCAGATCCTCAAGCTGCTCGACGCCAGCCTTGCGCCGACCGCCGCGATCATCCTGATCATCGGTGCCGGTGGTGGCTTCAAGCAGATGCTGGTGACCAGCGGCGTGGGCGACGTGATCGGCCATATGGCGGTGAACGCGCAGATCAACCCGATCCTGCTGGCGTGGCTGGTGGCGGCGGTGATTCGGATTGCCACCGGTTCGGCGACGGTTGCGACCATTACCGGCGCGGGCATTGTGGTGCCGGTGGTGGGCATGATCCCAGGGGTTAACCGCGAGTTGCTGGTACTGGCGACGGGCGCGGGTTCGTTGATCCTGTCTCACGTCAACGATGCGGGGTTCTGGCTGGTCAAGCAGTACTTCAACATGACCGTGGCCGAGACGTTCAAGACCTGGACGGCGATGGAGACCATTCTGTCGATCGTGGCGCTGATCTTCATCATGTTGCTGTCGTTGGTGGTGTAAGCCACACCACAAAAGCAGTGGCGGCAACTCGATCAAAATGTGGGAGCTGGCTTGCCTGCGATAGCATCACCTCGGTACATCTGAAACACCGAGGTGTCTGCATCGCAGGCAAGCCAGCTCCCACATTAATTGGGTTTCTTCAGGTAGATCAGGTCAGGCCTTGCTGACCAACGCATCCGCCCTGAACATCCCGCGAATCCCACGTACGGCCTGGCGAATCCGATCCTGGTTTTCGATCAGCGCAAAGCGCACATGATCATCGCCATACTCACCAAAACCGATCCCCGGCGACACACACACCTTCGCTTCCAATAACAGTTTCTTGGCAAACTCCAGCGAGCCCATGGCGGCATACTGCTCGGGAATCTTGGCCCAGACGTACATCGACGCCTTCGGGTTCTCCACCATCCAGCCCAGCTCATGCAGGCCTTTGACCAGCACATTGCGACGCTGGCGGTACTGTTCAGCGATGTCCTTCACGCACTGTTGGTCGCCTTCCAGCGCTGCAATCGCCGCCACTTGCAGCGGGGTGAAGGTGCCGTAGTCGTGGTAGCTCTTGATGCGTGCCAGGGCGTTGACCAGTTCCGGGTTGCCTACCATGAAGCCGATGCGCCAGCCGGCCATGTTGTAGCTCTTGGACAGGGTGAAAAACTCCACCGCAATGTCCTTGGCGCCGGGCACTTGCATGATCGAGGGGGCTTTCCAGCCGTCGTAGACGATGTCGGCGTAGGCCAGGTCGTGCACCACCAGCACGTCGTACTGCTTGGCCAGGGCGATCACCCGTTCGAAGAAGTCCAGTTCCACACACTGCGCGGTCGGGTTGGACGGGAAGCCGAGGATCATCATCTTCGGCTTGGGGATCGAGCCGCGAATCGCGCGCTCCAGCTCAGCGAAGAAATCCACGCCCGGTATCAGCGGCACCGAACGTACCTGGGCACCTGCAATCACTGCGCCGTAGATATGAATAGGGTAGCTGGGGTTGGGCACCAGCACGGTATCGCCCTGGTCCAGGGTGGCCAGCATCAAGTGCGCCAGGCCTTCCTTGGAACCGATGGTCACGATGGCTTCGGACTCAGGGTCGATATCCACCGCGTAACGGTCCTTGTACCAGCGCGAAATCGCCCGGCGCAGGCGCGGAATGCCTTTGGAGGTGGAGTAGCCGTGGGTGTCTTCACGCTGGGCGACGGTGACCATTTTCTCCACGATATGAGGAGGCGTGGCGCCGTCAGGGTTACCCATGCTCAAGTCGATGATGTCTTCGCCGCGCCGACGCGCAGCCATCTTCAGCTCGGCAGTGATATTGAAAACGTAAGGGGGGAGTCGATCTATGCGCGCAAAGCGGCGCGGCGAACCTTGGTCTGCCATTGTTGCCTCGAGGTACGTAAGCGCCCGGAACCGTCCGAGCGACGTCGGCCACTGCGGTGGCCTGCGGGGCAGACAATAAGGGCGATGATGGCCAGTTGTCCAGATGCGTAGGAAATTTTTCTACATGGAGTACAACGCGGATATGCCCCTATACTCGATGCGGGTTTGTTCCCTCATAAGAAGGAGACTGTTCGTATGGATCAGCAGACAAAACAACCGTTGGAGTCACGCCTGGAAGCCGGTAAGGCCCTGGTGATCGCCGGGGTACAAGGGCGATATTCGAAGGCCACCGTGGGCGATATCCCACGGCTGTGGGAGTTGTTCGATACCTGCATCAAGGACATCAAGAAGCGCGTCGGCGGTGTGACCTACGGGGTGTGCCATAACCCGCATCACGGCGAATTCGATTACCTGGCAGGTGTTGAAGTCCCGGCCAGGAAAGACGTGCCAAGCAATTTCGAGGTGATCGAAATTCCGCCACTCAACTATGCCGTGTTCCCCCACTACGGGCCGGTGCAGGCGCTTGAGCAAACCTACGAGCGCATCATGTTCGAATGGCTGCCGCACTCGGGCTACAAAGTCATGGGCGCGGATTTCGAGCGCTATAGCGCGGACTTCGATGCCAGGAAGGGCACGGGGACGGTGGAAATCTGGCTGCCGATCGGGGAGCGGGGCTGACACTGCACCCGATGTCACGTAAACACGACATGCACGCTTAAAAGTCATGTTTACGTGACATTGCCGCTATGGATTAAACCTGAAGCTCAACCGGCGCTCATACCCTACGCGACCCTTGTACGCCTCACCGCGATCCACCCATCCTGCCCCCAGATACAACCCCATTGCCGCCAGGTTGTGGGCATCCACCGACAACTCCAACCCCTTGATCTGCGGCCAGGCCTCGCGCGCCACGGCGGGCAACGCCTGCAAACACATCTTGCCGTATCCACGCCCCTGTTGATGCCGGTCTACCTGTAGCGCGTGGAGTGTGGCGCTGTGTTCATCGGCCCAATGAGGCAGGCACGGTGGTCGCTTGAGCAGCAAGAACGCCACAGGAAGGTCGTCGACCAACAGCGCAAAGCCCTTGACCCCAGGGCTCGGGTTGGCGAGCAGGGTATTGAGGGCGCAATACATATCACCGCAAAACGGCAGTTGTTCAGGGTGAACTTCGATGGCGCCGACTTGCTGTTGTTGCACAGCATTCAGCGCCTCGTAGGCAACGAGGCGGGTTGGCATGGGGCTGTCCGAACGGCTGCAAGAGAAGTGGCAGTTTATCGGGTTTGGGCTACGGGAAATTATTTTTCAGGGGGATGTCGATTTCCCTTCGGGCCATTCGACTAAGGGTGTCTTCCGTGATTTTCCACCCCAAGGAGTCATCGCCATGAGCACTGCAATCAAGCGCCTGATCGAGCAATGGAAAGACGCCGTCGTCAGTCGCGATATCGACAAAATTGTCAGCTTTTACGCCGACGATATCGTCTCGTTCGACGCCGTAACCGCTCTGCAATTCAAGGGCAAGGCGGCCTACCGCGCGCATTGGGAGGCGTGCATGGAGCACTGCCCCGGCCCCGGCATCTTCGAGTTTCATGAATTGCATGTCGTCGATGCGCCAGACAGCGCATTCGCCCACTGGCTGGCCCACTGCGGCGGCGCCGGGCCGGACGGCGAGGTAAAGGCCTGCTGGATGCGCGTGACTGCCGGCTACCAGCGTATCGATGGCCAATGGAAGGTGGTGCACGAGCACTGGTCGGCACCGTTTGATATGCAAAGCGGCACGGCGTTGTTCGACCTGAAACCTTGAGCACTGCGAACTATAGTCAGTAGTCCGAAAACGGAGAACACCATGAAATACCTGTGCTTGATCTACAGCGACGAACAGGCGTTGCACACCTCGCCCGACAGCCCCCACGACTCGGAATGTCTGGCCTACGCCGAGTCCATCCAGGCCAGCGGGCGCATGCTGGCCGCCGAGCCGCTGGAGTCAGTGACCACCGCCACCACCGTGCGCATGCGCAACGGCAAGCTGTCGATCACCGACGGGCCTTTTGCCGAAACCAAGGAGCAGCTCGCCGGGTTCTACCTGATCGACGCCAAGGACCTCAATGAAGCGCTCCAGGTGGCTGGCGGCATTCCGGCAGCCCGGGTCGGCAGTGTGGAAGTGCGCCCCGTGCGCCAATTGAATCTCTCAACACAATAATCAAAAGACTTGAGGAGGTTGCCCCGTGAACATTCAACCCGCAGAATTTGAACTGTCCATCAGCCGCTTGATCGATGCGCCGCGCCGCCGGGTGTTTCGCGCCTGGACCGAGCCAACCCTGCTGCAACAATGGTGGGGCCCCCACGGCATGACCACCCCTGAATGCGAGATGAACCTGTGGGTCGGCGGCTTGTTCCGCACCTTGATGCGCGCCCCGGATGGCAGCGAGTACCCGACCCAAGGCGTGTTCCTGGAGATCGACGCGCCCAACCGCCTGGTGTTTACCGACGCGTTCATGCCGGGTTGGGTGCCTTCGGGCAAGCCGTTCATGAGCGCCGAAGTCACCTTTGAGGAGGTCGGCGAAAAGACCCTCTATACCGCCCGCGCCATGCACTGGAGTGCCGAGGACAAGCAGGCCCACGAAGCCATGGGCTTTCATGACGGCTGGGGCCAGAGCCTGGACCGCCTGGTGAAGTTGGTGACCGAGGACATGGTCGATTGACCCAGCAGATCGACGCTATTTACCGCCGCGAATCACGCCGCGTGCTCGCGACGTTGATTCGTGTGCTAGGGGATTTCGACCTGGCCGAGGAGGCGCTGCACGAAGCATTTTTCGTCGCCCTGCAGCGCTGGCCCGAGGATGGCGTGCCGGATAATCCACGGGCGTGGCTGGTGTCCACCGGTCGCTTCAAAGCCATCGACCGCCTGCGTCGGCAGTCGCGTTTTACCCCGTTATTGGAAGAGCAGGCCGAGGCGTTGGAGGCCGCGCCTTGGAGTGATGAAGACGTGGAAGACGACCGCCTGCGCCTGATGTTCACTTGCTGCCACCCAGCGTTGGCAGCCGATGCCCAGGTTGCGCTGACCTTGCGCGAGATCTGCGACCTGAGCACCGAGGCCATCGCTCACGCTTTTCTAGCCACGCCCACCACCATTGCCCAACGCATCGTGCGCGCCAAGGGCAAGATCCGTGAGGCGAGAATTCCCTATCAAGTGCCGTCCCGCGCCGAATTGCCCGAACGATTGGACAGTGTGCTGCGGGTGATTTACCTGGTGTTCAACGAGGGCTATTCGGCCTCAGCGGGTGCCGACCTCACCCGCGAGGACCTGACCTTGGAGGCCATTCGCCTGGGGCGTTTGCTGCTGGAGTTGCTGCCCGAGCCGGAAGTCATGGGCTTGCTGGCGTTAATGTTGCTGCACGAGTCGCGTCGGCCTGCCCGCACTTCTGCCAGCGGCGAACTGGTGCTGTTGGACGCTCAGGATCGTACGCTTTGGGACAGGGCCTTGATCGCTGAAGGCTGCGCATTGGTGGAGCAGGCGCTGATGACGCCACGCTTCGGGCCGTATTGCTTGCAGGCTGCGATTGCCGCCGTGCACGCCGAGGCGCCCAGCGCAGGGGAAACCGATTGGCGGCAGATTGTCGGGCTCTATGATGTATTGCTCAGGTCTGTGCCGTCGCCGGTGATCGAGTTGAACCGTGCGGTAGCGGTGGCGATGGAGCAGGGGCCTTTGGCGGGGCTGGCGCTGGTAGACAACCTTTTGCAGCGCGGTGAGTTGCAGGACTATCACTTGGCGCATTCGGCGCGTGGGGAATTTTGCCGGCAGTTGGGGCGGTTTGACGAAGCTCGCAGCGCGTACGAAAATGCGCTGTCGCTGACGCAACAGGCGCCAGAAAAACGCTTCATCACGCGACGCCTCGCCGAACTCAAATAGCCAACACGATGTTATGACGCCCCGCGATCCAATGTGGGCGCTGGCTTGCCTGCGATGACGGCCTGACAGCCAACGTCTCCCTAACGGCCCCCTCTACATCGCACTTCGTTCATTCCAGCATCTTGCTCAGCAACCAGCTCCCCGCAGGCCCCGGCGGCTGGTGCCGGGACCACAGCGCATCCACCGCCACCGAACGCGGCCAACTGCGCACCTTGAGTTCAACCAACTGGTTGCCGCCAAAGCGCTCCACCAGCCAGCGTGGAATCGGTGCCCAGCCAAACCCCAGCTGTGCCATTTCCATCAGCATCAGGTAACTCGGCGCCGACCATACTCGCTGCGTGACGCGGTTTTCATTGGGGCTGATGATGCTCGCCAAACGCAACTCCCGGTGTTGTTGCAAGGTGTGCGGGTGAACCTTGTCCAGGTTCGCCAATGGGTGTCCAGGCGAGACAAACAGCGCGATCTCCGTGCGCTCTTCCACGGGGGAGAACGTCAGGTCCGGCGGGTAGGCTTCTTGTTTCTCGATAAACGCGATCTGCGCCCGGCCACTTTGCACCAGTGCGATCAAGTCTTCGCATTCCGCGATCAGGCATTCCAGCTCAAGGTCCGGGTAGCGTTGCTCGAAGGCCGTGAGGGCGACCTCGAATCGATCGGATTGGTAAGTATCGGACATGGCGAGACTCAACTTCGGCTCCAGGCCTTGCGATAACTGACTGGCTGCCAGCTCCAGGCGGCTACTGGCTTCCAGCACTTGCTCAGCCCGTTGCAGCAACACTTGCCCCGCCGGTGTGAGGGTCGGCTTGCGGCTGCTGCGGTCAAACAGCACCACGTTCAGGTCAATCTCAAGGCTGGCCACTGCCGCGCTCACGGTGGACTGGCTTTTGCCCAGCTTGCGCGCCGCCGCGGAAAACGAGCCTTGGGTGGCAGCCTGGACAAACGCCTGAAGCACTTCATGGGAGGCCATGACTATCGCCTTGATCGATGGTTATTGGTTATGAAGTATCGAGACAAAGCCTGATCATGGCAACCATCGTCACTCACGGAGCCGGGCCATGACCCCTACCAAATCCCTTACTGAACGCGTTTTTCAAGCCCTTGGTTTCGAGGGGTTGGCCTTATTGATTTGCACGCCGCTGTTGGTGTGGATCACCGGCCGGCCAGCGCTGGAGATGGGCGCAGTGACCCTGGGCATCAGCCTGTTGGCACTGAGCTGGAACGTGGTGTTCAACAGCCTGTTCGACCGCCTTAAAAATCGCCTGCAACTGGCCAACGGTGGTTGGACCCGTGTGCTGCATGCGCTGCTGTTTGAAGGCGGCCTGATCCTCTTGGCAGTGCCGTTGATTGCCGCCTTGATGAAGATCAGCCTGTTGGAAGCCTTCATCCTCGACATTGGCGTGTTGTTGTTCTTCCTGCCGTACACCTACGTGTACCACTGGGGTTATGACGTGCTGCGCGAGAAATTCGCCGGTAAAACCCCAGTTACCCCGTAGGCGTGCGTCGCTTATAGGAACATCCCGCCCGACGCCTCGATCCGCTGGCCGGTGATCCAATGACTGCCATCGGCCAGCAAGGTCGAAATCGCCCCGCCAATGTCGTCCGGCAAGCCTACGCGGCCCAGGGCGGTGTTATTGGCAACCATCGCATTCACATCGGTGTTATCGCGCACCGCGCCGCCGCCGAAGTCGGTGGCAATCGCGCCCGGTGCCAGGGTGTTCACGGTAATACCCCGTGGGCCCAGTTCTTTAGCCTGGTAGCGCGACAAGACTTCCACCGCGCCTTTCATAGATGCGTAGGCGGCATACCCCGGCAGGCTGAAGCGCGCCAGGCCGCTGGAGATATTGATGATGCGCCCGCCATCGCTGATCAGCGGCAGCAGTTTCTGCGTGAGGAAAAACGGTGCCTTCACATGGATCGCCACCAACTGGTCGAACTGGGCTTCGGTGGTTTCGGCAAAGCTTGCGTAGGTGCCAACCCCGGCGTTGTTGATCAGGAAGTTGAAATGCTCCTGGGCGAACACATCCTTGAGCAGTGTGCCGATCTGGCCAACGAATGCATCGAAGGTTGCGCTCTGGCTGACGTCCAGTTGCAGCATGGCGGCGCGACCGCCCAAGGCCTCTACCTGGGCAACCACGGCTTGGGCTTCGGCCGCTGCGCTGTGGTAAGTGCCGATGATGTCGATGCCTTGCGCAGCCAGGTGCAGGGCGGCGCTTTTGCCCAGGCCACGGCTAGCGCCAGTGATGAGTGCGATTTTACGGGTCATGGTGCAGTCCTCGAATGGAGTGAGTGGGACTGAGTGTATTTGTCCGGCCATAACGTGATAAACAGGCTGATATCGAAATCACTGGCCGGATAAGGCGAACAATCTAATGAACAAGCTTGAGCTGCTGCGCACCTTCGTACGCGTTACTGAGTTGTCGAGCTTTACCCAGGCCGGCCAAAGCCTGGGCTTGCCGCGCTCTACGGTCTCCGAGCATGTGCAGGCGTTGGAGGAGTTGCTCGGCGCTCGGCTGTTGCAACGCACCACGCGCAAGGTGCAGGCGACCCAGGATGGTCGTGTGTTGTATGAGCGCAGCAAGGATCTGCTGGCGCACATGGAAGAGTTGGAAGGTTTGTTCCGTCAGGACGAAACCCAATTGGCCGGACGCATACGGGTGGACATGCCCAATGTCATGGCGCGGGGCGTGATCTTGCCGAACTTGCCCACGTTCATGGCGCGCCATCCGCTGATCGACATGGAAATCAGCTGTTCGGACCGCCAGGTGGACCTGATCGCCGAAGGTTTTGATTGCGTGGTGCGCGTCGGCGCCCAGCCCGATCAAACTGTGGTAGCGCGGCGGGTGTGCAGCATGCCGATGGTCAACTGCGCGAGCGCGGCGTACCTGCAACGGTATGGCGTGCCCGACACCCTGGCAGACCTGGCGCATCATCAGTTGGTGCATTACGTGCGGCCGCTGGGCGCACGCTCGGCCGGGTTCGAATACCTGGTGGGCAACAAGGTGCAGCGGCTGCCGATGGCAGGCCGGGTGACGGTCAACAGCACCGACGCCTATCAATCGGCGTGCCTGGGCGGGTTTGGCATTACCCAGGTGCCGCAACTCGGGATACACGACTTGTTGGCCAGCGGCGAGTTGGTGGCGGTGCTGCCCGACTACCAGGCGCCGCCCTTGGATGTGTCGTTGCTGTACGCCGGCCAGCGGCATCTGCCGTTGCGGGTGCGGGTGTTCATGGACTGGTTGACCGCCACCCTGCAAGCTCATCTTTAACGGCGTGCCGACAACTGCTGGGGCGCCAGGAACGCGTCGTGGAAGTAATCCCGGAACGCTTGCATCGCGGGGGTAAACGCGCGCTCGCGGTGCCAGGCCAGGCCGACGCTCATGGGTGTGACCGGGTCGGTCACGGTCAGGGTTTCGATGCGTTTGCCTTCCAGGGACCAGGGCCGGTGTACCAGGTCTGACAGGATCGCCACGCCGCTGCCATTGGCAACCATGCTGCGCACCGCCTCCACCGAGCTGGTGCGCAGCCGCACCTTGGGCGTTTGCCCGGCCTGTTCCCAGTAGCGCATGGCGCTGTGTTCGGCTTCATCGACGGTGAGCAAGATGTAGGGTTCTTGGGCCACGTCGGCCAGGCTCACGGCACCGCGTTCGCACAATGGGTGATGGCTGGGCAGCCACAGGCGGCGTTCGGAGTTGAATAGAATTTCCGAGACGATATCCGCGTGGGTGAGGTTGGCAGTGAGCACCACAGCCATGTCGAACTGGCCGTCGAGCAGGCCCTGTTCGATGGCCTGGCGCTCCTGTTCGAACACCTCGATGGTCACGTCCGGATGCCAATGCTCCATGCGCTGTAAATGGTGCGGCAGGAAATAACCCAGCACGGTGTAGCTGGCCGCCACCCGCAGCACGCCGCTGGCGCGGTAATCCGGCAACGGGCTGTTGAGGGCATCCTCCACGCTGCGCACAATCACATAGGCACGGTTGAGAAAATGCCGCCCCGCGTCGGTGAGGTTCATGCCTTGGGCCGAGCGCACGAACAACTGCACGCCGAGCATGGCTTCCAGCTCCTTGATCGCTGTGGTCACCGCCGATTGGGAAATATTCAGGTGAATTGCTGCCTGGGAAATCTGGCCGATTTCCGCAGTGGCGACGAAATAGCGAACCTGGCGCAAGGTTAAAGACATATCGCACTCTGCTTATTGATCGTTCCCACGCTCTGCGTGGGAATGCCTCTTGTGACGCTGCGCGTCACGGTCTCAAGTGCGGACGCAGAGCGTCCATGGCTGCATTCCCACGCAGAGCGTGGGAACGATCGGGGGTCGAGGATAAAAAGCTATCTGATTTTCAGAAGATGGGCCATCTGATAATAGATCTTCCCAAGGGGTCAAGCCACGGCCTACTTTGCGGGCATCACCTTTGGCGGAGCGACCTCGATGCAGGCAGTGGATTTCAATTCAGACATGGGCGAAGGCTTTGGCCCCTGGACCATCGGCGACGGCGTCGACGCAGAGCTGATGGCCTATATCAGCTCGGCCAATATCGCCACCGGCTTTCACGCCGGCGACCCAGGCACCATGCGCCGCACCGTCGAGCGCGCCAAGCAACGGGGTGTGGCCATCGGCGCACACCCAGGCTTTCGTGACCTGGTGGGTTTCGGTCGTCGGCATATCAACGCACCGGCCCAGGAACTGGTGGACGACATGCTCTACCAGCTCGGTGCCCTGCGCGAAATAGCCCGTGCCCAAGGCATGAGCCTGCAACACATCAAGCCTCACGGCGCGCTCTACATGCACCTGGCCCGCGATGAAGAGGCCGCCCGGCTGTTGGTGCAAAACCTGCAAATCATCGAGCCCACGCTGATGCTGTACTGCATGCCCAACTCGGTGATCTGGCGCATTGCCAAGGAACTGGGGCAGCCGGTGGTGCGCGAGTTCTATGCCGACCGTGAATACGACCTCAGCGGCTCCATCGTGTTTACCCGCAATGTGCGGGCGCTGGACCCCGCCACAGTGGCCGCCCGGGTCTTGCGTGCGTGTCAGGCCGGCCTGGTACGTACCGTCGAAGGCGAAGACCTGGCGATCGAATTCGATTCCATCTGCCTGCACAGCGACACCCCTGGCGCCCTGGAGCTGGTGGAGGCCACCCGTGAAGCCCTGGACCAGGCGGGTATCGACGTCAGACCTCCCCAATAAGAGCCAACCCTTACTTTTTTGCCTGCCTTTCTACAATGATTCCAAGAGGAACAGACATGGCTGAAACGTCCCCCATCCGCTACAGCTTCGGCGGTGATGAACACCTGTTTGCCGAGGTCAGCAACAGCATGTCCCTGGAGGCTTTTTTCAAGGGCATGGCGGTGACCCGCGCCGTGGAGCGCCTGGCACTGGAAGGCGTATTGGATGTCTGCCTGGCCAACGCATCGTTCCAGATTCGCTTCGACCCTGACCGCATTGCCCCTCACGCGCTGCTCGACGCCGTGCAAAGCGCCGAAGCCCAGGCCGTGGCCGAACGCACCTTGCGCACGCGCATCATCGAAATCCCGGTGCTCTATAACGACCCCTGGACCCGCGAAACCCTGATGCGTTTTCGTGACCGCCACCAAGACCCCAGCGGCACAGACCTGGAATACGCGGCACGCATCAATGGCCTGGCCGACGTGGACGCGTTCATCGCCGCCCACAGTGGCGCGCCGTGGTTTGTGTCGATGGTCGGCTTTGTCGCGGGCTTGCCGTTCATGTTCCAGATGGTCGAACGCGAGCGGCAATTGCAGGTGCCCAAATACCTGCGCCCACGCACCGACACGCCGAAACTGACCCTGGGCCATGGCGGCTGCTTTGGGTGTATCTACTCGGTGCGTGGCGCGGGCGGTTACCAGATGTTCGGCGTTACCCCGGCACCGATCTACGACCCGGCGCAGCAGTTGGCGTACCTCAAGGAGCACATGGTGTTCTTCCGCCCTGGCGATATCGTGCAGTTCAAGCCGATGGACCGCGAGGCTTATGACCTGGCGGTCGCCGAGGTGGACGCCGGTCGTTTCGACTTGCGCATCCGCCCGGTGGAGTTTTCCCTGGATGCCTTTCTCGCCGACCCCATCGGCTACCCGAAAACCCTGCAGGAGGCGCTGGCATGATCAAGGTCCTCAAACCTGGCCTCGCCACCTCCGTGCAGGACCTGGGCCGCGAAGGTTATTACCACTTGGGCATCCCGCCGTCGGGGGCGCTGGACCAATACGCGTTGAGTGCGGCCAACCACCTGGTGGGCAATCCTGTGGGCGCGGCGGGCCTGGAATGCACGCTGATCGGGCCGGAGCTGGAGTTCCAGCAGGACGCGCTGGTGGCCTTGAGCGGCGCCTTGATGTCGCCGCGCCTGGACGGTGAAGTGGTGCACCAGGACACCGCCTTTGCCGTGCGCGCCGGGCAGGTGCTGCGGTTCGAGTTTCCCAAGGCCGGCGCACGCACCTACCTCGCCGTCGCCGGCGGTATCGACGTGCCGTTGGTGCTCGGCAGCCGCTCCACCTACACACTCGGCGCCCTCGGCGGGTTTAACGGCCGACGCTTGCAGGAGGGCGATCAATTGCCGATCGGTACCGCCAGCGGTATGGGGCGTGCGGGCAACAGCTTGCCGATGGCGTTGCGGCGTTCGGTCGGCGGCGATGTGACGTTGCGGGTAGTGCCGGGGCTGTATTACGAGCGCTTGACTGACGAGGCCAAAAGCAGCTTT
Source organism: Pseudomonas sp. FSL W5-0203 (assembly GCF_001896155.1). Taxonomy (NCBI): domain Bacteria; kingdom Pseudomonadati; phylum Pseudomonadota; class Gammaproteobacteria; order Pseudomonadales; family Pseudomonadaceae; genus Pseudomonas; species Pseudomonas sp. FSL W5-0203. The sequence goes on from NZ_MPOR01000009.1 coordinate 163,578, forward strand.
TTTGCCGAGCCGTGGACGGTGGGCTCCGAGGCCGATCGCATCGGCTACCGCTTCAAGGGCGGCAGCGCGTTGAGCTTCCAGCCACGGGAACAGCCGTTTGGCGCGGGCTCCGATCCTTCCAACATCGTGGACAGTTGCTACCCGATTGGCTCGATTCAAGTACCGGCGGGGCTGGAGCCGATTGTGTTGCACCGCGATGCGGTGTCGGGCGGTGGCTACGCGATGATTGGCACGGTGATCAGCGCCGACCTGGACTTGATCGGGCAGATGCAGCCCAACCAGCGAGCGGGGTTTGTGGCGGTGAGCCTCGAGGAGGCTTTGGAGGCGCGGCGGGTGTACAAGAAGCGCCTCAAAGCGATGACGGGACTCTTCAATCACTGAATAAACGCAAACTGCTGTGGGAGCTGGCTTGCCTGCGATAGCGGTGGGCCAGCTTGCATTGTGTTGGCTGATACACCGCAATCGCAGGCAAGCCAGCTCCCACAGTTGGGCTCATTTCAATTTGAGAATGTGCGCAATGCCCGGCGATCAGTGGCTGGACGCTTCAAACACTGAATAAACGCAAAACCCTGTGGGAGCTGGCTTGCCTGCGATAGCGGTGGGTCAGCTTGCATTGTGTTGGCTGATACACCGCAATCGCAGGCAAGCCAGCTCCCACAGTTGGGGCTTATTTCAATTTGAGAATTTGCGGAATGCCCACCGTCCAGCGATCAGGGTGAAGGTTGCGACCAAGGCCACCAGTATCCAGAAGCCTTCCGGATCCTGGGAAAGCGGCACCCCACCCACATTCATGCCAAAAAAGCCGGCAATGATATTGATCGGCAGCGCCAGCACCGTCACCACCGTGAGGGTAAACAGCGTGCGGTTGCTCTGTTCATTGAGGTTGGCGGCGATCTCTTCCTGCAACAGCTTGATGCGTTCGCCCAAGGCGGTCAGGTCGTTGATGATCAGCGCAAACTCCTCGGTGGATTTGCGTAACTCCTTCACGTCTTCCTTTTGCAGCCATTGCGGCGGGCGATTGAGCAGGCGCAGCAGCGAGCCCGGTTCCAGCGCCAGCAGGCGTTGCAGGCGCACCAGCACGCGGCGGGCGGCACCCAGTTCGGCGCGGTTGGTGGACAGGCGCGAAGACAACAGCTGATCTTCGATATGGTCGACGCTGATACTGGTCTTGCGCACGATCTGCGTCAGCACTTCGCCCTGGTCGCGCAGCAGGTGCACCAACAGCTCCAAGGGGGAGCGAAAGTGTTCGCCGGCCTTCACCGACGAGCGCAATTTATCCACCGAGTGCAAAGGCTGCAGGCGCGCGCTCACCAACAAGCGGCTGCGAGCGCACACCCATAGCGTGGAAATATCCGACGACACCATGCTGCTGAAGTTGAACACCACATCGTTGACCACTGCCAACAAGGCCGAGTCCACATGCTCGATGCGCGTGGAGCGTGAGCCCTCATGCAAGGCTTCAAAAAACTCTTCCGGCAGCGACAAATGCGCCTGCATCCAGCGCTCGCAGGCGGCGTGCGCCAGGTTCAGGTGCAGCCACAGGAATTCGTCCGGGTCTGGCGGGTGCTGTAAGGCGGCGAGGGCGGTGGCGGAATCAATTTGTTGGCCTTTCTCGCCGGGGCGAAAACGAAAACCGTAAAGCAGGCCAAACAGATCGGAATCTTGATGGCCGTGGTCGATGCTGTGGTTCATGGCGACTCGCAGAGAAAGGGCCTGTAGGACGTTTCACAGGTTCCTGAGCGAATCATTGCAAGGCGGTATGACGGTTATGTGACCGTTTGAGGCGCGCATAAAAAAACGCGCCACCCGAAGGTGGCGCGTTTTTTCAAGGTTCAACTCAGGTGTCTTGCTTGTTTTCCAGCACGGCACCGGTCTTGGCGTCGAGCTTCACATCCCATTTCTTGCCGGTAGTGTCGGTCAGGTCCACTTCGTAGACCAGCTTGCCAGCTTCGTGATCCAACTCGGTATCGTTGATGGTCGCGCCGGCATGTTGGGCGACGGCGGCGGCGTTAAGCTTTTCGAACGCCATCACTTCACCGGACTTGAGCAGGCTAGGAATCTGGTCCGGACGGACATCAGCCTGGGCCAGGCCGGCAGTCAAGGTCAGGGCAGTAGCAGCGAACAGGGCAGTCAAGGTTTTCATGGTGTGTGTCCTTCTTAGGTTGAGCTGTTTAAGTGGCGCCAGATTAACCGGCGCAACTTAACTCATCCTTAATGGCTCACTGACACTAACGCTTTTAGTACTTATGGTCGTTGAGCAGGTCTTGCACGCTGGACGACGGCCAGCGCTTGTAGAACTTCAACAGCTCGGCGGCGCGGTTGGTGAAAATGCCATCGACGCCGGCCTTCATCACTTTCTCGAAGTCCACCGGCTCATCCACCGTATACACATGCACCAGCAGGCCCTTGTCGTGGGTCAGCTTGTTCATTTCAGGCTTCACCAGGTCGGTGTAGCTCTGGTCGCCGTGGTCGGTCAGCTCGGCCGACGGGCCGGTGCCGATGGCGCCGAGGCTTTTGGCTTCATCAACCCATTTTTCGAATTCGGCAGCGTCTTTAGGCTCTTGCTTGGCGTAGTAGGCGGCCTTGGTGGATTCGCCAGACTCGGCGAAGGTCACTTTGGATTTGGGCTCGATGCTGCCTTCACCCACCCACAACAGCAGGATTTTCGGAGTGTTGGGCATTTCCTTCTGCAGCTCTTTGAGGCTGGCGGTTTCGAAGGTTTGCAGCACCACGCGGCCCTTGCCTTGGCCGACACCGGTATTGCTCTTGCCCAGTTTGGAGCCGGCGGAGCTCAGCCAGCCTTTGTCGAGCAGCTTGTTTTTCAGGTCGGCTTCGATACCGGGGAACTGCTTGGGCTCCTTGGTCTCGATGTACAGGCCGGGTTTGTGCGAGGGGTTGCCTTCGGCGATCTTGATGATGTCGTCCAGGCTCAGGATTTTCAGGCCAACGAAACCAGGGCGCGCGCGGTCCGGGTAGGCGGCGTTGAACCAGCTGCCGGCGTCGAGGGTTTGCAGCTCTTTCCAAGTGAACTCGTTGGCGGGTGCGTCTTTGCGCTCGGGAAACTTGGTGGCGACGTCGGTGGTGCGCTGCAGGTTGTTGTCGTGCAGGGCGAACAGCACGCCGTCCTTGCTACGTTGCAGGTCCAGTTCCAGGTAGTCGGCGCCCAGGTCGCGTGCAACCTTGTAGGCAGCGGCGGTGGATTCAGGCGCATCGTAGGAAGCACCACGGTGAGCGATCACGGCAGGGTAGGGAATGCCTTCGTTTGTCGCCAATTCGGCCGGGCTGACCGGCTCGGCAGCCTGTGCCTGGCCAAGGCCGAGCATCAACGCCAGCAGCAAGGCGCTTTTGGAAAACGTGACAGGCATATGCGAAGTCCTTTCGTGGAGGTAACTTTGAGAAGGTGTCCTTTTTAACAATTGATTGCGAACGGCGCTATCACCAAACCGACATTAACGTGCGCACCGGCCAATTTTGTCGACTTTTTTGCAGGGTGTTGCAGTATTCTTACGGGTAGCTGCCCCGCCAGAGGGCGGTATTTTCTGCCACGCGTGTAAACCATCTTTCCAGTCCCTGTGGGACTTTTCAGTGAGGTTTACCATGCGCATCACTTCCGAGCTTATCTGCCAGGCCGCCGACCAACTCCAGGGTTTTGTCGGCCTCAACCGCAAGACCGGCCAGTACATCGTACGATTCAGCGAAGACTCATTCGGCATGGACGTGGCCGATGACGGCATCATCCCCACGGCCGAGTTCGTCTGGCTGCCGGCCGCCGACCACACCATGACCCTGTGCCGAGCGCGCCTGCAGTTGTTGCTCGACCAGAATATCGACGAGCGCATCAACATCACCGAGCCGCTGCGTGTGTATATGCGCCGGGTAGAGATCCCGCAGATCAGCGCGTTGCGCAGTTTGGTGAGCTGAGCGTCCGCGATTGCTAACGATGACGAGCAAATGTGGGAGCTGGCTTGCCTGCGATAGTCTCACTGCGGTTTCACTGCATCACCGAGGTGTCTGCATCGCAGGCAAGCCAGCTCCCACCGGGTTCGGTGTTTCAAGTGGAGAAGGCGTAGGCCCGCTCTACCTTGCACACCCGCGTGTGAAACGCCGCATACCAAGTGGCCCGCCCTTGCTCACGCACCTGCCGATGCTCGGCCTGCTGTTTCCAGGCCAGGATCGCCGCCTCGCTGGCCCAGTAGGACACGGTGATCCCCAGCCCATCCTCCCGCGCCGATTCCACCCCAAGAAACCCCGGTTGTTGCCTGGCCAGTTCCAGCATGCGCGTGGCGGCCTCGCCATAACCCCGGTCGGCGTCGGTGCGCAGCGAGCTGAAAATTACCGCGTAATAAGGTGGGGCGGGTGTTTTGGCAATCATGCCGATACCTCCTGGCAGGCCTTGAGCAGCGCAATCACCAGCGGCGGCGTGATGCCCTTGAGTGCGGCGCGTTCAGGCTGGAACAGGGTGGCGACGAAGAACGGGTGGTCGAGCAGTTCCACCGCGCGCAGATCGCCCGCCGAATCGTGGCCGGTGGGAATCAGGTTGGCGTCCAGCAGGGCGTCGGCAAAGGTGGGGTTGATGCCGTAGCGGCAACGGTAACCCTCGTGGATGTCCAGGCTGCCGTAGGCCTGGGCAATGCGCGTGTACGCGGCCAGGCGCACGGTGTCGTTCACTTCCACCAGGGAGCAGTCCAGCGGCGTGATGACGGCGCGCTCAGCATCGGGCATTAATTCGCCGTGCTGGGCATCGGCCCAGCCGAGCACATGGCGGGCATATTCCAGCACGGCATGTTGAAAACCGCCGCAGGTACCGAGGAAAGGGCGACCTTGTTCGCGGGCAAAACGTATCGCGCGCAGGGCGCCGTCGACGTCGCGATAGGGGCTGCCGGGCACGCACCAGAAGCCGTCGAAGTCGCTCAGGGCAGAAGTGGAGGTAAGGGTGTCGGTGGCCAGCCATTGCACGTGGACGCTCAGGCCCAGAGCGTCGGCGGCCTGTTGCAGGGCCATGGGAATGGCTTGGTGGGCGGTCACATCAGGGTTGTAGTCACCGATCAGGGCAAGGTGCAGCGCGGGGGTTGGCATCGTGTACGTCCCATGGCTTGTGGTGGGTTGATACCCACTATAGATTGGCGCTCACGCAATCAATATTGGCGTTTGCCCATATGTTCAATGCAGCTACGCACTATCAAATCGACTACGCCGACCTGTCATTGGTCCTGGCCCTGGTGCGCGGCGGTACCCTGGCACGGGCGGCGGCGCTGCTGCGGGTCGATGTGTCCACGGTGTTCCGTGCGGTGCGGCGGCTGGAGGCGGCGCTGGGTCAAACCCTGTTTGAAAAAAGCCGTGCCGGTTATTTGCCCACCAGCCTGGCGAGCAACCTGGCCCAACAGGCCGAGCGTGCCGAGCAGGCGCTGGAGGCGGCGCGCATTGGCGTGGAACAGGGCGGTGAAGTGATCAGCGGCACCGTGCGCCTGACCTGCACCGACTCAGTGTTGCAAGGCTTGCTGTTGCCGGCCCTCGCGCAGTTCATGCCGGCCTACCCGGCGTTGACCCTGGAACTGAGCACCTCCAATGACTTCGCCAACCTCAGCCGCCGCGATGCGGATATCGCCCTGCGCCTGACCACGGCGCCGCCGGAGCATCTTGTCGGACGTTGCCTGGGGGCGGTGGCGTATCAGGTGTGTGCCAGTGCCGACTATGCGCGCCTGCACCCAGACCATGAGTGGGCCGATCTGGCCTGGATCGCGCCGGACGATTTTTTACCCGATCACCCCACCGTCGCCTGGCGCCGTGAGTATTTGCCGGGCGTGCGTCTCCGTTATCGGTGCAACAGCATGCAGTCGGTGGCCGAATTAGTGCGCGCAGGGTTGGGCGTAGCGGCGCTGCCGGATTTTCTAGTCGGGAATGGCGTGCAACCGCTGGGCCCTGCGCTGGCAGGGCACGATACGGCGTTGTGGTTGTTGACGCGGCCTGATTGTCGGGCGTTGCGCTCGGTGGTGACGCTGTTTGATGAGTTGGGGCGGCATGTGCGCTGGCTGCGAAGTTAACCCTCAGACAGCCAGCGCCAAGGGTTCAGCGATTGCCCCGCTCATTGGCAAACGCGCTTACCGCTTGTACCGCCTCGCCGGTACCTTCGCGAATCTGCAGGATCACCGTGCCGGCCTGGTTGGCCAGTTCCACACCCTGGGCAGCGCGGTCGCGGGTGGCGTCCATGCTGTCGATGGCTTGGCGGGTTTCGTCCTGGATCATGGCGATCATGCCGGAGATTTCCGCGGTGGAGCCGCTGGTGCGCGCGGCCAGTTGCCGCACTTCATCGGCCACCACGGCAAAGCCACGTCCCTGCTCGCCGGCGCGGGCGGCTTCGATGGCGGCGTTGAGGGCCAGCAGGTTGGTCTGGTCGGCAATGCCGCGAATGGTGTTGACGATGGCGGTGATCTGTTGCGAGCGTTCGCCCAGCTTGGCGATCAGTTGCGAAGAGGTGTCGATATCCACGGCAATTTCACGCATGCCGCTGGCGGTCTTCTGAATCACCTCAGCGCCTTTTTCCGCCATCTCCTGGGTGTTCAACGACAGGTGATAAGCCTGGGCGGCGCTCTGTGCGTCAGCGGCATGCTGTAGCACGCGGGCGGTGACGTCCGAGGCGAACTTCACCACTTTGCACAAGCGCCCGCTGGCGTCGTAGACCGGGTTGTAGTTGGCTTCCAGCCACACGACCTGGCCGTGTTTATCCACCCGCTCGAACTGGCCATTGAACAGCTCGCCCTGGTTCAAGCGCTTCCAGAACTCGCTGTAGGCCGCACTGTTGGCCAGTTCGGCCGTGCAAAACAGGCGGTGATGCTTGCCCTGGATCTGCGCCAGGCTGTAGCCCATGCGCTGCAGGAAATTGCCGTTGGCGGTGATGATGGTGCCGTCGAGGTTGAACTCGATCATCGCCATGGCGCGGTCGATGGCTGCAAGCTTGGCGTTGGCTTCGCTCTCGGCTTGCAGGCGCGGGGTGACGTCCATGGCGTATTTCACCACTTTGATTACATTCCCCGCTTCATCCCGTACCGGGTTATAGCTGGCTTCCAGCCACACCGAGGCGCCGTTGCCGCCTACTCGTTCAAAGGTGCCCGACTGGAATTGGCCGTTGCGCAGGTGCGTCCATAACTGGTTGTAGTCCGCGCTGCGGGCGAACGCCGGGGTACAGAACATCCGATGGGGCTGCCCCAGGATCTGTTCGGCGCGGTAGCCCATGGTCTTGAAGAAGTTGTCATTGGCGCGCAGCACGGTACCTTGCAGGTCGAATTCGATCACGGCCATGGAGCGCTCGATGGCGTCCAGCAGGCTGGTCTGTTGGGCAAGGCTGTGTTGCAGGGTACTGATGGTTTTCTTGTGAGCGTGAAATAGCATGGTGGAGGGCTCGGGCATGCAAGCGTATGCGGGGTCCATGTATTTGCGCCTGACCCCGTAGGGCCCCTGGCCTTACGGTTGACTTGCTCATTGCCAGCTTCCTGGTGCTGACAGAGGGGGGTAGAACAACGGTCTCAGAGTGATCAATCGGCCTGGAAGTTCGCTCGTCAGGCAGGACTATTTTGGCCAGGCGACCAATGGCGGCATTATGCTATTGCAGCAGGTGGGCGGAGCAAGATTCGGACGAGGTGTCATCAGACAACTCCGGCTGAATGAACGACCGTGCATTCGCTGATCTTGACGCGGTTGCGGCCGCTGTTTTTGGCGGTGTACAACGCGCGATCCGCAGCATCGAGCCACATGACCGCGTCCTTGAAGGACGGGTGGAAATCCGCCAGGCCAATGCTCAGGCTGACGCGCAGGTCTGGGATTTGCGGATGCCGATAGTGACTGAAGGTTTCGCGTAGATGCTCCATTACCTGCGCAGCGGCTTGCAGGGGCATTTTCGGAAGAATCACACAGAACTCATCGCCGCCATAGCGGCCGGCCAGGTCTTCTTCGCGCAAGTGTTCGCGCAGCGCTTGGCTCAACTGGCGCAGCACCGCGTCACCCACGGTGTGGCCATGAACGTCATTGATGTGCTTGAAGTGGTCGATATCGATCAAAGCAATGGTCGCTTGGCCGTGTTGCTGTTGGCACTTGTGAAACTTGAGGTTCAGCAGGTCTTTCCAGGAACCATGGTTGAGCAGGCCGGTGAGGCTGTCGATGCGGCTCAGGGCGCTGAGGGCGCGTTTGTGTTGCGACAGTTTGATCGCCAACTGGTAACAGACCATGCCGATGGCCATCGGGTAGAGCGTCAGCATCGGCAGGCAGGTGTAGACCTCGGTGAGGCTGACGCTGGGGTCGAACTTGATGCCGAACAGGCCCCAGGCCACCGCGATACCGGCCGCCTGTGCCAGCAACCCGCGCAGGAACAGGCGTTTGCCACCGGCTGCGACGTTGTTCATGGCCATCATCGACAGAATAGTCACCGCTGTCAGTGGCGAAAACTGAGTGGCCGCGGCCCAGAATCCGCCCAGCACTGAGTCATACAGCAGGTTGCGTTGTTCGGCCTGGTAGGGAAATGGCGAGTGAGTGGAAATCAGGTACGCCACATGCGGCCAGGCAATGCCGTTGAACAGCAGCAACGCCCAGACCCAACCGGGCATCGACAAGGGATACAAAGCCCCGATTACGCTGATGCTACCGATACCCAGGCCGATAATCCTTGGCGTGTATATACGCCTGGCAAATGAAAGCCCTTTGCCTCGTCTGTTTTCCATAGTGTCCTGGGTCAACTTTTTTGCGGGTGCAACAGCACGCGTCAGCGGGCAGAGCCGGTGGTCGGATAAGAAAGGTGGATTGTCGATTATTCCTGTGGGATTAATCAGTGTCCTTCCAGGCCATTTGCGCAAAACAGCGGGCAAAAACGCCATAAACGACCTTAAATGTCGCTCCTGCAACAGGGCTTACTGGGGCGTGCGCTGCGTGCTGGCTTCGTAGCCGGCGAGGAACAGGTCGATGGCCGATTCGATGACGTGGGCCTGGGTGGCAGGGTCGAGGGTGGGCTGGCCGAGGGTGATTTGCGGCCAGAATGCAAAGGCCTTGAGCAGGCTTTGGATCTGGTGGGCGGCGAACGCCGGGTCGGTGCCGGTGAGGCGGCCGTCTTCCTGGGCGGCGCGCACCCATTGGGTAAAGCCTTCTTCCCGCGCACTGAGGCGGTTGACCATGTCTTGCGCGCGCTCCGGCGAATGGATAGTGGCAGCAATGGCCACGCGTGCCAGGTCGAGGAAGTTGGCGTCTGACATCATCTGCATTTTCGCTTCCAGCAACGTGCGTAGTTGGTCGCGCAGTGGGCGGTCACTGGTGTAGATCACGTCCAGTTGGGCAACGCTGCTGGCCCACAGTTGGTGGAGGATCTCGGCGAACAGTTCTTCCTTGCTGGGGAAGTGGTTGTACACGGTGCGCTTGGAAACGCCAGCGCTGGCGGCGATCTTGTCCATGCTGGTGACCTCGAAGCCGTGCTCGCGAAATTCGGCAATCGCCGCCGCCACGATGGCTTCGCGTTTACGCTCGGTGAGGCGTTTGGGGGCAGTCATGGAAGGCATTCGACTCAACAATGAAATTACACCGGGCAGTTTACTTGCTCCGGATTTTGTTGCAATCTAGAAACTACACTGTGCAGTGTAATACTTGAGCGGACCGCAGGAGTCACTTTGTCATGGCTACGATTTCAACCCGTCTCGACCCTGCGCCCTCGGCGCCCAAGCCTGCCGAGCAGGGCCTGGGGCACTTCAGCAACGACACGCCGGTGCAGCACGGTGGCTTGGGCAAGACCCTGCGCATTTTCTGGAACATGCTATTCAACAAGCCGCGAACGACACGGCCGGTGGGGCAGATTCCGGTACAGCCACTGACCCGCGAGCAGTTATTGGCCGCCCCTGATCACAGCGTGTATCGCCTCGGCCATTCAACCGTGCTGCTGAAAATGCGCGGTAAATTCTGGGTCACCGACCCGGTGTTTGCCGAACGCGCCTCGCCATTGCGTTGGGCCGGCCCCAAGCGTTTTCATCAGCCGCCTATCAGTCTTGAAGAGCTGCCTGCGCTGGAAGCGGTGATCCTTTCCCACAATCATTACGACCATCTCGACCGCAAAGCGGTGGTCCAATTGGCCGAAAAGACCCGCTACTTCCTGGCGCCCCTGGGCGTGGGCGACACACTGGTCAAATGGGGCGTGGATGCCAGCAAAGTCCGCCAGTTGCAATGGTGGCAGGGCACCGAGGTCGATGGCGTTCGTTTTGTCTGCACGCCGGCCCAGCACTTTTCCGGGCGCGGCCTGTTTGATGGCAACCAGACCCTGTGGTGCTCCTGGGTGATGATCGACGACACGCGGCGTATCTTTTTTAGTGGCGATACGGGCTATTTCGACGGTTTCAAACGCATCGGCGAGCAATACGGGCCGTTTGACCTGACCCTGATGGAAACCGGCGCTTACAACGTCGATTGGCCCCATGTACACATGCAGCCGGAGCAAACGCTGCAGGCGCATATCGACCTTAAAGGGCGCTGGCTGCTGCCGATTCACAATGGCACCTTCGACCTGGCCTTCCACGCCTGGCATGAGCCTTTCGACCGCATCATGGCCCTGGCCTGGGAGCGCAATGTTTCGATCACCACTCCGGCGATGGGCCAGGCTTTTCGCTTGAACCAGCCTGAGCGCGGGCGTGCCTGGTGGCTGGAAGTGGAACCTCAATCGGTCAACGAACACGCAGCAGGCTGAGCCAAAGGCCCGTTTGGAAAAGAGCTTTTCAGCGAATTTCAGCCCTGCGACAAAGGTCAAGAGAGAGTGCGATGATCCCCCGGGAATTTTATCTCCGGGAGGATGTTTCGATGGACAGCCATTGTAAGAAACTTTGGAAGATGGGTTTGCCGTGTGCGTCAGCTCAACCGCTGCCATCGCTAATGAACGCCGTCGACGTTCCCGCTTCACCCCACGGTGCCGCTCCCCCTTCTATTGTCTTTGGCACCGAGCAACGTGCCGGCGCCACGCCCATACCTGGGTATAACGCTCTGGCTCCCCATATACGGCCGGTGCGCGATCCCGCGCTATCGCTGATCGCCATCAGCGGCGTTGACCCTACCGAACCGGTGATGGTGGAGGTACCGCTGGTATTGAATAACACCACCTTCACCGCCTCGCTGCCGCTGACGGGATATCGTATCGGCTATGCCGAGCATTATGTGCAGGGCAAGCAGGTTGAACGGGTCGCACGCAGTGCGGCCTTGAACCGAGTCTTCGACACCCTGCGCCAGGCTGGTGCGCAATGCGTGGCAGTGGATATGCAGCGCAGCGGTGATTGTGAGCAGGCTTGTCATGAAATCGACGAGCTGGTGGTAGGTCTTCGCCTTGATGCCTTGGTGTCAGAGGATCCCGAAGCCGCCTTTCATCACGCCTGTAAAAGCGGCTACCCCAGTATGTGTGAAACCCTGGAAGACGGCTCCAAGGTCTGGTTTTACGGTGCGCGCTGGGCGGGTGATCGCTTGGCGGCACTGGTACGAGCTTACCGCGTGCTGCGGCCGTAGGTATTGATGCCTACATCGGGCTGCGAAGGGTAGGACGCAGTGGCAGGATTCGCCTGAAATAGTGGTGGGTGGTCGGCTCTTAGACTGGTGCGGCGCTATCGACCGATAGCTCTCACACTCAGTCAAACAGAGGGGCACTTCATGATCGGACCAGTTTCGGCAGGTGGATGGGCCACGGGCCTGCTTCAGGAGCTTTCAAACCCGGTACAAGGTTTCAAGAGTGCCTGCCAGATGTCAGCGGAGATGGCCCAAGGAGGCGGCGTCACCTCAGAGTCGCTGTTGAAGGACTCGCTCAAACAAATTGCCAATATTGATCGTGGGCTACAGGGCGGCAATGCGTTTTTGGAAACCAACCCGGATGCCATGAGGGAGGCGAAAGCCCGCGATCAGGAACGTGCCAATGGCCGCGTACGCGGGTACTTGCATGGCGTGCCGATAGCGCTCAAGGATGTCTTTGAAACCAATGACCGCATGCAGACCAGTGCAGGCTCCAAGGCGTTGGTGGGTGCGCCTGCCGCCCGGAATGCCAAGGTCGTCGACAATTTGCTGAAAGCTGGCGTGGTGATTGTAGGCAAAACCAATATGAGTGAGCTGTCCAACTTTCGCTCACTCAAATCGGCGGATGGCTGGAGCTCCCGAGGTGGCCAGACGTTGAACCCACATCGACTCGGAGGGACGGTGGCCGGCTCGAGTTCAGGTTCGGCCGTGGCGGTCGCCCAGGGGCATGTGCCCGTGGCACTGGGGTTGGAAACCAACGGATCAATCATCAGCCCCGCAGCCTACAACGGTGTGTTTGGCCTGAAAACAACGACGGGCCTGGTCAGTACCGAAGGCGTCATGACCAGCACCCGCATGGACGCGGTGGGGACCTTCACCCGCAATATCTGTGATGCGGCAGAAGCACTCAATGCAATGACCGAGACCAACGTCTACACCGAGGGCCTGCACGCTGATGCCTTGAAGGGTAAGCGTATTGGCTATACCCCTTTGCCTGAATTGTCCGCAGAGGAGTCCAAAGACCCGGCCAAGCGCGCAGACCGCAAGCACTATGAGGCGGCGCTCGAAGTGATGAAGGCCCAGGGTGCAATTCTAGTGCCCTTGGAGCGGTTGGACGCCGGTGTCCCCGATGAAGCCTATGAGGGTTATAACGAGGCGATATTCTCGGAGGTCAAGCAACAACTGGAAGACTATTTGGCTGGGCGGGAAGGTTTGCCCGTCAAGTCACTTGCTGAGCTGATTGCTTTTATCAAACGCACGCAGAAACCTGATGAGCCTGACCAGAAATTGCTGGAAATGATCAATGAGCTGGAGACCACGCCGCAAAAGCGCGAGGTATTGTGGGAAGCCATCCTTCCTGTATTTCAGAAGACCATTGATGCCCCCCTGAAGGAGCACAAGCTCGACGCCATGGTATCGAATTTTCTGACGCACAACTATTTCTATAGTGCGGCCGCCGGGTACCCCGGTATATCTGTTCCATCAGGTATGGATGATGAAGGCATGCCCACGGCAATTTACGTGTATGGCTCCGGCAAGAGTGAAGCCACCTTGCTGTCAGTCGCCCATGGTTATGAACAAGCCTCGCAGGCCATTCAAGAACCGGCTTTTCTCCCAGGTGCTCCTTCTACGCAAACACCAGACAGTCCAGATAAAACGGTTGAGGCCACCAACGGCTGAGTTGAGTCAGCCTCGGCTGGTTGCCACGGTTGAACCCATCAATTGAGAGATAAGGCTTTGTGCAGAAGGCTGCGCCGCCGGGGTATCGAACCGGCGCGCACTCATCCCCCACCCCGGTGCGAACCCCGGGAAAAACACCAGCCCTTCGGCCTCCAGGCGAAACGCCAGGATCAAACGGGTTTCATCGTCCACGTCGCCGTGGTCTTCCAATTGTTCAATGGCTTGCACCGCCACGCCAGCCTGGCGAGCCAGCGCTTCGCGGCTCCAGCCCAGCATGACGCGCGCCTGCGCGCAGTGTTTGGCGGTGAATTGATGCAGGACGATCTGTTGTTCTACGAAAGAACTCATTGCCAGAGAGGACATGGGGTTTCTCCAGGTTCGACAGGGGAGGTGCAACTATACTGTGTTTTTGTACAGTTGTTTCTACCGCTCATCCACTGGCGTTGCAACCCCTTATGATTCCAGCCCCGGTGCCTCACGAATAATCAGGTGATCCAGATTCTCGATCCTGGCGCTGAATACCCCGAACGTCTGCTCGGGGTTTTTCTGGCTGGGCACCTGCACAAGCTGCGGCGTGACCCCATAGAAAAAGCAATACAGCGACCGTTCACTGCTGGCCGCCGCCTTGATCTGCTCCAGGAATGCCGTGCGCTTGCGGTAGTTTTCGATGAGCTTTTTGCTCAGGTAGACGTTCACCGAATAAGGCTTCCTGTCGAGCCACACCTTCTTTTCGAAGTCGATGCGAAAACTGCTGGTGTAGTCCTTGATGGTCTTGATCTTGCCCCAGTAAATCAAACCCTGGTTGTCTTGCAGGTATTCGATCTTCTTGAAGAATGCCCAGTAGGTCGCCGCGTGCTCACCGATCTTCAAAGGCATGGCCTTGAGCTTGTCCTTGTCATCGATGTTGGACACGTAGCACTCCACCGGGTGTGCGAATACGCTGGTTTTGTCCGGGATCGAGTCATTGCTGCCAGAAGAGGTGGTAGCGCGGTTTGCGGGCGCTTTCGTCGGCTCCTGAAGGACGCTTCCAGCGGTGCCGACTACCGGCGTTTTAGGCTCGTACAGTCGCCGCGTCAGCACAAATTCCGATGGGAAATTTTCCTCACGCTCGTCGTCATTTTCACCCGTCGCAGGTTTATGGCTGCCGGCATAGCGGCAGCCGTCGATATGCCGCGTGCCGGGTTTGTTCTTGAAGTGCGGCGTGCGCAGGTAGTTGACGTTCTTGGCGTTGAAAGTGCTCAACGCATTGGTGGTGCTATCGAACGCCGCGCGGCAGGCGTCGTTGGGGCACAGGAAGCTGTCCTTGTCGGAATCGAACGCGGTGGTTTCGTCGAAATTCAGGTCTCGTATGTCATAGATCGACACCTTGTCGTCGAGACTCAGGCTGTAGGCCGTGTCGAATTTCATGGGGCTCGGGTCCTTCAGAGGTTTGGCTATTAATAGCCGGATCTTGCGTAAATATCAGCAAGAACCTGCCACGCGTCGCCCGCTCAAGAAACACAGGGTGCCGCCCACGGCCGTGAGTGCGGCCAAGGCAAAGAACATGCTGGTGGGCGCCGCATTGATCAGCAGATAGCCGCAAATCACCGGGCTCATGGCCCCGCCAAACGCGGCCAGGTTCTGTGCCCCGTAATAACTGCCCCGTAGTGCATCCGGCGCGATGGTGTCGATAAACAGGAACTCTGAGGGATAGATGATCATCTCGCCCAAGGTGAACACAAACATCGCCAGGCACCAGGTCAGCAGACTGTGCGCCTGGCTGAAACCGACCAACCCGACAATAAACAGCAGGGTGCCCAGCACGATCCAATGGCGCAGTTGCTCGCGCTTGAGAAATCGGCCGATTTGGTACTGCATCAAAATCACGGTGATGGCGTTGCAGGCGAGCACCGCAGACAGAATTTTCAGTGCCTGGTCGGGTGTGTAGGCCACCAGCAAAAACTGCGACAGATAAAGGGTGTAGCGCCCATGGACGATGGTGCTCAACAGGCTGCCGCTGGTGAAGAGGATCAGCGTGCGGTCGCTGCGCAAGATGCGCAGGGTGCTGAGGAAACTCTGAGGCTTATGACTGTCGTCGCGCTGGGTCGGCGCAATGCCGATCATCAGGAACAGGCTGCCAAAGGCAATGGCGCTGGCGATCAAAAACGGTGCCCACGGCAATTGGCCGGCAATCACTACGCCCAACATCGGGCCCGTGGCATAGCCGACATTGGTCAGGGTGTAGCGCAGGGAAAACACCTTGGCGCGCTCACCCACCGGCAGGTTCTCGCTGATGATCGCCTTGGAGCCGATCAGGAACAGCGCCGACGCGGCTTCAGTCACAACAAGGGTCAGCGTGGTGAGGTAGAGGTTGCTGGCAAAGGTCAGCAACAAAAAACCGATGGAACTGGAGAGCATGGCCAGGATCAGCAGTTTGCGCTTTTCCAGGCGATCGATGATGTAGCCGCCATACAACCCCATGAGCGTGGCGATGAACACCGCGACCCCCATCAGCAGGCCGATGTCCTGCTGGTTGAGGCCCAGGCGTGTGCTCAGCCAAAGGGCCAGCAATGGGCTGGTCATGGCACGGCTGACCACGATGGTCACCGAGCAGATCATCAGGCGACGGATTACCAGGGAGTAGGTGGCCACGGTGGGGTGGGCTCCTTGTGATTCTTACCTACACGACTCAGATCACCAGCGAACGCAGATTGAGTGTGGGAGCTGGCTTGCCTGCGATAGCGGAGTAACAGCCAACATTGTTTTAGCTGACCCACCGTTATCGCAGGCAAGCCAGCTCCCACATTCGATGGCGTTATTGGCCAGAGTTGATGGTGATTTTTTCTACCGCACCTTGTTCCAGATCCCACTTCTTCAGGATCTTGCCGTAAGTCCCATCATCAATCATGCCCTGCAACGCCTCACTGATCGCCGTGACCAACTCGGTATTGCTCTTCTCAATCCCAAGCCCGGTGAATTGCTTGGAAATCGCCAGCCCCACCGGCTTGTACTTGCCCTTGTCCAGCGACATCAAATAAGGAATGGTCTCGCTGCCCTGCATCGCCGCATCCAGGCGGTTCTGCTGCAACTGCGCCCGCGCATCCGCCGAGCCTTCGGTGCCGATCACCACGATTGCCGGCTTACCCGCCGCCTCGCAGTTTGCCTTGCTCCAGGCGGTAATTTCCGACGGCCAGGTGGTGCGGCGGCTGGTGCCGACTTTTTTACCGCACAGGTCGGTCAACTCCTTGATCTCTTCGCGCTTGGCCAGGGTGTACAGCTGCGGGCCGCTGGTGAAGTAGTCGATGAAGGTCACGGCTTTCTGGCGCTCGGCGGTGTCGGTCATGCCTGACAGCACGATGTCGACGCGCTTGGTGGTCAGACCGCTGAGCATTTGTTCGAAGCCGGTTTCCTGCCATTTGATCTTCACGCCCAGTCGCTCGGCCAGGGCGTTGCCCAGGTCGAAATCAAAGCCGGTGAGTGTGTTGGTGGCCGGGTCCTTGAAGTCCATCGGCGGGTAGTTCGGCACGATGGCCGCGCTGATCTCACCCTTGTCCTTGATGGCTTGCGGCAAGGCCGCGAATACACATGAGGAGGCAATCAGGCCTGCAAGCAAGGTAGGGATAAACATCTTCTTCATGGGGGCGTTCTCGTTAGTTTTTTAGTTAAGTGCGAACGGCAGAAATAAAGCTTTGGGTACGCGGGTTTTGTGGGCTTATTAGAATGTCTTCCGGGCTGCCGGCTTCCACAATCTGGCCGGCGTCCATAAACACCATGCGGTTGGACACTTCGCGAGCGAAGCCCAATTCATGGGTGACCACGATCATGGTCATGCCGGTGGTGGCCAAATCGCGCATCACCGACAACACTTCGCCTACCAGCTCCGGGTCGAGGGCTGATGTGGGTTCGTCAAACAGCATCAACTTGGGGCGCATCGCCAAGGCACGGGCGATTGCCACACGCTGTTGCTGGCCACCGGACAACTCCACCGGGTAAGCATTGCGCTTGTCCGCCAGGCCAACGCGGGCCAGCAGTTCCAGCGCGTCTTCGATGGCTTCCTTGGGCGAGCGCTTGAGCACCTGGCACGGGCCTTCGATGATGTTTTGCAACACGGTCATGTGCGGGAACAAATTGAAACGCTGGAACACCATGCCGGTGGCCAGGCGCTGGCGGGCGATCTGCGCTTCGTTCATCTCGTGCAGCTTGTTGCCGACTACCCGATAACCGACCAGTTCGCCGTCGACCCACAGGCCGCCCTTGTCGATCTTTTCCAGCTGGTTGACGCAACGCAGCAGGGTACTTTTGCCCGAGCCGGACGGGCCGATGATGCACATCACCTCGCCTTGCTCGACCTCGATATTGATGTCACGCAGGGCGTGATACTGGTCGTAATACTTGTTCAGGTTGACAGCCTTGACGATGCTTCTCATGGGGCAAATCTCCTCAACCCAGGCTTACGAACGCTTGCCGGCGCCGCGGGCAAAACGACGCTCGAGGCGGCTTTGACCAAATGAAAGAACAGTCACCACCGCCAGGTACCAGATGCCCGCCACAATCAGCAGCTCCATCACCCGGGCGTTGGCGTAGTAGATGTTTTGCGCGTTGTGCAGCAGTTCCGAGTACTGGATGACACTGGCCAGGCTGGTCATTTTCACCATGCTGATGAACTCGTTGCCTACGGGCGGGATGATCACGCGCATGGCCTGCGGCAGAATGATCCTGCGCAGCGCCTGCAGGCTCGGCATGCCGATGGACTTGGCCGCCTCGTATTGGCCGGTGTCCACCGACAGCAAGCCGGCACGCACCACTTCAGCGGTGTAGGCGCCCTGGTTGATGCTCAAGCCGAGCAGGGCGGCTACGAAGGGCGTCATCAGGTCGACGGTGTCGATGCTGAACAGGCCCGGAATCGCGATCACCGGGAAGATCAACGCCAGGTTGAACCACAGCAACAATTGCAAAATCAGCGGTGTACCGCGAAACAACCAGGTGTAGGTGATGGCCACGTAACGCAGGATCGGGTTGGCCGACATGCGCATGATCGCCGTGATCACGCCGATCACCACGCCCAATGCCATCGCCAGGATCGACATGACGATGGTGTTCACCAGGCCCCAGAGGATGGCTTGCGACGTAAGGAACTGGCCAATGTAGGACCATTCGATCTGGCCATTGGCAAACGCGCGCAACAGCGCAGCCAACACAATCACGATCAACGTGGCAAAAAACATCCGCCCGTAATACCGCCGCGGCACATGCTCGTACCGGGTGATATCGAACTGGTTTTCAGACAACTTGCGCTCGGCTTCCAAGCGCTCGGCCGGGGTTTGATTCATGTTGCTACTCCAAAACTAATGACGCTCTAACCGATGTACACGGTGTTACGGTTGAAACCCGGTCAAATGTGGGAGCTGGCTTGCCTGCGAAAGCGCCGGTGAGCTCACCACACCTACCAAGGCTTAAATCCGAAACCCCTGATAACTCTCAGCCCACTTCTGCTGTTCAGCCAAAGCAGTCTTCAACCGCCCAATCTGCTCCTTCACCCGCTCCGGCGCCGTACCACCCCACCCACTGCGCGCCGCAATCGCCGCCTCCAGGGTCAGGCAATCACGCACGTCCGGGGTGAGCCGCCCATCCACCTCGGCCAACATCGCCGGTGAGGCTTGCCACAACTCAATTTCATGCTGCTCACAGGCCTGTACCAGCGCGCCGGTAATCTCATGGGCCTCCTTGAACGGCACGCCACGGGTGGCCAACCAATCCGCCACCTCAGTCGCCAAGGTAAAGCCCATCGGTGCCTGGCGTCGTAGCTCCTCTACCTGCACCTTCATGGTCGCCACCATCCCGGCCATCGCCGGCAACACCAGCAGCAAGGTGTCCACACTGTCCAACACGCTGTGCTTGTCTTCACTCAAATCGCGGTTGTACGACAGTGGCAACGACTTGAGCGTCGACATCAGCCCGGTCAGGTTGCCGATCAAACGCCCGGCCTTGCCCCGCGCCAGTTCGGCAATGTCCGGGTTCTTTTTCTGCGGCATGATCGAACTGCCGGTGGCGTAGGCGTCGTCTAGCACTACCCAGCGAAACTGGCGCGACGACCACAGGCAAAACTCCTCAGACAGCCGCGAAATATTCACCCCGAGCATGCCCGCCACAAACAGGAACTCCGCCACATGGTCACGGCTGGCGACAGCGTCGATGGAGTTTTCGCATGGCCCGGTGTAGCCCATTTCCTTGGCCGAGTGCTGCGGCTGACGTGCTATCGCCGAACCTGCCATCGCTGCCGCGCCCAACGGCGACAGGGCCGTACGCGCATCCCAATCCACCAGGCGCTGCACATCGCGCAGCATCGACTGCGCGTGAGCCAGCAAATGATGGGCAAACACAATGGGTTGCGCCTGCTGCAAATGGGTGAAGCCCGGGCAGATGCTCTGCACATGTTGCTCGGCCTGTTCAACCAACGCCTGCTGCAGGCCCAACACCTCAGTGGCGATGGTGCGTGCATGGTCACGCAGGAACAGGCGCAGATCATTGGCCGTCTGGTCATTGCGCGAGCGTCCGGCGCGCAACTTGCCGCCCAGGGCACCGAGGCGCTCGGTCAATACGCGTTCGATAAAGGTGTGTACGTCCTCGTCATCCAGGGTGGGATGCAGGCGACCGGCGGCGAAATCCTCACCGATACGGTCCAGGGCTTCGAGGGCGCGCAGGGTTTCCGATTCATCCAGCAAACCGGCGCGCTGCAACTCACGGGCATGGGCGCGGGAGCCGGCCAGGTCGTAGGGCGTGAGGCGAAAATAGCGCTCAGGGCAACGCGACAACGCGGCCAACGCCGCAGACGGACCGGTCTTGAAACGAGCGCCCCAAAGGCGGTCGGTGGGCTGGGACATGGGTGTTCCTCACGCTTGTTTTTAGAAGAGTCGGAGGCAGTTTCAACAGAAGTTTATCGGTGTAGAACCGACGTCTGACGCGCCGTATTCAAGGTTGCCAAGGGCGGATGTTTATGTTCATTATCGCCGCCTGGCTATGTTCAAGGATTGGGTTCAAGCCTGTTGAATATGGCACTCGAGGTCAACGCGCATTATGGAAACCCCACTTTCCACTTCTGGAAACCTGCCGCCAAAACCCGGCACACGAGCGCCGCTGCAACTGAGCGGGCTGGACTTTAAATTGTTGCGGGTATTTATGGCCGTGGTCGAAGCCGGCGGCTTCAGTGCCGCGCAAAACGAGCTGAACGTGGGCCTGGCGGCCATCAGCAAACAGATCTCCGATCTCGAGATTCGCATCGGCATGCGCCTGTGCACACGGGGCCGCGAAGGGTTCGGGCTGACCGAAGAAGGCAAGTTGGTGTATCAAGCATCCATCGAGTTATTTACCTCGGTGGACAGTTTTCGCGACAAGCTTAGTTCGGCGCAGAATGAACTCATCGGCGACCTGAGTGTGGGCGTTATCGATAACACCGTCTCCGACGTTAGTTCCCCACTGATTACCGCCCTGGGCAACTTACATCGCCAATCGCCAAAAATAAGATTGCGCCTACACGCCTCGCAATTGGACGAAGTTGAACGTGGGGTAGTGGAAGGGCGACTGGTCGCCGGCATCGTCCCGGTGTACCAACGCCGTGAAGAATTCGACTACTTCCCACTCTACGAAGAAAAGGCCCACGCCTACTGCGCCGTAGGGCATCCCTTGTTCACTGCGAGCGACATCACCCCCGACGCTCTTCGCCAATACGAAGTGGTCAACCATCGGTATGCGATCCATCGCGACAAGGCCAACTTCGTCAGCCACGACAGCCAGTCCGCCTCGGCTTCACAAGTGGAAGCCGTCGCCATCCTGATCCTCACCGGCCGCTTCCTGGGCTTTCTGCCAGAACACTACGCCACGCCACTGGTAAGGGAAGGGCGCCTGCGCGCACTGTGCCCAGAGCAGGTTCATTTAAGCACCGCGTTCAACCTGATCCTGCGCCACAACGCGCCGAGAAGCCCGATGGTAAAAGCCTTCGCCACAGCGCTGGGTGTAGACTTGAAGACGTCGGCCTAAGCCTCAACAAAGCTCAAATGTGGGAGCTGTCGAGCCCCAGCGAGGCTGCGAAGGGATCGCCTCGGTCTCCCGCCAACCCCACCCACCCGCATCACCGCTGCAACCGAGCCCGCTTTTTCTTCTTCGCATGAAAATGCCGAAAATGCGCATCCTGCGCCGCCGCCAACAACTCCCGATCCCCACGCGTATCGCCCCAGGCCCTGAGCCGATACTCCCCCAGGTCCCCATACACCGCCTCAAGCCGCAGCACCTTATTCTCACAACGGCAATTATTCCCGGTGAGCTTGCCGGTCAGCACCCCATCCACCACCTCAAGCTCAGTACCGATCAAGCGGATGCCAAGCCGGTCGGCAAACGGCTGCAACACCAACGCCGGCGACGCCGAACACAGCGTTACCACCGCCCCGGACTTCACCTCATCCGCTACCGACTGCAAACCGCTCGGGCGCATCAACTTGCTCCAGCGCGCCTGGCAATATTCCTGCGCTTGCTGCTGAACCCAAGCCTTCTCCACCCCGGTCATAAAGGTGCGAATCAACTGCGCCTTCAACTCATCCCGGCTGATCTGCCGCACCAAAAACCGCAGCCCCGGCAGCGCCAGCTTGACCATCCGGCCATAAAACTCGCCGGGGCCAAAGGCAAACTTGAGGAAGGGCACGAAACTGTCGTGGTGGGTGAGGGTGCCGTCGAAGTCAAAGACGGAAAGTACTTTGGCGTCTGCGGGGCCGGCTTCGAGCATGTCTGGGTTCACGGGTTGGCCTCGATCCTATCTGATAGTTTTCAAGCGGGCATCAGCTGTGACAGCAGGAGTCTACTCCCGTGCCAATCTTCCGATCTTGGCGTAAAGCTCTTCAGTGAAAGCTTCCCGAGCGCTTGACCGGTGACAACGCTGATGGCAATTGGGGCACAAGGCTACAGCATTGGGGGGGCGATCCGAACCCTTCCGGGCCAGGTGCTTGAGGTGATGTACTTCAAGAAATGGCAAATGCCTTTTTTACCGACGAAAAAAAGCCCTGAACATGCCAGGGCTTCCTTTAGTGCTTAGTCCGAATCAATCCCAGCTCAGCGCGCCGCCGGTCTGATACTCGATCACACGGGTCTCGAAGAAGTTTTTCTCTTTCTTCAAGTCCATGATCTCGCTCATCCACGGGAACGGGTTGGTGG